>NZ_AP024660.1:3054676-3382014 GCF_019977395.1 Arthrobacter sp. NicSoilC5 | reverse complement strand
CCGCCTTTACTTGAAATAGCAACATAACTCGGAAGTGTCCCAGCAGACCGAGAACCCAAACCACAGGGACAGATGGCAAGGGACGCAGCGCCCGGAGGACGCTCAGCGTCCGAGGACGAACGGTCCCGCGGCAGGTAGTGACAGCCGTGTAATTCGTGTGGCAAGATGGGCGCATTGCAGTACCCGGCAGGACCAACTCAGGGCCGGTATGGATTCTTAGCAGGTGGCCTTCCTGAGGGGCTGAGCAGCGTGGTAGGCCCGCGTCCATACGGAATGCTCACGGTTAAATGACAGAGTTGGGCCCGCCGGAGCGAGACCGGATGCTGAGGCCCCTGTCGAAAATCAACTTCTGTTTTCTTTTCTCAGTGGACCTTGGCGATTCCTTGTCGGTTTCGTTCTCTTGGGGTCCTATGTCTACGTCACCTGTCAGCACTTCTCTTGGCCGGCTCATCGCCGCCGATGCCGGCTGGTTCTTCTCGCTGTTTCCGGATGCCGGCGAGGGCGGCGGTGGGTTCCGGTCGTCGTACAAACCAAACCGCGCGTTCGTGGCAAAAGGCTCTGCTGCCGATCCAGAGCGTGCGGCTGCGGAGGCCGGGAAGCGGGCACGGTCGAAACTTCGCCGCTACTGTGCAGCAAACCGGCTCAACCGTCTCGGCACCCTCACATACGCAAAGCCCTGCCATGATCCGCAGGAACTGCGCTCCCATCTTGGCGCATTTTTCCGGGACCTCCGGTCAGGACTTGGTGGCT
Organism: Arthrobacter sp. NicSoilC5; assembly: GCF_019977395.1. NCBI lineage: Bacteria > Bacillati > Actinomycetota > Actinomycetes > Micrococcales > Micrococcaceae > Arthrobacter > Arthrobacter sp. NicSoilC5. The sequence goes on along the minus strand of NZ_AP024660.1, from coordinate 3,381,264 downwards.
CTCCACTGCCATACGCCTGGGTTCCGGAGTGGCACAAGACAGATCACGGCCTACATGCCCACTTCGCCGTCGGCCAATACATCCGGCAGCGCCTGATCAGAGAAGTGTGGGGCCGCGGGCACGTCCATATCAAGCTGCTGGGTGACTTGCCGGTCGGCTCCGGGGCTTTGTCCGAGGCCCGCAAGGCAGCCGGATATCTGTCCAAGTACGTGACCAAGACGTTCACTGATCCAGAGTCGCGGGTATTCGGGCTGCACCGTTACGACGTGGCGCAGGGCTTCCAACCGGTCAGACTTGCTCTCAGCGGCGACTCCCCCGGTGACGTTCTCGCCCAGGCTTCCGATTACCTGAACGGCCCACCTGTCACGCAGTGGTCTTCGGCTTCCGTTGAGGACTGGGCAGGTGCCCCTGCTATCTGGGCGCAGTGGGGTGCGTGATGGTCGATCAGCGGGTGCTGGCTGAGTGGGTGGAGGCCACGTGCGCTGCCCAGGGTGTTCCGGTTCGCGTGACTGATCCCGGTGTTCTTGCCCGGGTTGGCGTGCTTATGGGTGCCGCGCAGGGAACGGACGGACGCGGCAGCGGCCGGAGTACCGCCGCGGCGTCATAGCTGCCACACGGGCTGAATCCGGGCCGGGTCCAGTGACCGTGCCCCAGGTGTTCCGGGCAGGATGGTCGCATAGTCCAAAACGGCCTTGATGATCGCGGCCTGCCGGTCAAGGTTCAGCGTTTCCCACTGTTCCTTCAGCTGGCTGCCGGTGCCGATCAGGCCATCAAGTGCTGTTGAGTTGGATGCCTGCACCAGCTGCCGTTCGGTGGCTTTGATTCTGGCTTCGATGGGACCGCGGGCGGCCTTCCACTCCGCGCTCGAGATGTCTTTCGCTGCCCATAGTTCAGAAAGCTCCTTCATCTGGTTCCGGTCATCTTCCAGCGACTCAAGCAAGGTGCTTTGTCGGTCGTCGGCTGCGCGGCGGCCTTTCAGCGTTTCGGACAACTCGATGGTGTCCAGGCGCATAAGAACGCCTGCGGCAAGAAACTCTTCCAGTGGGGCGGCGACGATCGCGATGCCACCGCAACCGCCGTGGTCGGGCCCAGACAGGCAGACGTAGCGGCGGGTGTCGACGCGAATGGCGGAGAATAGTTTGTTTCCGCATTTGCCGCAGCGAAGGAGCCCGGAGAGGACGTAGCGGCGCGGGGCGCGGGCGTTCGTGCGCCTCTTGGTTTCGAAATGGCCAAGAATCTGCTGTCGCTGTTCACGTGTGATGATAGCGGGCCACTGGGCGTCCGCAACGACGATTCCCTTGTGTTCCCGCAGTCCTGCGATTCGCCCGGATTTGAGTATCGCGTTCAGCGTCATCGTCTGCCACTGACCACCAGCAGTGGTCTGTACGCCTTCCTCGTTCAGCCACACACAGATGGAACGTGATGATTCCCCGGCGAGGAACCGGGCCACGGCCTGCCGAAGAATTTCCGCCTCGGCCTCGTTGACCATCATGCGGTCCTGCTCATATCCGAAGGGGCGGTGGTGTCCGCCGTTCGGTAGTCCTTGTTCTGCGGTTTGACGCGCCTTGCGCTGGAGGCGCTGGGACTTCCGGCCGGATTCTTTGGAGGCAATCGCTGCCAGGATGCGGGCCATGAACAGGCCGTCATCATTGCCAAGATCGATGTCCGCTGTCACGGATTTGACCTGTGTCACCCCAGCCAGTTCACACAGCTTGGTGAACTGTTCCAGCTCCATCGGCTGCCGGGTCAACCGGTCCATGTTGTAGACGATTACGGCGTCACGGTAGCCTCCGGCAAGATCATCGAGCATCCGCTGGTACTGCGGCCGCGGCTTTCCTTTGAAGGCGCTGATGTCGTTGTCCACGTACTCCTCACCCACGGTCCAGCCATGATCGGCGGCGAGTTTCCGGCAGTCCTCCAGCTGGCGTGTCACGCCCAGGGCCTCCCCCGTCTGGTCTGAGGAGATGCGGGCGTAGATCGCGGCCGAGCGGGGCTTTTGCATGGGGTCGGACTAACAAAGCGTCAGTAACGGCGTCCTGCTCTGCAGCCACCACCACCACCTCGTCCACAAAGAACAATGGACCATCACCACCACCCCCGGCACTCCAGCCTTCATCCCCCCACCCCACATCGACCCCACCCAAACACCCCAACAAAACCACTACTTCAAACCACCCCCGCCACCCCACCCTCGGCAATAATGAAGGCTGGCTGGAAAGACGTTGCTTGAGGCATTGCTTCGGCCATTCGGTGCGCACTTTGAGGCCTGGCAAGATCTGCTAACACGCGCACTTTCAGGAACGGCAGCTGGAGGGGTAGCAGGAACGGCCGCTAGCAGGTTTCACAAACGGCAGCGATAGGTGGGCGCGGCACACGGAAAGCCACTGCCTTACGCCGCGCCCACACCTTGGGCCGGCAGGCGTCCGACGACCACCGTCCCGTCCAGTTCTTCCGACCGCACAGTACGAACCGCGAACCCGGCTGCGGCCAAGATGCCGGAGGTCCCGGCTGCCTGCTGCTCACTGGTCTCGATCAGCAGATGACCGTGGGGAGCCAGCCAGTGAACGCCTTCGGCGGCGACCCGTCGGTGGAAGTCCAGGCCATCCGGGCCTCCGTCGAGCGAGGCAGCGGGTTCGTACAGGCGGGCTTCCGGCGGCATGGTGCGAATTGCACGCGTAGGGACGTACGGAGCGTTGACCGCGAGCACCCGGACCCGGCCGGGCAGCGCGGCGGGGAGGGCTGCGAACAGGTCACCCGCATGGACATGGCCGCCCAGGGGTTCCAGGTTCCGCCGGGCACACCTTACGGCAGCAGGCTCGATATCCGCTGCATGCAGCTCCACCTGCGGGGCATGGCGAAGGATGGCGGTTCCCACGGCCCCGGATCCGCAGCAGAGATCCACCACCACCGGGGGTGCCGGCAGTGCGGCATCCGCCGGGAGGGCCAGGGCGTCCTCCGCCAGCAGGTCCAGGGCCGCGTTGACCAGGAGTTCCGTGCGTCGCCGCGGCACGAAAACGCCGGGCTCAACCACCACGCGGCCGCCGGCAAATTCAGCCCAGCCCAGGATGTGCTCGAGGGGGACGCCTTCCACCCGCTGCTGGATATTGCGTGACAGTTCCGCGGGGCCGGCGCCCTCAGCGAGGAGGAGCCGGGCCTCATCTTCGGCGAAAACACAGCCTGCGGAACGCAACTGGGAGACGATCTGGTCGTAGCCCAGCTGCGGGGATTGGCCGTGAGCAGCCGGCAACCCACGAGGAGGCTGAACGCCGCCCTCCCGCCAGCCCACGGACACCTCCACGCGGGCTAGGCCCAGGTCTCCGAAGGGCCCCGGGTGGGGAAAATCGACGTAGCTGCAGCCATAACCGCGCCCGCCTCCCTTCTGCCACTGCCGGAAATCCCATGCTAATCGGCGGCCCGGGGTACGGGAATAGGGGCGAAAGCTTGGCAGGATTGGACCATGACCAACGGCGCAGCCACCAACAATCGGGCCAGCAACATCCTGTGGATCGGCACGTATACCCCCGACGGCGGCGGCCGTGCGGACGGCATCGGCGCTGTCCGCGCGCACCAGGACGGCAGCCTGGAATGGTTGGGAACGGCTGTCGAGGCTCAATCGCCGTCGTTCGTTGCTGTACACCCGACCCTTCCTGTGGTGTACGCGGCGGCTGAGCAGCGCAGGAAGGTCCGGGCCTACCGCCGGCACGGCGAGGCCGCCCTGGAACCCTACGGGGAACCGCAGCCGGCCGGTGAGGCCACCTGCCATGTTGCCGTTGACCCGCACGGCCGCTTTGTCACGGCCGCGTGCTGGGGCGACGGGCAGGTCCTCCTCTACGAGCTGGATTCCGACGGCGGCATGGCCGGGCGGTTCCCCGCCGCACCGTCGGTTGATCCCCACGCGGCCCTTTCTCCCGGCAGCCCGCGGCAAAGCCGCGCCCACGCCAGCCTGATGCTCCAGGACGGCCGCGTGATGACCACAGACCTGGGCCATGACACCCTCCGCATCTGGACCTACCAGCCGGGCGCCGGGCTGGTGGCGGACCACGAGGTGGTCCTCCCCTTCGGCTGCGGCCCGCGGCACCTGGTGGAGCACCCGAACGGGAACGTCTTCATCGTGTCGGAGTACTCCGTGGAAGTCTTCGTGGTCCGTCCCGAGGCCGGCACCTACGAGCTGGTATTCCGGGGACCTGCAACAGCGGGAGGAAGCCAGCAAGGCGACTCCGCCGCCGAGATCTGCCTGGGCCCGCGGGGGAACTTCGCCTATGCCGGCGTCCGCGGCTCCAACCTCATCAGCGTCCTGGAGGTTGCCGGGGATGGCACCGAACTGGTCCCCGTCAAGGACTTTGACAGCGGCGGGAACTGGCCGCGCCACCACGTGGTCCGCGGAAACTGGCTCCATGTGGCGCACGAACGATCACACAACATCGCGACCTTTGAACTGGATCCCATCACCGGCCTTCCCGGACGGGTGCTGCACACCCTGCATGCAGCCTCGCCCACCGCGCTGGTAGCCGCCGGCTAGCACTGCAGGTCCGGGCGGAAAGTTACCGCGCCAGCGCGCTCCCTAAACACTGGAGTAATTCAGTGCAAGCGCTTACAGTTGTGACTTGGTTCACAAGACAGCATGCTGTCCTTCGAACCCTCCTGCCGCATCCCCATGTCAACGGCAAGCCTGTACAGCAGCGCTGCTTCCCAGGAAGGTCTCACCCTTGTTATTCCGCACCCCTCCCGGCGCGCCCCCACGCGCCCACCTGCCGGCAGGTCCGGCGGGGACACCGCATCCCCCAGCCACCCAGCCACCCCGGAAACGCTTTGCTGTCCGGTCCGCCGCCGGCCTCCTGGCGGCCGCCGTGGCCGTCTCCGCAGCAATCCTCCCGGCCCAGGCCGCCCCCAACGGTCCCGGCTCCAACGGTCCCGGTTCCAACGGCCCCGCCAGCAGGAACCAGGGAGCCGCGCCCGCCCTGCATTCGCTGCGTGGTCCCGTGACGGATGAAAACTTCTACTTCGTCATGGCGGACCGGTTCAGCAACGGCAGTACCGCCAACGACCAGGGCGGCCTTGGCCCCGATCCCATGGTCTCCGGCTTCGACCCCACGAAAAAAGGCTTCTACAACGGCGGCGATCTGGCAGGCCTCCGGAACAAGATCGACTACATCCAGGGCCTGGGCACCACGTCGATCTGGCTGACCCCCAGCTTCAAGAACAAGGCAGTCCAACCGGAGGACAAGTCAGCCGGCTACCACGGCTACTGGGTCACCGACTTCACCCAAATCGATCCGCACCTGGGAACCAATGACGAACTCAAGGCCCTGATCGACGAGGCCCACGCACGCGGCATGAAGGTCTACTTCGACATCATCACCAACCACACCGCTGACGTCATCGGCTACCAGGAGGGCGACCGCAAGGGCTACGTGTCCAAGGACGCCGCCCCATACAAGACGGCCTCCGGCGAACCCTTCGATGACCGCGACTACGCCGGCACCGGGACCTTCCCCCAGTTGGACGCGAACACCTCATTCCCTTACAAGCCCGTCCTGGCACCCGGCGAAGAAAACCTCAAAGTGCCGGCCTGGCTGAACGACTCCACCCTGTACCACAACCGGGGCGACACCACCTTTACCGGCGAGGACTCCATGTACGGGGACTTCTTCGGCCTCGATGACCTGTTCACCGAAAACCCCAAAGTAGTGCACGGCATGGAGGACATCTACAAGTCCTGGATCGGCGACTTCGGCGTGGACGGCTTCCGGATCGACACCATGAAGCATGTCAACAACGAATTCTGGCAGGAATTCGGCCCCAACGTGCTCAGCTACGCCAAAGAGCACGGCAAGGACGAGTTCTTCATGTTCGGCGAGGTCTTCGACACCACCAAGAGCTTCACGTCCCAGTTCACCACCCGCAACAAGATGCAGGCAGTCCTGGACTTCCCCTTCCAGGATGCGGCCCGCAACTTCGCGTCCAGGAGCCAGGACGCCAAGGCGCTGCAAACCTTCTTCGCCGGCGACGACTGGTACACCGACGCCGACTCCAACGTCTACGAGCTCCCCACCTTCCTGGGCAACCACGACATGGGCCGCATCGGCAGCTTCATTGCCCAGGACAACCCGGCTGCCGGCGACGCCGAGAAGGTGGCCCGGGGCGAGCTGGCCCACGAGCTGATGTACTTCTCCCGCGGCAACCCGGTGGTCTACTACGGCGACGAGCAGGGCTTCACCGGCCCCGGCGGCGACCAGGACGCCCGCCAGACGCTCTTCGCCAGCAAGGTGCCGGAGTACCTTGACGATGACCTGCTGGGCACCGATGCCACGCACGCCACGGACAACTTCAACCCGGGCCACCCCCTGTACGCCAAGATCAAGGAGCTGGCTGCCCTGACCAAAGAGCACCCGGCGCTGCGGAACGGCGCCCACCAGCACCGCTACGCCTCGGACGGCCCCGGCATCTACGCCTTCTCCCGCACGGACGCCCAGGACCAGCGCGAATACGTGGTGGCCCTGAACAACAGCGCCCAGCCACAGACGGCCGAAGTCCCCACCTACATTGCCAAGCGCAGCTACACGCGCATCTACGGCGAAGGGGCCGACGAAGCCAAAACCTCGGAGGACGCCAAGCTGACGGTCACTGTGCCGCCGCTCTCCGCCGTCGTCTACGAATCCTCGGGGCGGATCCCGCACTCAAAGGCTGCACCCGCCGTCGCCCTCCAGCAGCCGGCCGCAGCCCCCAGTGACAACGGGCGCATCAACGTGACGGCCGACGTCGACGGTTCTTCGTTCTACGAGGTCACCTTCGAGGCCCGCACGGCAGGCGGCCAGTGGCAGCCGATCGGCACGGACGACACCGCCCCCTACCAGGTGTTCCATGACGTCGCGGCCCTGGACGCAGGGACGCCCCTGGAGTACCGCGCCACGGTGCTGGACAACGGCGGCCACACCGCCACCAGCCAGAGCCGCCAAGCCAGCGTCCCCGCGCCCGTCCTGACCCTGCAGAAGCCGGCCGAAGGCAGCAGCGTGGAAGGAAAGGTGGAACTTAGCGCCACCGCCGATCCGGAGAAGGCCAGCTACGTAGTGACCTTTGAGCGCAGCGTGAACGGCGGAGACTGGACGGCGGTGGGCACGGATTCGTCGTCGCCCGTGTACTCGGCAACCGATGATGTCTCCACGCTGGCCGACGGCACGAAAGTCCAGTACCGGGCCGTCATGGCCGGCACGGGCTTCAGCGTCACCAGCGGCACCAGGACCGTCACGATAGGCCAGGCGCCGCAGCCGGACTCGGTGACGGTGGCCGGATCACTGAACCAGGCCATGGGCTGCACCGCGCAGTGGGATCCCACGTGCCAGCAGGCCAAAATGGTCCTGGACCCGGCGGACCGCATCTGGCGGCTGACCGCCGACCTGCCGGCCGGGAAGTACGAGTACAAGGCAGCGCTCAACGGCGGCTGGGACGAAAACTACGGTTCCGACGGCCAGCTGAATGGCCAGAACATCGTGCTGGACCACCCCGGCGGACCGGTCACGTTCCGCTACGACAACAGCACGCACCTGCTCAGCGCCGTCTACGCGTCGCAGCAGCCGTCCGCCGTGGCGGCGGCCGGAAGCATGGACAGCGAGCTGGGCTGCGCCACCGACTGGGAGCCCGCCTGCCAGCAGGCCCAGCTGGTCCTGGACCCGGCAGACCTCGTCTGGAAGCTCACCGTGCCTGACCTGGCGGCAGGGAGCTACGAGTTCAAGGCGGCCCTCAACAAGTCATGGGACATCAGCTACGGGGCCGGCGGGGCAACACCCGGAGCCAACATCGTGTTTGAGCACGACGGCGGCCCGGTCACCTTCCGCTACGACCACTTCACCCACGTGATCACCGCAGGCTAGTTCAGCGGAACAACCACCATGGCCCCGCCGCTTACGGAAGCGGCGGGGCCATGGTGGTTAACCAGCCAGTCAGGACCCGTGCAGGGATCCCTCCACGGCAGCGAGCAGTGCGTTGAAGCGCCTATTGCCGGGGAGGTCGTCCAGGTAAACCGGCCTGCCGTCCGGCCCGCCCAGCGGAACCTGCCAGTTTGGATACAGGGCTTCCGTTGTTCCGGGCTGGTTCTGCACCCGCCGCTCCCCCACCGCGTCCACCAGTGCCACACCGAGCAGTACAGACGGTGCCTGGGCCAGCAGGAGGTGCAGCGCCTCGATGGTGTGCTCCTCCGCCGACTGCGCGCCGGCTCCGCCGGCTGCCCCCTCGGAGAGGTACCCGCGTTCGCGCAGCAGGGCAAACATCTTCTCCAGCGACGCGTTGTGCTCGGCTCGTTCTTCCTCCTCAGACCGCTCCAGCAGCCCCAGCCGGCTCCGCAGCCCCACATGGTCGCCGGCAAGGTACCCGGCCGTGGGCGGAAGGTCGTGGGTGTTCACGCTGGCGAGCGCCTGTGTACGGTACTTTTCCGGTGCAAGGGGCGAATCGCCGTCGTACTCAAACCACAGGATTGACGTGCCCAGGATGCCGCGGGCCGCGAGGTAGTCACGCACCCAGGGCTCGAAGGTACCCAGGTCCTCTCCGATCACCACGGCACCGGCCCGGTGCGCCTCAAGGGCCAGGATGCCGATCAGGGCCTCGTGGTCGTACCGGACGTAGGCACCGTCCCCGGGCGCATTTCCCATGGGGATCCACCACAGCCGGAACAGGCCCAGGATGTGGTCCACGCGGATGCCGCCGGCGTGTCGCAGCACGTTGGCCAGCATGTTGCGGAACGGTTGGTAGCCGGCTTCGGCCAGGCGGGCGGGATGCCATGGCGGCTGGCCCCAGTCCTGGCCCTGCTGGTTGTACATGTCCGGCGGCGCGCCCACGCTGGTATCCGGCGCCAGCACACGGCCCAGGGTCCACGCGTCGGCACTGTTGTGGTCTACGCCGACCGCGAGGTCGTGCACCACGCCCAACCGCATCCCGGAGCGGAGGGCCGCCTGCTGGGCGTTTTCCAGCTGCTCATCGCAGATCCACTGCAGCCAGCGGTGGAACCCGATCCGGTCCGCCAGCTTCTCCCGCAGCGCCTCCGCCTCCGGGGTTCCGATGGCGCACGCCGGATCCACCCACAACGGATCACCGGGGGCCAGGTCCTCGCGGATGGCGGACCAGAGCGCAAAATCGTCCAGGCCGCTGCCGGAGATGCGGCAGAACTCCTCGAAGGCGGCTTGCCGGGAAGGTGAACGCCGCGTGTGGTAGAGCATCTCCAGTGCCTGCAGCTTGGCCGCGTAGACGGCGTCCCGGTCCAGCCGCACACCGTCCCTGTTCAGGCCGGCCACTTCCTCGTGCAGCTTTTCCAGCGCCGCCCGTTTCCGGGGCCGGAGGTACGCCAGCTCGGGGATGGCCTCGATGCGGATGTACAGGGGGTTGAAGAACCGGCGGGTGGACGGCGAGTAGGGCGAGGGCTGGACGGGCGGGACCGGCTCCGCCGCGTGCAGCGGGTTGACCAGCACATAGTCGGCCCCGCGTGCACCGCTGATGGCCGCCAGGTCCGCCAGGTCCGCGAAGTCGCCGATGCCCCATGACCGCTTGGACCGGACCGAATACAGTTGCGTGGCCAGCCCCCAGCCGCGGCGCTCCTCCAGCGGCTTTGCCGTGGCCAGCCGGGCCGGTGTGACCACCAGGACAGCGCTGGCCGTGGCGCCTTCCGACTCCGCATGCAGGGTGTGCCAGCCCAACGGCAGGTCCTCGGGAAGGGAGAACGTGGCACGTCCGGTGGAGACGCCGTCCACCTCCCGGGGCTGGATCCAGATGTCCTGCTGGACCGCCTCCCGGGATCCGGCTCCCCCTTCAAGGGCGATGGTGAGGCTCGCGGTGGCACCGTCCCGCACATGGACCGGCACCTGCGCCGGTTCACCCTGTTTGATGACGACGGCGGCCGGCAGCATCCGTCGCCAGGGCGCCAGTTCCACCTCCGCGAGGGCTGCCTCGATGTGCTGGTTGGTGTGCGCCTCGACTCCGAGCGCTGCCAGCACCTTGATCAGGGTTGCTTCGGCAACGGAATGCGGAAGCCCGTCCCAGCCCTGGAAGGACGTGCCCACGCCATGCGCGTCGGCCAGCCGCTGCAGCAGGTGCGGATCCACCGGCCCCGGGGCAGCGGCAGGAGGGTCTGCCGGCCTCGTTGGCCGTGCTGCGTGCTGCTGGTCTGAAGCCGTCATGGGTGTCCGCCTCGTCTGTGATGGTCCCGGAACTTGCAGTGCTGCCTGTCGTGCCGGGCGCTCACACCCCCGTGCACAACCGTTGGTTCAGATTATTGCAGGGCGGCGCAGAGGCGAAACCCAGGCGACATGCAGCCGGGCGGGGAAAAGTTGGAGGGTGGATCCGGCCGGCTACGGATCGAAGTGCGTGGTCACCGGCCCGTCGCTGACCCGGCCAAGGACTTCAGCGGCCAGGTCCCGCAGCTTCTGGTTCCGGTGGCTGGACGCTTTCGTGAGCAAGGCCATGGCTTCATCCTGGGTACACCGGTTCTGCGCCATGATCACCCCGCAGGCAAGGTCGATCGTGGTGCGGTTCGCCATGGCGGCCTTCAGGTCATCCGCCAGGTTCTGTGCGTCCGCGATCCGCAGGGCCAGCCTCAGCGCCCGGCCGGCAAGGTCCGCAAATCCCTCCGCCGTGCGGATGACGTTGGGGGCAAAGACATCAGGCTCCGCGGCGAAGAAGTTCAGCGCGGCTGCCTGGTTCCGGTCCAGTGCCAAGGGCACGCCCAGCACGCTGCGGCAGCCGTTTTCTGCCAGCACCTTCTGGTAGTCGGGCCAGCGGGTATCGGTGTGGACGTCGGAGAGGACCATGGGCTGCATTGCGTCCAGGGATGCGATGCACGGCCCCTCCCCGAGGACCTGTTCCAGCTTGTCCAGCACGGCGGCCCGTTCGCTGCTGCCGGCAATGGTCGCGCTGCGCTTGCGGCGGCGGAGCGTGACCCCGCATTCGATGAAGACACCCGCCGCATCGCTGAGCGTTGACGCGGCCACAACGGAAAGCTCGGACAGGAAGTCAGCGACGTTGCTGCTGCCGATGATGAGGTCGTGCAACTGGACGAACTGTTCATCGCTGCTGAGGATGCCCATGCCCTCAATATAGGCGTAATTCGCTCCTCTTTGCGCGCCACAAAACGTCATCCCCGCTGCGCCGGTTACTCCATGCGACGAAAAGAGAAGGACTGCAACGGAAATCTGCGGCCGCCTGCCTGATCTGTGTAGCGTCGTGACAATCCAGGGCACGGCAACTGAATGGAGGAGACCGGAGATGAGCCTGAGCGAACTGCGGGTGTTCGGACGGTCGGGAACCCCCATCAGTCCCCTCACCCTGGGGACCATGAACTTCGGCGAGGGGACCGGCAACGGCCAGGGTGCACCCACCGGCGCTGACGAGAGCATCCGCATCATCCACGCGGCACTGGACGCCGGCATCACAGCGGTTGATACCGCCGACGTCTACTCGCAGGGCGAATCGGAGCAGGTGGTGGGCCGCGCACTCCGGGGACGCCGGGACGACGTCTTCCTGGCCACCAAGTTCCACGGCCAGATGAGCCCCAACCCCGCGCATTCCGGGAACTCCCGGCGCTGGATCACGCAGGCGGTGGAGGGCAGCCTGCGCCGGCTGCAGACGGACCGGATCGACCTCTACCAGGCGCACCGGCCGGACTACAACACCGACGTCCTGGAAACTATCACCACCCTGAACGACCTCATCCGCCAGGGCAAGATCCTGTACTACGGCACCTCCGTGTTCACGCCGGCGCAGCTGGTGGAGGCACAGTGGCTGGCCACCACCAACCACCTGATCCCGCCGCTGGGAAACCAGGTTCCGTATTCCATGCTGGTCCGCGGCAATGAACGCGACGTGCTGCCGATTGCCCAGCAGTACGGCCTGGGTGTCCTTGCCTACGGCCCCCTGGCGGGCGGCTGGCTTTCCGGCAGCTTCGTGCTGGAATCGGGCAAGCCGCCCACCCGCGTCCATACGCTTCCCGGCCGGTACGACCTGTCCGGACCGTCCAGTGAGCGGAAGCTGCTCGCCGCAGACTCATTGGCCCGCCTGGCGGACAAGCTGGAGCTGTCCCTGGTGGACCTGGCCGTGGGATTCGCCCTGACCCACCCCGCCATCAGCAGCGTGATCATCGGCCCCCGCAGCGAAGAACACCTTCAGGTGTACCTCCGCGCGGCCGACGTCCAGCTGGGCGAGGCAGTGCTGGACGCCATTGACGACCTGGTGCCCCCGGGCACCAACTTCGTGGAACGGGATGCAGGCGCCATTGTGCCGTCCATCGAGTTCGCCGAATTACGACGACGGTAGCCGGCTTCTGCGGGCCACCCCGCCCCCGCGCCTATCATGGCTTCGATGAAGGACCTGTTCACCGTAGGTCACGGCACCGCTTCCCAGGAGGACTTCGCCGGGTTGCTCCGCAGCGCCGGGGTGACGTCCCTGGTGGATGTCCGGATCGGGCCGGGCAGCCGCAAGTACCCGCATTTCGGCAAGGACCGTTTGGCCCTGTGGCTTCCGGAGGCGGGTATCGGCTACCGCTGGGAGAAGCGGCTGGGCGGGTTCCGCAAGCTGCTCCCGGATTCTCCGGATACGGCCCTCCGCAACGAGTCGTTCCGCGCCTACGCAGGCTATATGCGCAGTGAAGACTTCCTGGCGGCAGCCGCAGAACTGGTGGCAGGCTCCCAGGCAACAACCACCGCCATCATGTGCAGCGAAACCCTGTGGTGGCGCTGCCACCGCCGCCTCATCGCGGACCACTGCGTCCTGCTGGCGGGCCTGCCCGTTGAACACCTGATGCCGCCGGCCAAGGCAGTTCCGCATGTTCCCACCAAAGGCGTACGGGTAACGGAAAATGAGCTGCGCTATGACGTCCTGGAGTGACGGCCGTGCAGCGCCACTGGACCTATTGACTAACCGGTAGAAGGCTCCTACGGTCGATACCGTTACCGCCTCCCAGGGAAAACAGGGGCCCGCCATGCCAATGTCCGATGAGGAGCGACGCCTGCTCAAGGAGCTCGAACTGGGGCTGATCGCGGACGATCCCCACCTGGCCATGGAACTGTTGTCCGGCTATCCGGCGCGGCGTTTCCCCGCAGGCCTGTTCCCGGGGATGCTGGCGGCCCTGATCGGCGTGGTGCTCATCCTGGCAGGGGCCGGAGTCCCTGCACCGGGTGCGGTGGTGCTGGGGATTTTACTGCTGGGCCTGGGCGCCTGCCTGCTCCTGGGTCCCACGGTGCTGGCCCGGAGCGCGGGGCGGCAGCACACCGGCTGATCCTGCGGCAGGCTGTTCTTTCGCCCCCGGCTGTGCCGCTGCAGGTGATGATGCCGGACGGGTGCGTGGGGTCAGGATGAACAGGCTGGCCAGGACGACGGCGGCGCCAAGCCAGCCGAGTGCCGGGAGCCTTTCGCCCACCACCAGAACGGCCAGGACAGCAGCCACCACGGTTTCCAGCAGGGAGATGCTGGTGGCGGTGCTTGCCCCCACGCGGGCCAGGCCCCAGCCGAATAGGACATACCCGGCGAACATCGGCACCACAGCCATGTAGGCCCCCACGCCCGCGTTGCCCCAGGACTCCAGCAGCGGGCCGCCCGTCACCGCGAGGACAGGCATCAGGAGGAGTCCGCCCAGCCCGAAGATGCTGCCCATGGCGGCCCTGGCCGTGACCCCGGTGCCCGCCAGGCGGTGCGCAGCCCAGGAATACAGGGCATAGGTGGCGCCGGCCAGCAGCCCAAGGAGGATTCCCGCCGTCGGACTCCAAGCCGTGGCCTCCCCCGTAGCAGCCGGCGCAGCCGGGACCGGTGGTGACCCTGCGGCGGCATGCCCTGCAAAGGAGAGCATGGCGGCGCCGCCGACTCCCAGCAGGGCCCCAAGAATCCATCGCCTGCTCAGCGGTTTCCTGTCCGCGAAGCGTTCGATGAGGGCTGCCGCCACGGGGGCCGAGCCGATGGAGACGACGGTTCCCACGGCTACGCCGGAGAGATGCATGGAGCTGTAGAAGGCCAGGGGGTAGGTGGCAACGGCCGCGGCACCGAGCAAGACCAGGCGCCACCGTGCGAGCAGGCTGCCCGCCTGGCGGCCGATGTGCCGCGCTGCGAAGAGTGCCTGCAGCAGGCCGCCCAGTCCCATTGCCACGGCGCCAATGGCCAGCGGGCTCACGCCCGGGGCGAAGGTGGCTGCGGTCCCTGTGGTGCCCCAGAGGACGGAGGCAGCCACGACGGACATCGCTCCCCAGCGTTGGGCCTTCGGGTGGTGGCGCTCGATGTTCACAGGGCGTCCAGCAACTGACCGGCCATGCGCCTGGCGTCCTTCAGCGGACCGTCATTGCCTTCCAGCCCGGCGCGGGCCATGGCGCCTTCGAGGAGGAACGCCAGATGCGCGGCGACGGCGGAGACCTGTTCTTCCCGGCCCTGCAGCAACGGCGATACGTGCCGGGCCAGGAGTTCCTGGACTTCCTCCTTGTGGCGGCGCACAGCGTCCCGGCCGGGATGGCCGGCCGGCAGTTCAGCCGCGGCGTTGAGCAGGCCACATCCCCGGAAGCCGTACTGGTAGGCGAAGTTGGCGTGGTCCAGGTAGGCATCGAAGACGGCCAGGACCTGGCTGCGCGGTGTCGGCGCCGTTGCCAGCCGCTTGCGGTACAGGCCGAGCCATTCCCCGTGCCTCGCCTCAAGGTATGCGGCCACCAGATCCGCCTTGGAGCTGAAGTTGTTGTAGAGGCTCTTTTTGGCCACTCCGGCTTCGGCCGTGATGGTGTCGATCCCGGTGGCCGCGACGCCGTTGGCATAGAAAAGCCGCGCCGCAGCTTCCAGCAGCAGTTCCCGGGCGGGGCGGCGCGCAGGGGTCGGGCTGACAGGTGATGAGAGGCCGGCAGCAGCCATGGTTCACTCCTCGCTCAGGTGGTAGGTAGACCAGTCTACCTACCACCTGAGCCAGGAGAAGTCCTCAGGCCGAGTGGACAGCCTCCGGGACAGACCCGGGGGCAGCCGGGGCCCAGGGAGCGCCTGCCTCGAGGTGCCGGGCCACCGCTTCCACAAGGACATCGAGGGGCTGGGTAATGTCGCCGAGAACGTGGGCCTCGTCCGCTGCCAACTCCTCCAGCGCGGCGAACTGGGACTCCAGCAGCGTGCGCGGCATGAATTCGTGGGCCCGGGCATCCATCCGCGCGCCGATGGTTTCCGCGCTGCCGGCGAGGTGGACGAACACCAGGTCCGGCGCGTAACTGCGCAGCAGGTCGCGGTACCGGCGCTTGAGCGCGGAGCAGGCGACGATCGGCGGCACTGTTGGCCCGCCGTCGGCCGTTCCTTCAGACAACCCGGGCGCCGCTCCAGGCAAGCCGTCCCGCCCCGCCAGCAGGCCGCCCAGGACGGCGAGCCATGGTTCGCGGTCGCTGTCGGTCAGCGGAATCCCGGCGCCCATCTTTTCCTTGTTGGCGGCGGGGTGGAAGTCGTCGCCGTCGAGGAACGGCTTGCCCAGCCGGCGGCCCAGGAGGGCGCCGACGGTGGACTTCCCGCAGCCCGAGACTCCCATGACCACCAGCGGTGGCAGGTGCCCGCTCATCGGGCCTGCCCCGCGTCGCCGAAGGAGAGGAGCACCTTGCCGGAGCTGGTGGAGTCCTTGGCTACCTCGAAGGCGTGGAGGGCGTCGGCCAGCGGGAATTCGTGCGTGACGACGGGCTCGATGTGCAGGGACCCGTCGGCGAGGGCCGCGATCACGCCATCGATCTCGTCGTTGAAGCGGAACGAGCCGAGCAGTTGCAGTTCGCGGGTGATGGCCAGCGAGATGGGCACCGGCTGCATGCCGGTGGGCAGCAGCCCCACCATCACCACGGTGCCGCCACGCACCGCGCCGCGGATGGCCGAGGCCAGCCCGTGGTGGTTGCCGGAGGATTCGATCACGACGTCGGCCTCCACGGCGGCGATGGCTTCGGTGTCCGCCGCGTTGATGACGTGGTCCGCGCCCACGGCCGTGGCGATTTCCAGCGGCTTGGGATGAAGGTCGACGGCGGTGATATGCGCTGCGCCGGCGCGTTTGAGGACGGCGACGGCGAGGGCACCGATGGGGCCGGAGCCGATGACCAGCGCGGTCTTCCCACGGACATCCCCGGCCCTGGACACGGCATGCCAGGCGACGGACGCGGGTTCGATCAGTGCCGCTGTGCGCAGGTCGATGCTGTCCGGCAGCGGGCGGAGCATCCGGACGGGCAGCGTGACGTAGCGGCTGAAGGCGCCATCCTTGTGCGGGTAGCGGGCGGCGCTGCCAAGGTAGGTGCAGCCAGGTGACAGGTTGGGCCGGTCCGCCGGATAGCGCGCGGCGCCTGGACCGGGCGTTGCGGGGTGGACGGCGACGGCGGTCCCGGCCTGCGGCCCGGAGCCATCCGCCGCTTGGCGCACCACCGTGCCGGAGATCTCGTGGCCCAGGACCAGCGGCGCCTTGAGAATGGACTCCCCGGCCGCGCCGTGCAGCCAGTAGTGCAGGTCGGAACCGCAGATGCCGCCGTAGAGGACCTCGACCACTGCTTCGTCGGCTGCGGGCCGGGGCAGCGGGACCTCGTCGATCCGCAGGTCGCCGGCGGCGTGCGCCACCAGCGCCGGGCCGGTGGCGGGCAATGCGACATCAAGGGGCGTTGCCATCAGACCACCACCGTCATTCCGCCATCAATGAAGATGGTCTGTCCGTTCACAAAGTTGGAGCCGTCCGAGGCCAGCCAAACCACCGGACCGGCCAGGTCCTCCACGGTGCCCCAGCGGTGGGCCGGTGTCCGGCCGAGGATCCACGAGTTGAACTCCTCGTCGTCCACCAGGTTCTGGGTCATTTCGGTGTGGATGTAGCCAGGTGCCACGGCGTTGATCTGCAGCCCGGAGGCCGCCCATTCGGCGGTCATGGCGCGGGTGAGGTTCCGCAGTCCACCCTTGGCCGCGATGTACGGGGCGATGGTGGGCCGGGCCAGGTCGGTCTGGACAGAACAGATGTTGATGATCTTGCCCCGGCCCCGGGTGATCATGTGCCGGGCGGCCTCGCGGCCCACCAGGAAGGCGCTGGTGAGGTCCGTGGAGAGGACGCGTTCCCAGTCCGCCACATCGAGATCCAGCATGGGGACGCGGTGCTGGATGCCGGCATTGTTCACCAGGATTTCCAGCGGGCCTACGTTGTCTTCGATCCAGCGAATGCTGCGGGCGGCGGCGGCGTCGTCGGTGACGTCGAAGGCCACGCTGTGGATCCGGCCGGGCGGGAAGTCTGCCGCCATGGCCGCCTCGGCGTCCTTGAGCCGCTCCGGGTTGACGCCGTTCAACACTACTGTTGCGCCGGCGTCGGCCAGCGCCTTGGCAAGGGCAGAACCGATGCCCCTGCTTGAACCGGTTACCAGGGCTACGCGCCCCGTGAGATCAAACAACGCGCTCATGCGAAGGGTCCTTCCTGCACCAGGTTGGCCGGGGTTCGGCCGGCGGCCAGCGCCTCGAGCTGCTGCTTCAGGAGTTTAAGGATCCGGGGCTCAAAGGCCGAGGCGTTGCCGCCCACGTGCGGGGTGATGAGGGCGTTCTCGGCGGACCACAGCGGGTGGCCGGCGGGAAGCGGCTCGGGGTCGACAACGTCGATGGCGCACTGGAGGCGGCCGGAGACCACTTCGCGGGTCAGGGCCTCGGTGCTGATGACGGCGCCGCGGCCCACGTTCACCACCAGGGCTCCGTCGGGCAGGGCGGCCAGGACGTCCCGGCCCACCAGGTGGTGGGTGTTGTCGATCAGG
Organism: Arthrobacter sp. NicSoilC5; assembly: GCF_019977395.1. Taxonomy (NCBI): domain Bacteria; kingdom Bacillati; phylum Actinomycetota; class Actinomycetes; order Micrococcales; family Micrococcaceae; genus Arthrobacter; species Arthrobacter sp. NicSoilC5. The sequence continues at coordinate 3,363,544 of NZ_AP024660.1, read as the reverse complement.
GGCAGGACGGAGACCAGGATGTCGTGGTCCGCGGCGAGGGCCACCAGTTCATCCGGGCCGTGGACCTGCCCGCCCGCGTCCGTGCGGGCCGTGCTTCCCACCCGGGTGATGGTCACCTCGAAGGGTTCCAGGCGGCGGGCCAGTTCCTTGCCGATCCCGCCGATGCCCAGCAGCAGCACCTTGCGGTCGGCCAGGGACTGGCGGCGCTGCGGCTTCCAGCTTTCAACCTGCTGGTCCTTGACGGCCTGGTCGATGCCGCGCAGCTTGGCGAGGATGAGGCCAACGGCCAGCTCCGCGGTGGCAGCTGCATGGACGCCCGAGGCGTTTGCCACTGCGGCGCCCGGACCGGCGGCCTCGCAGACGCCGTCGTACCCTGTTGACTGCGTCTGCACGAACTTGAGGTCCGGGACCTTGCCCAGGGAACCCAGCACTTCCCCGGCGTTGAGGTAGGGCAGGATGACGCCGTCGATGCTGCCCAGGTCCCCACCGGGGGCCTCCTTCATGTCCCACACCACCCCGCGCAGGCTGCCGGGAAGCGGCGACAGGTCGGCCAGGAGCCGGGAATCGGGAAAGCTGACGGTGTGCACATGCTGCATGGGTGGGGACCTATCGGTTGGTGGTGGTTGAAGTGCGGGCGGACGTCAGGCGGTGGGCTCGCGGCGGTCGAAGGTCAGGCCGCCCGGGACCTGGAAGGTGGGCATGAGTTCAAGCATGCCAACATTCACGTGCCGCGGCGTCTCAATGGCGTAATCAAGGGCGTTGACAATGTCATCGGTAGTGAGCGATTCGTAGCCCTCGTAGTACGTATTCCAGGCTTCTTCCATGGCCTCGGGGCTGCCACCCAGGTTGCGGCCGAAGATTTCGGTTTCCACCCGGCCGGGGCAGATTTCGGTGACGCGGATGCGCTTGCCCACGGTGTCGTTGCGGAGCTGGCGGGAGATCTGGTGCACCGCGGCCTTGGTTGCGTGGTACACGGTGTGGCCATAGAAGTTGTACAGGCCGGCGATCGAGCTGATGTTCACCACGTGGCCCCGGTCCCGCTCCACCATGCCGGGCAGCACCAGCCGGGTGAGCTGCAGCAGCCCGCGGAGGTTCACGTCCACCAGTTCGTCGATGTCCTGCTCGGAGGAGTCCAGGATGTTGCCGGGCCGGGACACGCCGGCACAGTTCACCAGGACGTCCACCTTGAGGTCGCGGACGACGGCGGTGAGCGCGGCCGTGTCGGTCAGGTCCACCACGTGCGGGACTGCTCCCGTGCGGTCCGCCAGTTCAGCGAGGCGTTCCTCGTTGCGGGCCACCGCGTGGACGGTCAGGCCGCGCTTGGCCAGCCGTTCGGCGATGGCTGCGCCCATGCCGGTGGAGGCTCCGGTGACGAGGGCTGTGGTGTAGTCGGAAAAAGGCATTTGGTACTCCAGAAAGTGGGAAGTGACGGGCTCCTGCGTCCGGCGCGGGGCCGGGCGCAGGTGTCCCCGGTTGGCAGGGGGTTAGGGATTGCGTAGCGGTTTGTGGGTGCGGTCCTGGGCGGCGGGAAGGGCATTCACGATGTTCAGGCTCCTGACGCCGGGCTGAGTTCGTACCAGCGCTGGCCGGCGCCGATCCCGAGGAGTCCGAAGACTGTGGTCATGGTGTTCCGGAGTTTGTCCAGTTCCAGGCAGGCTGTGCGGTGCATGGCTGTTGCTTCAGCCACGGATGTCTTTCTGAAGGTGACGGTGTGTCCAGGCCTGGACTGCGCCAGGACGTCCAGGGAGCGGCTTGTGACCACTCCCAGGACCGGATAGCCCGCCGTGACGCCGCGTCCCCGGTGCAGGACCAGCAGTTCGTCCCGGGACGGAACCTCGATGGCCCCCACCGGGACACCGCGGGAGAGGACCTCGGAGGTGAGCTGGCGTTCGGGCAGTGCGCCGCCGAGCCGGAGTCCGATGTGGTTGCTTCGGGGGCTCACGGTGTATTCCGTGGTGAAAAGCAGGTCTGCGGTGTCGCCGAATTCGGCCACGTCCGGCCCGTCGGTGACGTCGATGACCGGGTGGGTGGTGAATTCCGGCTTTGCCAGTCCCAGCCTGAACAGGGGCAGGCCGAAGTGTGGCTGCGTGATGGGTGCGGTGGTCTTTTGCGTTGCGAGCCGGGTGCCCTCGACGAGTTTCAGTCCGAAGCCCACCACCGTGTCCGGTGCGCAACTGCCCAGCAGCGTGGGGACGGTGAAGGATCCGTGGACGGCGATGTAGGCTCGGAGGCCGGTGCGGATTCCGCGGACCGTCACTGTTTCGCCGGCCCGGACGGAGACGGGCTCCCACTGGGGGCAGTCGCGGCCGCCCACCGTGAGGTCCAGGGGCGTGCCGGTCACGGCGATCAGCAGGTCCGTGGTGGCGCGCATCCTGAAGTCCAGGGCGGTGAGTTCCAGCAGCGGATCATTGTCCCCGTTGCCGGCCAGGATGTTGGCGGCCTTGGCCGAAAACTGGTCCAGGGCCCCGTTGACGGGAAGTCCGAATGCAGGGCCCTTCGTCCGGCCGAGGTCGGTGACTACGGAGTGGCCGGGCTGCAGGATGACAAGTGACCCGGTCATGGCCGTGCCTCCAGGAACTGCCCCTGGTAGTTTCCGAAGTCCTCGGCGGGAATGCGGTAGAAGCGCAGTTCATCGCCGGGGACGTAGGGCACCAGGGGTTCGCGTGCTGCGTCCAGGACCGTCAGGGGGGTCTGGCCGATGACGCACCAGCCTCCTGGTGCGACTGCGGGCGCGATCACCGCTTGGCGTCCGGCGACGGATACGGCACCGGCGGGCACGGACAGCCGCGGGTCCTTGAGCCGGGGGACGGGGACCGGGAAGTCAGGTCCGTCCATCATGGGAGATCCTGCCGGCGCTCCGAGGCAGCGGATGACGTAGGTCTTGGCCGTGTGCCGGGCGATGACGTCCTCAACGTCCAGGCCTTGGTGATCCGCCACGCGGTCCAGGTCTGGCCCGTAGCTGCCGCCGTACACCACGGGGACTTCGAAGCGGCGCGGCTCCCGCAGGGCGGTGCCGGTGAAGTCCAGCTGCCGCATGCCCAGGAGCACGAAGGCCCGGACCTGGCGGGCGGAGGTGAGGTAGGGGTCGAATTCCACCAGGACGGAGTCGTAGGTGGGAACGGCGCCGTGGATGCCGTCGACGCCGGCGGCTGCCAGCCAGCCTGCCAGGGAATGGACGGTGGCCCAGTTGGTTTCTGCGTCACCGGACCGTGCCACCACGCGCAGGGCGGCGTCGCCGGACTCGTAGATGTCCAGCGTTGTCTGGCTGGTCGTCGTTGTGGCGGACATGGTCAGGAAACCTTTTGCTTTGCCGAAAGGACCTCTGCCAGCGGGGCGATGGTGACGCCTGCGGCGATCAGTTCGCTGCGGATCAGGCGGGCAAGTTCGACGGCGCCCGGGTTGTCGCCGTGGAGCAGCACCGTGTCTGCCTGGATGGCGATGTCCCTGCCGGAGGCAGTCTCGATGAGGCCTTCAGTGACCATCCGAACGGTGCGCTGGACGATGACGGAGGGGCTGTGGATCACGGCGCCCGGCTCGCTGCGCGGCACCAGTGTGCCGTCATCCTGGTAGGCGCGGTCCGCGATGCCAACGATGGCCACCCGCAGGCCGCGCTCTACCGCAGCAGTGGCGAGTTCACCGTCCTGCGCCAGGATGATCAGCTTCGGGTCCACCCGGGCGGCGGCATCAGCTACGGCTCCGGCATAGTCCGCCCGGGTGGCCACGAGGTTGCCCAGGCGGCCGTGCGGTGCCAGATGGGAGACGGAAGCGCCGTGGTAGGCCGTAAACGCCGACAGGGCTCCCAGCTGGTAGATGACGTCGGTGCGGACTTCGTCAGCTGTGAGGTCCATCGCCCGGCGGCCGAAGCCGCGGAGATCCGGGAAGCTCGGATGCGCACCAATGCCGACTCCCGTCCTGACACATTCAGCCACGGTGGCGTCCATAATGTCAGGGTCCCCGGCATGGAAGCCGCAGGCGATATTGGCGCTGGACACGATTTCCAGCAGGGCTTTGTCGTCACCGATCGAGTAGGCGCCAAAACCTTCACCAAGATCCGCTACGAGATCGACTGTGGGCATTACGGGCCTTCCTCTGCTGGTACTGCGGGTGTAAATCAGTGTGGCAGCGGGATAGGAGCCACACAAAGACGAATGCGGTATCACGCTATAGGGAACAGTTATGACCTTGGCCGGCGCTATTGACGGCGCAAAAAATGTACAGGGTCCTTATTTCGTGACTATAAGAATGGTGCTTCCAATAAACTATTTCCCTGCTTATGCGCAAAACATATGCCATCATCAAAACCGGTGATGGCCGGGGCGGGGATAGAATGTTCTGGTCATTGGAAAGTCATCTGCAATTAACCTATGCCCGAGACTCGGATCACACAAAGACGTAATGCCTGTCCCGCCATAGCGCCAACGTATGACCCCGCATGCTGAGCCGTCCCCGGCTGGAAAAGAGGAGCGCTATGGACACCCGGAAACTGGCGTACTTCGTGAAGATCGTCGACTCAGGAAGCATCACGAAGGCGGCCGCCGCCCTCCACGTGGCCCAGCCGGCGCTGAGCCAGCAGGTGTCGGCCCTGGAAACGGAGCTGAAGCAGCGGCTCCTGATCCGCAGCAAGCAGGGCGTGGAGCCCACGGCGGCCGGCCATACCCTGTACCGGCACGCGCAGACCATCCTGCGGCTCGTGGACCAGGCCAGGATCGATGTGGCAGCTTCAGGGGCGGCGCCTTCCGGCCGCGTCTCCATAGCAATCGCCCCCTACAGCATGGCGTCCAGCTTGACCCCGCGGATTATCAGTGAGGTGGGGCGGCGCTACCCCGACATCGTGCTGCACTTGACCGAGATTTACGGCGGCGTGCTCAGTGAGGCCATCAAGAACGGGCGGCTGGACATGGCACTCATCTACGAGCCGGGGCCAATTCGCGGGGTGCAGTTCACCACCCTCATCGTCGAGGACCTGTACCTGATCGTGAACTCCCGGCGGGAGCTCCCGGTAGCGGCGGACGCTGACACGATCACCCTGGACGAGGTGGCTGACGTCGGGCTCTTCCTGCCGGAACAGATCCACACGCTGCGGCAGGTGGTTCAGGCGGGCATCGACAGCAGTGGCCTGAAGTTGAAGCTGGTGGGCGAGGTGGAATCAGTCCCCTCCCTCACCCGGCTGCTCCGCACGGACCTCGGAGCCACTATCCTGCCCAAGTCGGCTGCGGACGCACTGTTCCACGAGGAGGACTTCCGGGTGCTGCGGATCGTCGAACCCGCGATGCAGTGCAGGATCGCACTCTGCACCCCTGACCACGAGCCCTTGTCCGAAGCCGCGTCTGCCGTCCTGCTGGTACTCAAGGAAATGCTGCAGGAAATACTCCGGAGTAAATATTCCGCGCCCCCCGCCACGCCACTCGCGGCATCATAAGCGCGCCTTATCAGGTCACTCTGCTTTAGTCTTATTCAGGTAATTCAGCAGGTCCTAGGATAAAAGTCATAAAGGTTCGCCAAAGGCGCAACCCTGGCATTTAAATTCCCTGGAGCCCAGCCATGAAAAAGATCACCAGCGTGCAGTACCGGAAATCAGCTGAAAGAAGGATCCAGCTCAAAGCCGGCACCGGTTCCCACTGCCCCACCAACGGCTTCTGGCGTCCGGAGGACGCGCCCGCCACGGAACCGGTCTTCGTGTTCGAGGGAAGCATGATGCCGCCCGGAAAACGCGGCTCCACCATGTGGTACCTGGATGACGCCCAGGTAGGACCGCCTACCCACCTGCTGCCCGGCATGAACTGATCGGCGCATCGGCTTCAAAGCGGCAACAGGCAAGGCCCGGAGTTCCGAAAGGAACCCCGGGCCTCTGTCGTTTAACCCCATCGATTGCTGAGTATCTGCCGTTATGAGGGCTCAAAACGGCAATTACTCAGCAATCGATGGGGTGTGGGGCTACAGGGCGGGCTCCAGTTCGGCGTCCTCCACCAGCAGCCCCTTAGCCTTCAGCACATCGGTCAGCTTGCACAACTCGATGGTGGTGCCGCCTTCCTTGTAGCGGCGGATGAGGTCGTCCTCAGCGTCCACGCGTGCCTGCGACAGCTTAATGACTTCCTCGATCTCATCCTTGCGGACCACCACCACGCCGTCGGCATCACCCAGCAGGACATCGCCCGGGTAGACAATCTCGTCGCCGAAGACCAGGGGATGGTTGATGGGGCCAATGGTTTCCTTGACGGTCCCCTTGATGCAGATACTGCCGGAGAACACCGGCAGTCCGAGTTCAATAAGGTCCTTGGTGTCGCGGACACCGGAATCCGTGACCATACCGGCCAGGCCCTTCGCCTTCATGGCGTTGCCCAGCACGTCGCCAAACGTCCCGGCTTCGTCGTACTCACCGGCTGCCACCAGCACAACGTCGCCCTTCCGGGCGTAATGGATGGCCACCTGAAGCATCAGATTGTCCCGCGGCGCACAGACCACGGTGACGGCGGGGCCGCAGAAGGACATGCTGCGGTCGATCGGCTTTATTTTCGAGCTCAGGGCGCCTTTGCGGCCCTGCGCTTCGTGCACCGTGGCGGAGGAGAACTTGGAAAGCCGCTGAACGGCGTCTTCTGAAGGCCGGTCGAATTTTGTCTTGACGTGGATCATGAGGTGCTCCTGTTATTTAGAAAGCGTGGGCAAAGTAATGGTTGGGTCAGGCAAGAGCCGTGACGGCCTTTTCGATGGCAGCGATGGATTCCTCGATCACCGGCAGCCCGGTGGCATAGGAAATCCGGAAGTAGGGGCTCAGCCCGTACGCCGACCCCTGGATGACGGCAACAGAGGCCGCCTCCAGCAGGTACAGCGTGAAATCCTCGTCGTTGGTGATCTTCCTGCCATCTGGCGTCGTCTTGCCGATGACCCCGGCGCAGTTGACGTACGCGTAAAAGGCGCCATCCGGCGTCGCGCACTCCAGGCCCTTGACCGCGTTCAGCCCGGCGACTGCCGCATCACGCCGTTCGCGGTACACCTCCACGCTGTCGCGGACGAATGCCTGGTCTCCGCCGAGTGCCTCGGCGGCGGCGGCCTGGCTGATGGAGGACGGGCAGGAGGACATCTGGGACTGCAGCTTGTTGATGGCAGCCACCAGGGGCGCCGGCCCTCCGGCGTAACCCAGCCGCCATCCGGTCATCGCGTAGGCCTTGGAGACCCCGTTGGTGACCAGCACACGGTCCTTAAGCTCAGGGGCAACGGCCACCAGACTGGTGATGGGCTCTTCGCCGAAGTGGATCTCGTCGTAGATCTCATCAGTGAGGACGTAGACGGCAGGATGCTCCTTGAGGACGGCGGCCAGGCCTGCCAGTTCTTCGCGGGAGTACACCGCCCCTGTGGGGTTGGAGGGCGTATTGAGAATAACCCACTTGGCGCGCTCCGTCAGTGCCCCTGCCAGCGCCTCAGGGGTGAGTTTGAAACCGGCGTCCTCACCACAGGAAACGATGACGGGGGTGCCTTCGTTGGCGAGCACCATGTCCGGGTAGGAGACCCAGTACGGTGCGGGAATGACAACCTCGTCGCCTGCATCGAGTGTGGCCATGAACGCGGTGAAGATGACCTGCTTCCCGCCCCCTCCGATGGTGATCTCGCCCGGCGCGTACTGCTGGCCGGTTTTGCGATGCAGCGTCTGCAGGATGGCCTTTTGCAGTTCGGGCGTCCCGGTGACCGATGTGTACTTGGTTTCACCACGGCCGATGGCTGCGATGGCAGCGTCCTTGATGTGCTGGGGCGTGTCGAAATCCGGCTCGCCGACCGTCAGGTCCAGGATCCGGCGGCCCTCGGCCTTGAGCTCCCGGACACGGGCCGCCGCGGCAACGCTGGGTGAGGATTTGATACGGGTTACGCGTGATGCGGGCACGAATTCAGGCATGGTCTCTTCCAGGCTTCCGGTGCGGATGAGGGTTGTTCAATCGAGCCTAGGGAAGGAGCCGCCCTCTTGGATAAGACCTAAAGTGCGTGGACAGATAAGCAGCCCTTATGACGGAGCAGCCAAAACTTTCGCCTATTGCTCCACGCACTTTCGGTATTGCCTTACCGGATTGCCGGCGGCGTAACCTGCAGGGTGGATAACGGGCCTACTGAAGGCCAAGCGCCGCCGCGACGCCTTCCATGCCAGCGTCCCGAACCGCGGGAGAGGTACGCCTGCTGGCAGGAAGCCACGCGGGCATGGAAACACCAACTAAGACAAGGAGCAGAGGTGCCCGGCAGACAGATTCAGGAACGGATACCTCCGCGAACAGCCGGCACCGGGACAGGCGGGGCCGGCGTAGCAGCGTACCGGTACCGGGGCGTCCCGAAGCCAGACCCCGCCACGGCCCGCGCCCAACAAGCCCTGGCCATGCTGGCCCAGCTGCGGACGACCCTCGCACTTCGGTCCAGCAGGGTACGTGCCCTCACCGCCGAGCTGGGTGATTGCCTTGCCCAGGCCGTGTGCGACGGCGTGAAGATTTCCGCCGTCGCGAAGGCCGCCGGCCAGCCTGCCGCCAGTATCCGGTCTGCCACGCTGGCACGCGGCGGGCTGTACCCCTCCGGCCAAACCCGAAGCGGTCATCTTCACCTCATCGCGGGATTGGCTTCGGAGCTGGCGGCAGCCGAAGGCGCCCGGAGTGATGCGGAACAACAACGAACGCAGGTACTGGCCCTGGCCAGGAAATCCCGGCTCCTGGACGACTACCAACTTGCCGGGGCAAGCGGCCTGAAGTCCGACGAAATCCGCAAAATGACCAGGGGCGTCGGCTTGCGTGCGGCCCATACGCAATGACCGTCCCGGGTCTCCGGTTCTTCGGCTTTAAGCCATAACAAATCGCTATGTAGGTACATAAAAGAGGACTTTGTGTGACCCACACCGCAAACGTTAACTTGATGTCTGGGGCCGGTCCGCAAAGCCGTAAACACGGCTTGCGAGAGAGCTCACAGCAGGACCAGCCGGATATTCCACTCAAGATCTCTTTCCGAGAGCCCAGGTATAGCGGCAACCGGTGTTCACCATCATTCACGGAGACGAAATGACAGAAACCACACTTCCCAGGAAGACCCCGGTCAGGGCCGCAATCGCGGCCTGGATCGGTACGACGTTGGAGTACTACGACTTCGCGGTGTATGGCACCTCGTCGGCGTTGGTTCTGAACGTGCTCTTCTTTTCACCCGAGCTGCCCCAGGGCCTCAGCGTGCTGCTCGCCATGATCACCTTCGCGGTCGGCTACGCGGTACGCCCGCTCGGCTCCCTCATCCTGGGGCCGCTGGGCGATCGCCGCGGCCGCAAGTTCGTCATGATGATCACACTGTTCGGCATCGGCGGCTGCACCTTCCTGATCGGGTGCCTGCCCACCTACGCCCAGATCGGTCCTCTTGCTCCGATCTTGCTCGTGCTGATCCGCGTCATCCAGGGACTGTGCCTTTCCGGCGAGCAGCCCAGTGCCATCACCATGAGCCTGGAGCATGCCTCCGAGGGCCGGCGCGGGTTCCTCGCGAGCTTCACCACCTTGGGTTCCTCCTCAGGCACGCTGCTCACCCTGCTGGTCTTCATCCCGATCGCCGCTATGCCCTCGGATCAGTTGCTGAGCTGGGGCTGGCGGCTGCCGTTCTGGGCCTCCGCCCTCGTGGTGGTCGCTGCTTACCTGATCCGCCGCCACGTCCAGGAGCCGCCCGAGTTCGTAAAGGCCCAGGCCGCCAAAGCGAACGTTGCCCCTCTCCGGCATCTTCTGCGCTTCCACTGGCGTGCAGTGCTGCGGATCGTATTCTGTGCCCTCATCGCGGGCACCAGCTACATGATGCAGACCTTCTCGGTAGCCTTCGGGACCGCCGGGTACAAGCTGGATAAGCCAACCATGCTCCTGACGACCACAGTCTCGGCCGTGATCGCCCTCGGAATCACGCCCCTGGCGGGATTCCTTGTGGACAAGATCGGCCGCAAAACGATGTTCCTTATTGCAACGGGCGGCGTAGGCGTCACTATGGTGCCCTACCTGTGGTCGATCACCACCGGCAACTGGTCGCTGATCTTCCTGTTTGGCATCATCAACTACTCCCTCTTCTACTCAATGGTGAACGCGTCCTGGCCGTCGTTCTTCGCGGAGATGTTCCCCGGCCGGCTGCGCGTCTCCGGGCTCGCCCTTGGCACCCAGATCGGCTTCGCCATCTCGGGCGTCATCGGCCCCGTTCTCTCGACAGCACTCGCTGGCCCCGACCTGAAAGATTGGGTCGGACCATCCATGGTCGCTCTCGGGTTCATGGTCCTGGCAGGAATCTCAGCCCTCACCGCTAAGGAAACCAAAAAGTACACCCTCAAGGAGCTCGACGAGGTGCAGCAGAGCGAGCAGGAAACGTCTGTCCTCACGGCCGCGGCCATGTCCCCAAGCACAGCTGCCCGCGGCCTCGCTGGTTAGCCCGAAAAGCAGAGGTGACAGGTCATCGCCCCCTGAGATGATCGCGTACTAGCTGTACGGGCCACAACGTTGATTCCGTTGTGAACAAGTGAAGACCTCTTAGTGACGGCAGCAACACAGCCAACAACTAAGAGGTCTTCACTTTGCGCACGGGCAGGGAATTAGTTGCGCCCATCCGGCGTTGTCGATCTGTCCAGAACAATCTGGACATCAGCAGCTGGACAGGAGAACACACCACATGTCAGTTGACTACGACGCTCCGCGGGTGACTCCCGAGGAAGAGCCGAACGTCGCCTTGGAGGAGCTGAAGTCCGACAAGTCCGGCCGCCGGGAGGCCGCTCCCGACATGGACGAAACGGACCTCGCGGACAGCTTCGAGCTGCCCGGCGCCGACCTCTCCAACGAGGAACTCCTCATCCAGGTGGTCCCGGTGCAGGCAGACGAATTCACGTGCATGTCCTGCTTCCTGGTGCATCACCGCAGCCAGTTGGCCCGTGAGAAGGACGGCAAGAAGTACTGCAAGGAATGTGAGGGGTAGCAGGGGGACGATGGCCAGCCACGTTCTGATTTCAACTAATGGAATCAGGGCTCGTGGCCGGGGCGTGGGACAGCCATGATGTAGGTCACGCTCCGGCAAGGGCCGGCCGACTGGAAAGAAGGAAACCATGTCCCTCAGCGTTGAGGAAATGAACAAGCAGCTCCCGGTGGCCAACGCGCTGCCCGGCGAGGCGGTCCCGTATTACATGGCGTCGGGCGAAGGCGCACGCTACGAGATCAACGGCCAGCTGGTCACGGTCATCGCCCGCGCCGCCGACACCGGGGGCATCTTCAGCGCTGCCTACATCTCCGGCGGCATGGGCGCTGAGTCGCCGTTCGTCAGCCACAAAGTGGAGCACAAGACGCTCTACGTTTTCGACGGGATCCTGCATGTCTGGCTGCCGGGCGAGAGCCGCATCCTCACCCCCGGCGACTCCGTGGTCATTCCGCCCAACACGCCGCACGCGTACCGGATGGCCAGCCACTACACCCGCTTCCTGAACTGGATGACGCCCGGCGGCGGCGAGGCCTACTACGAGCGGGTGGGCACACCCATCGATTCGCACGTCCCGCCGGTGCGCCCCGGTCACAAGGCCAGCCTGCAGGAGCAGGCAGAGGTGGGCGCCGAGTTTGGCATCACGTTCCCTGACGTTGAGCGTGTGGCGCCGTCGTTCAAGCACGACGCCGGGCTGCCGCCCACGCAGAGCCCCTACTTCCTCAGTGCCGGCGAGGGTGAGCGCCTGGTCAGCTACCAGACCATGTTCACCTACCTGTCCCGGCCTGCCAACACCGGTTCCAACTACTTCGCCGTGCACACCAAAGGCGCCAAAACCCCCTACATCCCGCTGCACTTCCACTCCCAGCACACGGAGAACTTCCTCTGCACCGAGGGCCGGATGTGGCTCTACGCCAACGGCCGCGAGATGCTCCTGACCAAGGGCGACTTCGTGCACGCCCCCGCCGGGACCATCCACTCGTTCGCGCTCGATGCCCACAACACCCAGATGGTGGGCTTCCTGACCCCGTCGGTGTTCAACGGCTTCTTCGAGTACTTCAACGAACCTACCGAGGACTACATGTACACCGAGGGCGGCGAGCCCTACATGGACATGGAGGGCTTCGGGCGCGCCCAGGCTGAGATGGACCTGACCGTCGTCGGCCCGCCGCCGCAGCGCCGCGCAGCGCTGGACATCCCCTAAACCAATCCACCACAGAAGGCCCGGACTTCCGAGAGGAAATCCGGGCCTTCTGGTTTTTAAAACCCATCGATTGCTGAGTAACTGCCGTTATGGCGCTCCAAAACGGCAGTTACTCAGCAATCGATGGTGGGAGGGTGGGTGAGTGGGTGGGTGGGTCAGCGGGTGGCTTGCCTGACGAGTTCGCGGCCGTAGTCGTTGCCGTTGGGGGTGCGGACCACGGTGTGCATGTGGAACGGGGCGGGCTGGTCGTTGCTGAGGAAGACGCCGGTGTGGTGGTCCAGTTCCAGAACCACCACAGGGCTCTGCACCCGGAAGTAGAACGCTTCCTCCCCTTCCCAGCCGCCGATCCAGCTGAAGAATGTTTCACCGTAGTGTTCCTGGATTTCCCGGCGGCGGGCGGCACGGGGACCGTCCGGCAGGTAGGCGATGAAGTCCTCCACCACGGCGTCGAGCAGTTCCCGGGTTCCGGGCGGCATGTCGGTGACCGGGATGCCCTCGTACGGGATCACCCGGTTGTCCTGGAAGCAGCCGCCCAGGTGCCGTTCGTCGCCCGGGTGGAGGCGGCCTTCGGGCATGGCCGGGTCCACCATCTCCGCATAAACAACAGCGCGGTCCCGCAGGTCCGCAGGCAGGGCGGCCATCAGCTGCCGGGCCAGGGCGATGCGCTCCTTGAACACTTTGACGCCCTGATGTGGGCCGGCGTCGATCATGTCCGGCTCGGCGCCCATGAACACCGGCGAGACCACCAGCTGCGTCCCGGCCACCAGGCAGTTCAGCGCCGCGTGGTGGCCAAACAGCTGCCACCCCCACGGCTGCGTCTCGGAAGGCTCCCCATACAGGGCGAAGTTGTAGCTGAACTCGTTCATGAGCAGCGGCAGCTCCACCAGGTCACCCAGGAAGCCGTTGATCCGCATCAGGTTCCGCACCAGCTCAAACCCGGCCGGGCTCAGCGAAGCCTCCACCACGCCGAGCACCGCATCCCGCACGGGACCGGCAACCTCGTCCAGGCGGAGCCCCGTGTCGTGCTGCATGAATTCGGGGTTGGCCCAGCTCTGCCATTCCGGCACGTCCACGGCGTAGCAGAGCTTCCCGGCCTGGTCCGCGGTGACCGTGCCCATCAGCTTCCGCGCCGCAGCCACCATGTCCGCGGTGGGCGCTTCCTCCCCGGGCCGGGCAGGTGCCAGCGGGTAGAGGCCCTCCCGGCGGACGCCGTCGCTGGTGATGCCCGTGAATGGCTGCGGATAGAGCTTCCGCCAGCCCTCGATCATGGGGCCGGCGAACGCATCGGCCTTGGCGGCCTCGGCGTATTCGCGGGCATCCAGTCCGCGGATGTCCGCCACGCGGGGGTGGTCCGGGGTAAAGAGGAAATCACGGAATGATGACGTCGACACGGGCGCTCCTGGTCTCGATGGAAGGTGCAGGTTCTTCAGGACGTGCGGGAGGGAAAGCGGTCGCCCAGCCCGCGGCGGCGGACAGCGCGGCGGCGGCCTCCACCGGGGAGTTGCCGCGCCAGGCCACGTGCTGGTCGGGACGGACCAGCAGTGCAGTGGCGCCCCACAGGTCCGCAAGGTGCGTTCCGTCGTCGGAAGGCCCGACGGCGGCCACGGTCACCGGGATGCCCTGCCGGGCACCGGCGGCCATGACCGGTTCGAAAACTTCGGCGGGGTCCACCCCGCCCAGCGATCCGGCGTCGGCCAGCAACGTGAAACCCGCACCAAGGGCGCTGTACAGGGACCGGGAATCCGCCAGCCAGGCGTGCGGCAGCAGGGCCCCCGGAGCAGCGGACGGAATGTACCGGATGGGGTCCTCGTCGGGGAGGGCAGAACCGTCCGGCAGCACCACGGGCGAGCCGCCGTACGCGTAGCCCAGCACCAAGCCGAGGGAGTCGAACTCGCTCTGTTTCACGGCAAGTGCCCGGTGCGCAGCCCCGCGGGCGGCATCCCCCGCACGGCCGGCCGCAACCAGGTCCGGGTCTGCGAAGTGGTAGGCCAGGGCCTTGCCGTTGGTGGCGGCGTCGCGGATGGTGCGCGCAGCCACCGGCCGGCGTTCCGCCCCGTAGCTGGCGAGGAGTCCGGGCCCGGCCCAGCCGTTGATCGTGGCGGCGAGCTTCCAGGCCAGGTTGGCGGCGTCGCCGATGCAGGTGTTGAAACCGTGGCCGCCCCAGGGCGGGTTGAGGTGCGCCGCGTCCCCCACCAGGAAGACGTTGCCGCGGCTGTATTCGGGAGCCAGCAGCATCCGTGCCGTCCAGGGGTCGGTGGCCACCACCTCGATGTCCACGTCCGAGCCCACCAGGGAGCGGACCATCGCGGCCGCGTCCCCGGCAGTGACCGTCACGGACGGATCCACGCCCTGGACGATGGCCCACCACGTGCCGTCGCGGTCCATGGGTCCCACCATGCCGGAGGTCTCCGAGCCCACCACCCAGTACTGCACGGCCGGATCCACAGAGACAGCGGACGCCAGCGATTTCGAGCGGAAGAGGATGCTGATGTTGGACAGCTCGGCGGAGCCGCCTTCCAGCCGCAGTCCCAGGCTGCGGCGCACCGCGGAGGACCCGCCGTCGGCCCCGATGACGTACTCCGCGGCGATGGTGCGTTCGGCACCTTCGGGATCCCCAACGACGACGGCGCAGGGTGCCGTGGCGGCCCCGCCTTCAGGGGCACTCACGCCAGTGACGGTGCACCCGGCCAGGAACGTCACCAGCGGGTGGCTGTCGACGGCGGCCCGGAGCACCTCCTCGAGGACGGGCTGCGGTACCTGCTGGCCGCACTCCGGCTGCGGCCCGTACCGGCCGGGAACCAGCTGGAAAGCATTGCGGAACCGGCGCAGCTCATGGGCCGAAGGGCCGGTGAGGCCGGTGCAGAAGATGACGTCCTGGGCGTATTCCACCGGCAGCGGCGCGGCGTCCCGGAGAACCTCGGCGAGGCCCAGCCGGCGCAGGTGCGTCATGGTGCGGGCGTTGGTGGTCTTGGCACGCGGCCGGGTGTGGTCCAGCGCTGTCCGCGGTTCGATGACGGTGCTGGGCACCCCGCGGGAGGCGAGGTCCAGTGCCAGGAAGAGTCCGCTGGGGCCGCCGCCGGCGATCAGGACCCGAACCTCCGCCGGGAGGTCAGCCGCGGTAGGGAAGGCGCTCATCAGGCACGGCTCCGAAGGGAAATGTCGCCCACCGGCGTGGTCAGGATGCCCAGCTTCTCAATCTCCACTTCCACGGTATCGCCGGGCTGCAGCAGCCACTGCGGGGTGCGGGCGTAGCCCACGCCACCGGGGGTGCCGGTGGCGATGACGTCACCCGGGTGCAGGGTGAAGGTTTCGCTGATCAGCGAAATGATGGCCGGGACAGAGAAAATCATGTCCCGGGTGTTGCCGTTCTGGGCTTCGATCCCATTGACGCGGGTGCGGACCTGCAACCCGTCGCGCAGGTCGCCCACCTCGTCGCGGCTCACCACTGGACCCAGGGGGCCGCTGAAATCGCCGTTCTTCCCCAGGGTCCACTGCGAAGTGAGCTTCTGGGCCCTGCGGCTGGTGATGTCGTTGAATGTGGAGTAGCCAAAGACGGCATCCGCGGCGGTGTCCTCGTCGGCGGACTCCACCCGGCGGCCGATGTAAGCGGCAACTTCGCCTTCCCAGTCCAGCCCTGCCTCACCCGTCGGGACGGGGACGGGCACGTTGCCCACGGACAGGGAAGCTGTCCACCGGGCGAACAGCGTGGGGTACGGCGGGAGTTCCTGGTCCTTGAAGCTGCCCTCGGCAACGTGCGCCTTGTAGTTCAGCCCCACGCAGATCACCCGCGCGGAGGCGGGGACCAGCGGCACCTCGGTGACGCTGCCGCGTTCCAGCCAGCCCTCGCCGTCGGACGCTTCAGCGTGTGCCGCGCCGGCAACCAGGGCTGCCGCCTTGTCCTGCCAGCCCTCGGCGTCGGCCCAGAAATCGTCGGCCGGCGTGAGCGGGAGGACACGGGAGCCGGCGAGCGCCGCTGCCCAGGGTCCGCCGTGGTGAGTGATGCCGATGAACTGCATGGGAGGCCTTTCGGTCTGGTCCGGGGTGCGGGTATTGCCCCGGCATGGTGGTGGGAAATCAGTGCTGTTCCGACTGGCGGCGGAGGAAATCGATGGTGGCGGCAACGGCCTGTTCCGCGGCACCGCTGTTGCCGTCCGGGCTGGCCCACATGTGGTCCGCGCCCTCCAGCAGGAGGAGTTCGACGGCGTTGCCAGCGTCTTCCAGCGCCCCGGCCAGCGAGGCGGACTGCTCCACCGGGACGAAGCGGTCCGCGGTTCCATGGATGAGGAGGAAAGGCGGGGCGCCTGCGTGGACGTAGCTGAGGGGGCTTGCGGCCGTGGCCTTGTCCGGGGCGTCGGCCGGCTGCGCGCCGATCAGCAGTGCTTCGCGGGATCCGGGATCATCCGCCCGGGCCACGGCATCCGGACGTGCCTGTCCACCCATCCTGAGCAGGTCCGTGGGCGGGTACCAGGCCACGACGCCGGCAACCCGGTCGTCGTCCGGCGCGTCGATGCCGGCATGGACCGGGAAATCCGCGGTCAGGCCCAGGAGGCTGGCCAGGTGGCCGCCGGCCGAATCGCCCCAGGCGTAGATGCGGTGCGGGTCCACGCCGTATTCGGCCGCGTGGGTGCGGAGCCAGCGGACAGCTGCCTTGGCGTCCAGCAGCTGGGCCGGGAACGTGGCAACCGTGCTGAGCCGGTAGTCCGCCGAGGCCACGACGAACCCGGCATCGGCCAGCTGCTCGATGGGGCTGAGTCCGAAACCGTCAACAGCGGGGCCAAGCGAAGACCGCTCCCCCGTCCGCCAGCCGCCGCCGTGGAAGTGGACCACCGCCGGCCGGCCGCCCTGGCGCGTTGCTCCCGCGGGCAGGTAGAGGTCCAGCAGCAGCGGCTCCGCGTTCTGTGGCCGGGCGAACTCGATCCCCTTGAGGATCCGCCGTCCCGTCATCGTTGACTCCATGTGTAGCGCGCCGTTTCTGTGCTGTGTGTTGAAGCGTTGGTGAACCGCTCAATGGGCTGGGCGGGGCCCGCAACGGGCCCCTCGTTCCTGGACTCAACTCTGTGCCATGGGCCGTCCTGCACGCCGCCCCAGTTTCACTGAATGAAACTGGTTCGCTCCACGCAGGATGTTGGCCGGTGTCGCGTGCGCCGGGGTTGAACCTGACGCGGCGTCAGGTCCTACGGTGGGCGGTATGGAGCAACCGGAAGAACCCCGCTGGAGCATCGGCGAACTGGCCTCGGCCACGGGAGTCACCGTCAGGGCGCTGCACCACTACGACAGCATCGGGCTGCTCCACGCCAGCGGCCGGACCGCCGCCGGCCACCGCCGCTACACGGAACCTGACCTGCGGCGGCTGTACAGCATCCGGACCCTGCGCAGCCTGGGCGTGCCGCTCGCCGAGATCGCACCGGTGCTGGACCAGGGGGGCGCGGATGCGGAGTCCCTGCAAAGACTGCTGCTAAGGCAGCTCGATGCCTTGGACCAGCAGGCCCTGCAGCTGCAACAGCTCCAGCAGACCATCCGCGAGCTGCTGGCACGCCTCAGCGGACACGGGCACGCCGGGCCCGGCGATTTCATGACTGTTTTGGAAAGGATGACCATGTTCGAGAACTACTTCACCGGGGACCAGCGCCGGGAGCTCGAGGAGCAGCGTGCCCGGTTGGGGCAGGAGGCAACGGACCAGTCACGGACTGAGTGGGCGGGGCTGGTGGAGGAGGGACTGCAGCAGGTGGACGGCGGTGTCCCCGCCGCCAGCTCCGAGGCCCGGGAGCTGGTGCGCCGCTGGGATGAGCTGGGCTCGCGTTTCCACAGCGGCGAGGGCACCAAGGAAGCCGCCCGCACCATGTGGAACGAGAACAGCAACGAGTTGAGCCAAGCCCTGCCGTGGACGGCGGAGCAGATGCGGGCCCTGGTGGCGCACCTCCAGGCGGCCCGGGAGGCGCGCTGAGGGTTCCCTGCTCGCCTGCGCTTAGCTGACCAGGATCTGGGTGGCGGATTCCTTGAGCTTGCCGTTGGCCCACTTCATCTGGCGGATGGTCTGCGGGTGGCACTTCTCCGCCAGGGCCAGGAGGTTCTTGTCCTTCATCCCCTGGGCGGCCTGGGCCAGCAGCTCCCAGTCGGCGGAGACGCCGCATGCCTTCAGGTAGAGCTCGCGGAGGTCGCGCAGCAGCATCATCCCGGTTTCGGGGCGCCGGCCCATCATCTCGCTGCCCTTCTCCCGGATGGTTTCCATCAGCCCTGCCTCGCCGCGGGGCTCCGGGTCCAGGTCCTGGCCGTAGTTCTTGGCGATGTCCGCGATGTCCCGGACGTGCTGCTGCGACCAGCGCGCCAGGTCCCGGGCCAGGTGGTAGATCTCGTGGTCCACCTTGTGCCGCTCGGAGATGACCAGCAGGTGGTGCGCCAGGTCGTTTTCGGAGCGGTGCATTTCCTCCAGTACCAGCCCGAATTTCATCGTGCCCCTCCTGCCGCGTCCATGGATTCATCCGCCAGCGCGCTCAAAATTCCCTTGGTCCTGGCCCCTTCGGCGAATTCCCCGGCGGGGGCCGACGCCGTGGTGGTGGGCGCCGGAGAGGGCCCGTCACCGCCGGAAATACGGGTAATGCGGGCTGCCGCGGTCTTGAAGATGGGCTGCTTGGACGCCGCATCCCAGTCGGTGATGGTCAGTTCATTCGCAGCCCTGCCGGGCCCGTCCGGCTGGTGTCCGCCCTTCGTGTCCCAATAGCCGTAATGGAAGGGCAGGAACAGGACCCCGTTGCGGATGCCGCTGATCCGCACCCTGGCACGGACGGCCCCGCGGGGCGTCTCCACCTCCGCAAGGTCGCCTTCGGCAATCCCGTACGCGCCGGCGTCGTCCGCTGACAACTCCACCCACACGTCAGGCGCGGCGGCCTGCAGCTCCGGGGTCCGCCCCGTCTTGGTGCGGGTGTGGAACTGGTAGAGCGTGCGGCCGGTGATGAGCTGGAACGGGAAGTCCTGGCTGGGCAGTTCGTGCGGCGGCATGTATTCGGCGGCCTTGATGATGGCCTTGCCCTCCGGGTTGAGCGCCTTGTACTCCGTGGGGTCCACGGGCGCGCCGGTGATGAGGTCGCGGCCGTAGGTCTCGCAGTACTCCGGGTGCGCCCAGAACTTCCCGTCAGCATAGATCCGTTCTGTGCCGTCCGGGTTCTCTTCATTGCAGGGCCATTGGATGCCTGAGCCGCCGCGGAGTTTGTCGTAAGTGATGCCGGTGTAGTCGCAGGGCCGGCCGCGGGTGCATTCCTTCCAGGCTTCGAAGGCCGACTCGGGATCGTGCCACTTGATCAGCGGCCGGCCGTCCTTGTCCTGCAGTCCCATGCGGTGCGCGTAGTCGATGAAGATCTCCAGGTCCGGCCTGGCCTCGCCCGGCGGGTCCACGGCCCTCTCGGCGAGGTGCACGGTACGGTCCGCGTTGGTGAAGGTGCCGGTCTTTTCGCCCCAGGTGGCGGCGGGAAGCACCACGTCGGCCAGCTGGGCGGTCTCGGACAGGAAGATGTCCTGCACCACCAGGAACAGGCGGTCCTGTTCCAGGATGCCGCGGATGCGTGCCAGCTCGGGCAGCGAGACGGCAGGGTTGGTGCCGCTGACCCACAGCATCCGGATGGAACCGTCCTCCGCGTACCGCATCATCTGCATGACGTGCGTGGGCGGGGAGTAGTGCGGGATGGACATGGGATCGATGTTCCAGACCCGGGCCAGGTCCTGGATGTGCGCATCGTTGGACCAGTTCCGGAAGGCGGCAAGGTCGCCGTCGGCCCCGCATTCGCGGGTGTTCTCGGCGGTGGGCTGGCCGTTCATCTGCAGGATGCCGCAGCCGGGCTTGCCCAGCATGCCGCGGATGATGTTGACGTTGTTCACCTGGACGGCAGCCGCAGTGGCCTGGTTGGACTGGTAGAAGCCCTGCAGCACCGTGGACAGCAGACGCTCCGCGTGGCCGACGATGCCGGCCGCCTCGGTGATCTGCTCCGCCGGGACGCCGCAGATTTCCGCCACGAGGGCCGGCGGGTAGTTCCTGACCTCTTTTTCGAGCTCCGGGTACCCCACGGTGTGCGCCTCGATGTACTCCCGGTCCACCCAGCCGTTGGTGATGATCTCGTGCAGGATGCCGTTCATCAGGGCCACATTGGTGCCGGGCCGCGGCGCCAGGTGCACGGTGGCTGCCCTGGCCACGGGCGTCATGCGCGGGTCTACGCAGATGATCTTGGGCGGGTTGGGGCCGGCCAGCCGGTCCAGCATCCGGGTCCAGAGGACGGTCTGGGTTTCGGCCACGTTGTGCCCGTACAGGGCGATCACATCGGCGTGGTCCACGTCCGTGTAGGAGCCGGGCTGCCCATCACAGCCAAAGGATTCCTTCAGGGCCTCCCCCGCCGTCGCCGTGCACAGCCGGGTGTTGCCGTCCACGTGGTTGGTGCCGATGCCGCCGTGGGCCAGCGTGCCCAGGGTGTAGTACTCCTCGGAGAAGAGCTGGCCGGTGGTGTAGAAGCCAAGGGCGCTGGCGCCCTGTTCCGCGAGCAGCGCCTTGGACTTGTCCACGATGCGCTGCATGGCGGTGTCCCAGTCCGTTTCCACCAGCTTTCCACTCTCGCGGATGAGGGGCTTGGTGAGCCGGTCCGGGGAGGCGTTCGCCTGCCAGCCGTAGAGGTCCTTCGGGCCCAGGCGGCCGTGGTTGACCCGGTCCACGGCCCGTCCCCGCACGCCGACGATTCTGTGGTCCTTGACGGCGATGTCCATGGCGTCGCCGTTGGAGTGCAGGAGCGAGGCCGTCTGGACCCACCGGTCCACGTCCTCCGGAGCCACTCCTTCGGCCAGGTGGGTGTCCACCCGGACGGGCCAGTCACCGCCGGTGCCGTACGGCGTACGTGTCCCCCATGGTTCAGCTATCCGGTCAACCCGAGCCATCTGTCCATCTCCTTACAGGAACTGGCGGACAGCGTCGAAACGGCGCTGTCCTTACCGGAGCCTGTACCCGGAATGGCTGGCTGCTAACGGGCCCCTTAGGCTTGTTTGTCCCGCAGCGGGCGCCGGGCGAGCCAGGCGGCCACGATGGCGCCGGAGATGTTGTGCCACAGCGAGAAGACCGCGGACGGCAGTGCAGCCAGCGGGGTGAAGTGGGCGGTGGCCAGCGTCGCCGCCAGGCCGGAGTTCTGCATGCCCACTTCGAACGCAAGGGCGCGGCGGGCTTTGTCGTCCAGGCGGCCCAGCTTGCCGGCCAGGTAGCCAAGGCCCAGCCCGAACCCGTTGTGCAGCACCACGGCGAGGAACACGATGGCCCCGGCCTCAATGATCTTGTTGGCGCTGCCGGCCACCACGATGGCCACGATCAGGGAGATCACGACGGCGGACGCCCACGGCAGCGCGGGCAGCACCTTGGCGACGAGCTTCTTGAGGAAGACCCGGGCGAGGAGGCCGGCCACCACCGGCAGCAGCACGGTCTTGACGATGTCCAGGACCATGCCGGCGGCATCGATCTGCAGGTACGAGCCGGCCAGGAACAGGACCAGCAGCGGGGTGACGATCGGTGCGATCAGGGTGGAGACGGAGGCCACCGCCACGGAGAGGGCAACATCGCCCTTGGCCAGGAAGGCCATGACGTTCGAGGCCGTGCCGGAGGGTGCGCAGCCCACCAGGATTACGCCGACGGCCAGTTCGGGCGGGAGGTTCAGGGCGCCCGCGATCAGCCAGCCGGCGCCGGGCATGATGATGTAGTGCGCCACGATCCCCAGGGCCACAGCCCACGGCCGCTTGGCCACCGCGGCGAAGTCCGGCGGGGTGAGGGTCAGGCCCATGCAGAACATGATGATGCCCAGCAGGTAGGGCACGCTGGGGGCCATGGGCTTGAAGACCCCGGGGAGCAGGAAACCGAGGATGCCGGCAACGACCACCAGGATGGGGAACACCGTCACCGCGATGCGGGCGATTTTGCTTTCCGCTTCGAGCGCGGGGTTGACGGGCGTCCCGTCCGGGGACTTCTGGGGTTTAGTTGCCTCAAGCATCCAATAATGGTGGCACTGTCCTATAGGATTCCGCCAATTGATGACCGTGAGCGGTAACAAGGCCGGGGCCCCCACGGCAATGCGCCTTTGAGGTCGACGCCTTGCCCGCCGAAGCGCAGCGAGTGTCCTCACGACGGCACACCTGGGATCTGGGCGGAACGGGAAGCGATGGTCCGAGGGTAGTCCTTGACTGGCAACGGCAGCGCCACGGACCGGAGCTGGTTCGTGGCGCTGCCATTGAGGCGGGTGCTGGGGAGTTAGGGCGAGAGTTCCTCGAGGACCCGGCCTTTGGTTTCGATGGCGAAGAAGATAGTCACCAGGCCGCCTATCAGGGCAACGGCTGCGAAGACGGTGAACACCAGGCTGATTCCGTAGTTGTCCACGATCCAGCCGACCAGGATGGGGCCGATGGCGGAGCCTGCCCGGAGCCAGGCGCTGCCGAAGCCCGTGCCGATGGCGCGGAGCCGGGTCGGGTACAGCTCGGCGGAGTAGAGGTAGAGCGAGAAGGAGATGGTCTGCAGGATGGCGTAGGCGATGCTGGCGAATACTACGACCTGTGTCGCCGACACGGCGCCGAGGGCTGTGAGGATGACAAGAGGGACGGTCGCGGCCAGGAAGGCGAATGTGTACCAACGTTTACGGCCTACGCGGTCGATGAGCAGCGCGCAGAGGACGGAGGCCACAACACCGACAGCGGACGTGACCCAGCCGTAGGCGAGGCTGGTTTGCAGGGGAAGATTGAAGGTTTGCTTGTAGAGCGTCGGCAGCCAGGTGACCAGGCCGTTGTTGACCATGTATACGCAGATCCAGAGCATCCAGATCATGAAGGTGCGCTTTTTGTATATCCCGGAGAACAGTTCACGCCAGTCGGTACGGGCCGTGGCCTTGGGGTCAACGGGCCGAACCACGGGTTCGGAGAGTGCATGTCCTGCCTTGACCGCTTCCTTTTCGAGCATTGAGACGACAGTCTCGGCCTTGTGGACGTGACCCCTGGATGCCAGCCAGCGCGGTGATTCAGGCATAAGCCAGCGCATGGGGATTGTGAGCAGGGCAGGCACGATGCCGACGATGAACATGGCTTTCCAGCCCACGACAGGGACCAGGAAGTATCCGGCGATGCCGGCAAACATCAGGCCGACCGGGAAGATTACCTCGTATAGGAGGAAGAACCTGCCACGCTTCCTGGCACCGACGAATTCGTTGATGTAGGCACTGGCGACCGGTACTTCGCCGCCAGTGCCGATGCCCTGGATAAAGCGGAAGATGATCATGGACGTGGCGCCCCACGCGAAGAGGCAGGCGATGTCCATGGAGACGAAGAGCAGGATCGTAAAGAGCAGGACGGGCAGTCGGCCGATTCTTTCGGCGAGGTGTCCAAAGAAGAGGGACCCGAAGATCTGGCCGACGTACCCTGCGGAGAGGATCATGCCGATTTCCCCGGCATTCAGGTGCCATTCCGAGGACAGTTGGGGCATCGCGAAGGCGATTGCCAGGACGGTGTAGGCGTCGAAGAACGTGGCTGACCCGATGACCACGCGGATCACGGTCAGCCGTCGCGTGAGCGGGAGCCGTTCGAGGCGGGCTACCAGCTCTGCATTGATCCTGGCGGCATTGGCGCCGCCGGCCATAGTTTTAGTGTTGTTCGGCTCGCGCATGGCGAGTCCTCCTTCTCCAGCAGCGATGCTGGGGTCCTCATTGACCAAGAGTGGAGATGGCTAAAGCCTAGGGGAGGATGGCGGGAGTTGCTCCCGCCATCCTCAGGATCCGTCGATCAGGCGTTGACGGTGACCTTGCCGATGTTCGCGGCAGCGAAGGCTTCCGCGATTTCGGTTTCGGCGCCCTGGGGGAGGGGCAGGAGCGGGGTGCGCACTGTCGCGTGGTCCAGGATGCCGCGGTTCACGAGGCCCCACTTCAGGGCGACCGTGCCTTCCATGTGGGAGCCGCGGTGGTAAACGTTCTTCGTTACCGGGAGCAGCCGCTCATGGATTGCGTGGGCTCGCGGGTAGTCCTGCGCCTTGCCGGCTTCGATCAGTTCGACGAGCAGTTCGGGGGCGATGTTGCCGTAGCCCACGAGCAGGCCGTCGACATCGAACATGGTCGGCAGCAGGTATTCGTCGTGGCAGGACAGGATCTGCAGTTCGGGGTACGCGGCGCGCAGCGCGGGGATCTCGGTGTACCACCGGCGCATGTTCCGGACACCGTTCTTCGTGGCGAAGACTCCCTCCTGGCCGGCGATCTCCAGCTGGGTTTCGAGGTCGTAGCTTGCCTTGGTGTTGTCGGGGTACTGAAACAGGATCAGCGGCAGACCGGATTCGTCGTAAATCTCCTGATAGCGCGACTGGGGTGCGCCCTTCTGGTAGCCGAAGCGCAGCCACCCGTGCGAGGGGTAGACGAGACCAGCTGACGCCCCGGCATCGACGGCCTTTCTGGCTTCGAGGGCCGCTGTCTTATTGCCCTCCTTCGTGATGCCCGCTACAACCGGTACCCGGCCGTCGGTCGATGCTACGAACGCGCGGATCACGTCCAGCTGCTCCTCTTCGGTGAGGAACGTCCCTTCGCCGGCGTGCCCCAGAACGACGAGGCTCTTCACGCCCTCAATCGATCCGAGCCACGAACCCAGGCGCTGGATTGCAGCGAAGTCGACGGCGCCATCTTCGGTGAACGGGGTGACAGGTGCGGGGTTGAGTCCGCGGAGATCGAGTGCCATTGCAGCTACCTTCTTGTCTTCTTTGATGGTCGGTAGTCCCGCTATGATGAAAACGTTTGCGGGAACGTTTTCAAGTTTGCACGTGTCGCAGCTCACTGTCAAGAGAACGTTTGCAAGAAGGAGGAATAGAGTGGCTGTAACACCCTTGCTGAAGAGGAGAACCGCGATGGAACGTCCCGCCCCCGCAGGGATTGTCACGCTCAAGGATGTCGCGGCTGCCAGTGGCGTGAGCATCTCGACCGCCAGCCGCGCACTGGATGAACGCACCACCTCCAGATCCGCGTCGGCAGCCCATGTCCGGAAGATCGCGGAAGAACTCGGGTACCGCCGGAACTCTTTTGCTTCAAGTTTGCGGCGTGGTGAGACCCGCACCCTTGGTGTCCTTGTCCCGCGTTTGAGCGACACGGTTATGGCACTGATGTTCGAAGAACTCGAAAAGGCAGCGTCATCCCGGGGCTACTTTGCGATGGTCGCCACCAGCGGAGATGACCCCGTGGATGAACGCAGCGCGGCCGAAACACTCCTCGATAGAAACGTCGATGGGTTGATTCTCGCCACGGCGCGGCTCGATGACGAGCTCCCCCGACTGCTGCGTGAGCGCCGTGTAGCGCATGCGCTGGTGCTCCGAACTGACGGCATCAGTCCCTCTGCGCTCGGAGACGACGAGGTCGGCGGCTACCTCGCCACACGTCACCTTATCGACCTGGGCCATCGCAACATTGCTGTCGTTACCGGCCCCGCTTTCACCTCCACCGGAACCGCACGCTTGGCGGGAGCACGCAGAGCACTGAATGAGGCAGGCATCCAGCCGCGCGAAGAATGGCTTATCGCTGCCGGGTACGGCATCGAGAATGGCTACACGGCCGGCGAAACGCTCCTCGCAGGAACACCGCAATCCCGCCCGACAGCCATCTTCGCCGCCAATGACAACATCGCCATGGGTGTCATGGCCGCAGCCCACCGCAACGGGATCAGCATCCCCGACCATCTGGCATTGGTCGGATACAACGACACGCCACTGTCCGCCCGGCTGCCGACGCCCCTAAGCTCGGTGCACGTTCCCCTGGACCAGATAGCAGCCACCGCCATCGACCTCATCGTCAACCCAGGCATCGAACCACTCATCCGCCGGTCCATGCCCACTCTCATCCCACGCCAATCCAGCGGAGCGCCCCAGCGCACCGGTACGTGAAACAGCACCCTATGCCGCCCCTGGGGTTGCCTGGATTGCGAAGTCGTTGACATCCACGGAAGCTCCGCTGTTGTCGAAATCGAGGTGGCGCGCTTCCTTCCACCGCAGTCTCGGTGTCACTGTCCAAACGGGCGCCCGTGGACGTGCCGCCTGACAGGGCTCATCGCCTCTTAAGACAATCGCCCGCCCCGGAAACCGAGGCGGGCAGCTGTATGTCCCTGACGTCAGAACTGCTTGCGGAGCTCCATCTTGCGGATCTTGCCGCTGGCGGTGCGCGGCATGTCCTCCACCACCACCAATGACTTGGGGATCTTGTAGCGGGCGAGCCTGCCGTCGAGGAAGCTGCGCAGCTGCTCCGCGGTCAGCGATTCCCCTTCGCGCAGGGTCACGATCGCCTGCGGGACCTCGCCCCATTTGTCATCCGGGACGCCGATGACGGCCACGCTGCCCACGGCACCGTGCTCGGAAATGACCGCCTCCACCTCCGCCGGGTAGATGTTCTCCCCGCCGGAGATGATCATGTCCTTGAGCCGGTCCGAGACGAACAGGAAGCCTTCCTGGTCCCGGTAGCCCATGTCCCCCGAGCGGAACCAGGCCCCGTCCGCGTAGCTGGCGGCGGTGGCCTCCGGCCGGTTCCAGTACTCCTTGATCACGTTGGGGCCGGAGATCTGGATTTCCCCCACCTCGCCAGGGGCCACCGTGCCGCCCATGGGATCGGCGATCCGCAGGTCGGTAAAGAAGTGCGGCAGGCCAGCTGAACCGGCTTTCTCCCTGGACCGGTCGACGGGCAGCATGGTGACGCCGGGGGCGGTTTCGGTCATGCCGTAGCAGCTGGTGAAACCGATGCCCCGGTTCTCGTACGCGTCCAGGACCCGGCGCGGAATGGCGGAGCCGCCGCAGGTCAGCTTGTCCAGGGAGCTGAGGTCCGCAGTTGCCCATCCGGGATCTTCGCAGAGCAGCTGGAACGTGGTGGGCACCCCGTTGAGGGTGGTCACCTTGTGCTTCCGGACCAGGTCCAGGACCCTGGCGGGATCGAACTTGGCCTCAAGGACCACGGTGGCACCCTTGAGGAGCATCGGCAGCAGCCCCATGTCCAGGGACGCCACGTGGAACAGCGGCGAGATCATCAGCGCCACGTCGTTGCGGTTCAGGTCCATGTCCACGATGGTGTTGATGCAGTTCCAGGTGATGTTCCCGTGCGTCAGCAGGGCACCCTTGGGCTTGCCCGTGGTCCCGGAGGTGTACAGGATCATGGCGCCGTCGTCATGGCCCACGGGCACGTCGGGGTGTTCAGGGGCAGCTGCCTGCAGCGCCTCCCCGTACTGTTCTACCGTGACGGAGTGTCCGACGGCGGCGGGTGACGTGGCGGCGGAAGGTTCCGTCCCGCCGTCGGCCGCGACGACCAGGCGGTGGGTCACCGCCGTCCTTTCCACCGCGGCCGATGCAGACGCCTCCAGGGCGTCGGCGCTGACCAGGAGCCGGGCTCCAGAATCCTGGAGCTGGAACTGCAGCTCGGGCGGTGCGAGCCGGGTGTTGAGCGGCACGAAGATGGCACCGAGGAGGCCGCAGGCGAAGAAGGATTCCACGAAGGAGGGGTGGTTATCGCCCAGGTAGGCCACCCGGTCCCCTTTGCCCACTCCCCTGACCCGGAGCGCGTTGGCCAGGCGGTCGGTCCGCTCGGCAAGCTCCTCGTAGCTCAGGGTGCCCGCTGCTGACAGCAGGGCCGTCTTGGTGCCCGACTTGCGGCGGCGGCGCTGCAGCCAGGAGCCAACTCCGTTGTTGTCCATGGTTCTCCTAACGGACCGTGGTGAGGTCGTTGTTCTTAGATTCCCGCGTCAGGGCGATGAAGACAATCGAGACCAGCGCCATGACGGACAGGAACACCACTACCGGGAGGATGTTCTGGCCGGAGTCCTTGTAGAGTCCGGCGATGATGCCCGGGGTGAAGCCGGCGCCGATGAGCGTGGCCAGCTGGTAGCCCACCGCGGCGCCGGTGTAGCGGGACGTGGTGCCGAACTGTTCGGACACGAATGCCGCCAGCGGCCCGTAGAGGGAGGAGTGGAGGATCAGCGCCACCGTGAAGGCCACGAACACCAGGCCCACATTGCCCGAGCCGAGCATCCCGAACATCGGGAAGAGGTAGGCGATGAACAGGGCCAGGCCGGCGATCATTACGGGGCGGCGGCCGAACCGGTCCGACAGGCGGCCGCCCAGGAGGACGAAGACGATGGAGATGGCCGAGGCGCCGGCGAAGGCGTAGAGCACGCCCTGCTGCGGTGCGCCCTTGGACACGGCGTATGTGACCGAGAACGTGGGCAGCACCACCTGCAGGCCGAACCCTGCAGCGCCGGCGAACATGATCATGATCAGCGCCTTGGGCCGGCGGAGCACGTCCAGCAGCGGGATCATGCGCTTGGCGCCCTGTGCTTCTTCCTTGGCCACGGCCTCGGCGAAGATGGGGCTTTCGGAGACCCGGAGGCGGACGAACATGCCAACGATCAGGAGCACGAAAGACAGCAGGAACGGCACGCGCCAGCCCCAGGCCAGGAAGGCGTCCTGCGGCAGGGCCGAGAAGGCGCCCATCACCAGGGTGCCCAGCACGGCGCCGGTGGGGGCGCCGGCGTTGACGAACGACGCCGCGAAGCCGCGCCGTTTCGGGTCCGAGTGCTCCAGCGCCATGAGCGCGGCGCCGCCCCACTCACCGCCGACGGCGATGCCCTGGCAGACCCGCAGCAGCACCAGGATGACCGCGCCCCACGGTCCGATCACGCCGGCGCCCGGAATCACGCCGATGAGGGTGGAGGCAATGCCCATCATGGCCATGGAGATGATGAGCATCCCCTTGCGGCCCACCTTGTCACCGAAGTGGCCGAAGATCACTCCACCCAGCGGCCTGGCCACGTATCCGGCGGCGAAGGTGGCGTAGGCGGCGACGACGCCCACCCATTCGTCCGTGCCGGCGAAGAAGACCTTGGGGAAGGCCACTGCTGCCGCTGTGGCGTAGAGCAGGAAGTCGTAGAACTCGATGGTGCTGCCCAGATAGCTGGACAGGATGACCGTACGCGCTTCCTTGCGCTTGGCGGCCGTGCCCGCGGGTGCGAGCGTGGTGTGTCCGGACATGGCTGTTCCTAATGACGGAGGAATGTGGGGGTTTTTGGGGTTGCCTGAGGCGGCGGCGCCGGAGCGTACCGCCTGGGGTGGGAACTGTTGTTCCTTTTAGGAGCGGGCTACTTGTAGAAGCGGGCCAGGAATTCGGCGACGACGGCCGGGCGTTCCTGGCCTTCGATCTCGATGGTGGCGTTGACCTTGATCTGGGCGCCGCCCTTGACCTCGGCCACGTCGGCGATGGTGGCCTGCATGCGGACCTTGGAGCCCACCTTCACGGGAGAGGTGAAACGGACCTTGTCCAGGCCGTAGTTCACCTTGGTGGTGACGCCTTCGACGTCGAACAGCTCGCCCCAGAACGGGATGATCAGGGACAGCGTGAGGAAGCCGTGGGCGATCGGGGCGCCGAACGGGCCGTCCTTGGCGCGCTCGGGGTCCGTGTGGATCCACTGCTGGTCGTCGGTGGCGTCCGCGAACTGGTTGATCTGGTCCTGGGTGATCTGGCGGTAGTCGGTGGTGCCGAGGTCCTTGCCGGACAGGGTGAGCAGGGTGTCGAAATCGACGACGAGATTGGGCATCGTTGCCTCCTGGGCTGGTGTGTGGGTTTTGAGATTTGGGGATGAAGGGGCTTTAGCGGGTGAAGGCGCTCTCGCCGGTGAGGGCGCGGCCGATGATGAGGGCGTTGATCTCGTGGGTGCCTTCGTAGGAGTAGACGGCTTCGGCGTCGGCGTGGAAACGCGCGACGTCGGTTGCCAGGGTGATGCCGTTGCCGCCCACCACTTCGCGGGCCAGGGCTACGGTGTCGCGCATGAACAGGGACGTCTGCATCTTGGCCAGGGCGGAGTCCTGGTCGCGGTAGATGCCTTTGGCCTGCTGTTCCGTAAGCCTGACCACCAGGGACAGGCTCGCGGTGATGTTGCCGAGCATGCGGGCCAGTTTTTCCTGGACCAGCTGGAAGGAACCCAGGGTGCGTCCGAACTGACGGCGTTCGTTGACGTAGGCGAGGGCGGCTTCGAAGGCGCCGGCGGCGATGCCGGTGGCGATCCAGGCGACGTCCGAGCGCATGGCCCGGAGCATCGCGGCTACGTCCTTGAAGGAGTTCACGTTGTGCAGCCGCATGGCATCGGGGACGCGGACACCGGTGAGGGTGATGTGGGCGTTCTGCATCATCCGCAGCGAGGTCTTGCCCTGGATTTTCTCCAGGGTGACGCCGCCGGCTGTGCGGTCCACGAGGAAGGCCTTGACCTGCCCGTCCGCGGTGTCCCGGGCGAATACTGCGAGGACGTCCGCGGTGGCTGCGCCGCCGATCCAGCGCTTGGCGCCGTCAAGGATCCAGCTGCCGTCGGCCTGCCGCCGGGCGGTGGTGGAGAGTCCGCCGGCGATGTCCGACCCGGACTCTGGTTCGGTCAGCGAGAACACGCCTTTGAGCGAGAAGTCGATGACCTTGGGCATCCATTCGGCCTGCTGTTCCGGCGAGGCACCCACGCGGATGGCGGTGCGGAACAGGCCGGCCTGGGCGGTGTACCAGGTGGCCAGGGACGCGTCCGTGCGGGCCAGTTCGAAGATCCGGAAGCCCTGGTAGATGCCGCGGGCCGGGCTGTGTTCTGCACCCGCGGCGCCGGTGAGTTCGGCTGGTTCCATGAGGTCCAGGTCGATCAGCGGCCGGGCAAGTTGATCCGGAAACTCGCCGCGTTCCCAGTACTCGGCCAGGAGTGGCCTGGCTTCAGAATCGAGGAAAGTCCGCAGCCGGGACAGGACCTGGCGCTCTTCGGGTGTGAGGAGGGACTCGGCGTCGTACCAATCCGCTGTTTCATAAAGCCGGGCACCCAAGGCGGCATCCGCCGTCGTCAGCGTGTCCATTTCAGGCCCCCAGCCCGAGCAGGCGGACCGCGTTGTCCTTGAGGATCTTGGGCCGTACCTCGTCCTTCAGCGGGAGGTCCGCGAAGGCGCCCAGCCACTTCTGCGGGGTGATCAGCGGGAAGTCGGTGCCGAACAGCACCTTGTCCTGGAGGTAGGAGTTGGAGGCCTTCACCAGCGATTCCGGGAAGTACTTGGGCGACCAGCCGGAGAGGTCGATGAACACGTTGGCCTTGTGGGTGGCGATGGAGTTGGCCTCGTCCTGCCAGGGCACGGACGGGTGGGCCATGATGATCTGCAGGCCCGGGAAGTCCGCGGCCACAGCGTCCAGCAGCAGGGGGTTGGAGTAGGCCAGCTTGATGCCGAAGCCGCCGGGAAGGCCCGCGCCCATCCCGTTTTGTCCGGTGTGGAAGATGGCGGGCAGGCCCAGTTCCTGGAGGGTTTCCCAGAGCGGGTAGAACCGCTCGCTGGAGGGGTCGAAGCCCTGAAGGGAGGGGTGGAACTTGAAGCCGCGGGCGCCGAGTTCGATGGCCTGGTGCTTGGCCCCGGCGATGGCGTCCTCGCCGGTTCGCGGGTCCACGCTGCCGAACGGGATCAGGACGTCATTGTTCCGGGCGGCGCCGGCGATGAGTTCGGGGATGCTGTTGGGCTCGTGCTTGAGCTGGGTGCGGGCGTCCACGGTGAAGACGACGGCGGCCATGTTCAGTTCGCGGTACACCTCGGCGATGCGGTCCAGGGACGGGGTGCGGTCCTCGGCCTTGAAGTACTTGGCCGAGGCTTCGGTCAGTTCCTCCGGCAGGGAGCCGTGGCCGCAGCTGTCCACCTCGAGGTGGACGTGCATGTCGATGGCATAGAGCTTTGCCGGGTCGATGCCCAGTTCGTAGCGGTCGGCCATGGTCAGCGGGCCTCGGCGGGCTGTGCGGGCTTCAGGTCCTCCGGCAGCGGGAGGAATTCCTCGCCGTAGCTCTGGAGCGTTTCGGCGGTGAACAGGTGGCCGGCGTTTTCCTGCAGCGCCTCGTAGCTCCAGCCGCCTTCGCGGTACTCGGTGGTGGCCGCTTCCGGGTGGGTCCAGACCTGCAGCCGGTCACCGCCGGCGCCGATGGCCTGGCCGGTGATGTTGGCTGCCTCGTCGGAGGCGAGGAAGGCAACCAGTCCGGAGACGTCGTCGGCCGTTCCAAAGCCAAGGTCGTGCCGGAAGAAGGACGGCATGACGTCGCCGCGCTCGTCCGCTTCCACGGCCTTCTGGAAGTAGGGCACGGTCTTGGTCATGGCAGTGGCGGCCACGGGGATGACGCTGTTGACCGTGACGCCGGCCTTCTTCATTTCCAGCGCCCAGGTGCGGACCATGCCCACGATGCCGGCCTTGGCGGCGGCGTAGTTGGTCTGGCCGAAGTTGCCGCGCTGGCCGGTGGGTGAACCGATGGTGATGATGCGGCCCCGGACGTTGTGTTCCTTGAAGTAGGCGTAGGCCTCGCGGACGCAGGTGAACGTGCCCTTGAGGTGGACGTTGATCACCAGGTCGAAGTCCTCGTCCGTCATTTTCAGCAGGGACTTGTCGCGGAGGATCCCGGCGTTGGTGACCAGGATGTCCAGGCCGCCGAAGGCGTCCACGGCGCCGGCCACCAGGGCCTTGGCTGCATCGGTGGTGCCCACCGGAACCACCACTGCGGTGGCGCGGCCGCCGTCGGCCTCGATCTGGGCGACGGCCTGCGCGGCCGTGTCGGCGTTCACGTCATTGATGACGACGGCGGCACCCTGGCGGGCGAGTTCCCTTGCGTAGGCAAGGCCGAGGCCCTGCCCGCTGCCGGTGACGATTGCAACCTTGCCGTTCAAGCTCATGGCCTGCTCCTTCGCATGCGCCGGCCGAAGCCGTTGGGGTGGTCCCACTGCGGTGTGAGATCCTTGTTGAAATCAATGAAATTACGGATCATTGAAAAAGTCAACGATTGTTTTTTACACCGGAGTTGTGATGGCCACCTTGGGCACCGAAGTTCAGACACCCCGCCTTGCGGCGGCCAGGATCGGCAGCGATGTGGGCCTGCTGCTCGCCAAGCTGCACGCCGCCGGCTCGGTGCTGAACAACAAGGCGTTGGCTGACTTCGGCCTGCGGGAACGCTCCTTCTCCATCCTGACGCTGGCGTGCAGCGGGCTCGAGCCCACGCAGCGGGAACTGGCGGACTTCCTCAGTCTGGACCCCAGCCAGGTGGTCACCCTTGTGGACGACCTGGAACGTCGCGGCCTGGTGGAACGGGCGCAGGGAAAGCAGGACCGGCGCGCCAAGATCATCGTCTCCACTGCCGAGGGGCGGAAGATGCACGCGAAGGCCCGCACCGCCATGGACGCCGCCGAGCTGAACCAGCTGGCCGTGCTGTCCGGGGAGGAGTCGCAGGAATTGAAGCGGCTGCTCCGCAAGGCACTGTGGGGCGCGGCGGAGTAGGCGGCGGCCTGGATTTCAGTTTCCAGGGAATGGACGTGCGGCGGCCCAGACGGGGACCGTCATTGGCTGCTCGGAGGTTGTCTCATAACTAATGGTGCGTACAGCGGGCTAAGCAAGTAGTTATGCGACATAGTTACGAGAATCATTTGGCTGCACGAGCTTGGGCAACTCCGCAAACCCATTCGGGGCCGGTGAGACGTCTCGCATCTCAAGCCTTACGAGACAATCCGGAGCGTTGCGGTTAAGGCACCTTGACCGTGCATTTCATCGTGCGGGGTAAACGTGCATGGGGGCCAGCAGCGGTTGTGAAAGAAGAACGCTTGCCCAGCTGCGCGGTAAACGACCGGCTTACGGGCAGGGTGGACGCACGAGGACAGCGCTCCGATGCAGGTACTAGCCTCTCGAAATCTCGGACGTTAGAAATCGGAAGTTAGCTGGGCTCCTCGTTCCTCAGAAATTGCAAGACCTCGTTAGGAGGCTCAGGGATCCGGCGGTCCATGGGAACGCCCACCCAAACGACCCCGTGTTGATCAGGACGGCTGGTGGCACGACCAATTGGCTCCGCCATGTTTATGGCCACATCACGGGCGAAACCCTCTATAGTGCCATCCGCGGCTTTTGAGTTAAATGCGAGCCGACGTCCCAGCACCACCACGGGGTCAATAGTTCGGCGATACACAACGCAGACTGTGGCCGGCCCGTCCTCCCAGTAACCGAGAAGATTCACCTCATTCGCCCAGTAGCGATCAATTTCCCGAACGATGTGCCCAGCTAAATCCATAGATCCATTGTGATCCTCGCCGGGTCGATAAGTACTGGCCGACCCCTGGTGTGCTTGTGCTTTATGAGACCGACCTGCTGCCCGCTAGAGGATCGGCTTACGGACGGCGCTTGTGTCCAGAGGAATGCCGTGAATTGGGCGGCCTATCGGGTTACTAGTTACTGCTGTAGGCTGCGGCCATGTCCGAGCCGGAGGGTAAGCGTCTTCAGCCGAGAATGACGCGTGGCAGTTGGCGTCTCTCTGCGTGGTCAGCAGGCCTGATGGTTCTTTGCTTCTCCGTCCTGGCAATCTGGAGGTCCACTGCCGCTAATAGGGACATCGCGGCACTATGGATCTACTCTGCAGTCGTCCTGGTCAACGCGACCTATTTCCTTTACCTTCTCCGAGTCCGTCGGAACGATGCCATTTTCTGGGACGATGAAGAAAGGCGGCGAGCAGAGTGGGATCGTCGTGGCAGGCGACTGTGAATCAGCCGGCGTTCCGGACTGAACGTGCGTCAGCATTCCACTGAAGGATCCTCTACCGGACGGCTTTAGCGTGGATGCTTAGCTTTCGAGTATGCGACGTTTGGCTGCGGAAAATTCCTCGGCGCTTAGGGCGCCCCTCGAATAGAGCTCTGCGAGAAGGGCAAGATCCGCTGCGACGGAGTGCGGTCCGGTGCTTCCATTCTTCACATGGCGCTTGCCAGCCCGGTCAGAAGCAGCAGTCGCAGCCTTCGTTCGGCCCTTTGTCAGCGCGTACAAGACAAGCATGATGGCACCGAGAACCGCTACGGCAATCCCAAGCGGCATGGACAAGTAGGAATGGAAGGCGGTCCCTATGATTGCGATGGCCACTCCCGCGCAAACCAAACCGACGCCAGATACCCAGCGGGCTGTCTCACGAAGAGGGTGCTTTCCTTTGAACTCAAACAAGTACCCGTCGGCAGGACTAGGAACCGCGTGCTCGTTCATCTGCTGAAGCCTAGCTTCAACCTAGATTGTTGAACATCCCGATTTTTCTGGGAGTCCCTATAGCCGTTCAGTGAAGTCTCGGTCACCGGGCAGTGGTGAACGCCGTGGAGCTCATGAGTGTTGGGCGGCCACCGAAACTTGCCCAAGCCACAATTATGGCAACCACGACTACTACCAGGACGAGAGCAGCAATGAGAATTCCGCGGGGTTTCATACCCGCAGCCTAAACGGCAATGCACCATATTGGGCGCGAGTCGCTTGCGGCGTCCCCCGTGACCCTGACGCTTGTCCCGTAGGTCGATCCCTCACCGGGACGGGGCAGAAGATTTCAGCCGGTAGTCGGCTCCTCGTCGTTGGCGACAGCCTCGATCCAATCCACAGCCTCGTCGGAAAGCTGGGGACCGTCTGCTGCTTCGCCAGCCCACCACTCAGAATCGGTCGTGCCACCCGTAACCGCCATGATGTTGGCAATTACATTCGGCGGCAACGGCTCGCCGTTGTGCTCGATGAGCCAGTCGCGTGTTTCCGCATCGACTAGAGGCCACCACTCCAGGATGTTCATCAACGCAGTATTGCACCGACGAAGTCGTGCGCACAGCTTCCCCGTTGGCGATGCCCCAGAGGTGTCCAGTTGGGGATCGGTCATCGTGCACGGTGCCTTCTACCTACCGGAGGATGTCGACCACTCATAGAGTGGCATCGAAGGGAGGAAGAACAATGGCGAAACGAAAATGGCACGACAACTGGGTGCTCTACCTGATTCCGCCGTCTCTTTTCGCCATGTTCTTGGTCTGGCTTATGAGGGACGTCTGGCACTGGTTCTGACGCCGCGCAGAACGTGGACAACCGTAACCAAAGGTTGGGCAGCGCCCGGCGTTTTTCTTCCCTGGGCAACGGCGATTGGGCATTCCTAACCGTACCTGGCATCGCCCACGAGCCGTCTCTTTTCCGGATGCCTGGAACGTTTAGATCGAGTGGTCACAGACAGTTCGCCTGCCGACGTGGTCGGTCAGTACTTCTCTTCGCTGTTGTTCTGTGATCAGGATGGGATATGAACCTTGATAAGGTCCTTGGCCGGAGCGATAGTCCCAGTGTGCTCGATGAAATCGTGGCCTTGAGAACGCACAGGTCCGCGCGGGCACAAGGTGTCAGGCAGTCCGGGCAGAGCAACTATCAGTTTGTCGCCGAGCTTGATGCGAATGCGCAAGAGTGGCATCTGATTGACGACCGCGGCAGGCGGTCATCGGCAGCGGGCACCTGGCTCTTACAGGATGGGGAGGCGTCGATGGAAATTGCATTTCCCCGCGGTATGCCGAAGCCGGTCCAGATGCTTTATCCGGAATCGCTGCTTATGTGGGGTCGGCGCAGTGAGAGCTTCTACCCGATGCTCCTTCAGGAGGTCGGCCGGCGGTCGCTGCTGATCACATTTGAGCATGTTGAAGACCCAGCTTTTCGGGCCACGGCTGTAGTTAATCGGTCCACAGGAATCATCGAGAAACTGGCCGTGCTGGGAGACATTACCATTCTGACTGAAGTGAAGACTGGAGTGCAGCTGGATCCAGGGATCAAGCCCGAGTTCCTGCCGATTACGGATTGGATCCGCCCCGATTACTGACTTGGTGTTGTTCTGTTGGCGGTGAGAGGCAGTCGGATGCGCCCGATGAGAGATCCCCTTACAGGACAGCAGCCCTACATGTGTCTCATAACCCAAGCGCCTCAAAACCCTAGGGTTTTGAGACACCGCACAAAGGCTGGAGCCCCGCAGCACACGGCTGCGAGTAAAGGCTGAAGGCCGGCGGAAGCTGTGCAACTGGGTGGCGGGGCTTGGCCCCTTAATCACGGCCGCGAGCACACGAACATGACCGTCCGGATGCGCCGCTCGGCGAGGTTGGTCACCTGGTTTGCTGTCATCTGCGCGAAGCTGTCGCCAAGGAAGGTCGCGAAGGTCACCGGTGGTGGCCCTTCCCGCTGGATTTTGGCACGCATGTGCTGGAACCAGAAAAGGCTTTCGTCCGAGGAGTCGAGCTCAGAGATAACGTCGAAACCTGCCGCAGGGAGGAGCCGGCGCATGTCCTCCAGGGTCGCGGGAAAGCTCGTTGAGGGGTCGGCGGCCCATGGCACCGGGTAGTGAACCTCGCCGCCTTCACCCTGCAGCACGTCGTAAACCACGAACCTGCCGCCGGGCCGCAGGACCCGGAAGGCCTCGGCATACAGCGCGTGCTTGTCCGGGATGTTCATCGCCACATGCACGGTCATTGCGGCATCCACAGACTCGTCCGGAAGGCCGGTGGCTGTGGCGTCCCCAACGTGGAAGCGGGTGCGGCCGGACAAGCCTGTCCACTCCGAAAGCGCCGTCGCTACCTGGCAGAACTCGGGTGTCAGGTCCACCCCGGTCACCGTGCACCCCGTCATCTCGGCGAGCGTCCGGGCGGGGCCGCCCAATCCGCTGCCGAGATCGAGCACTTGGGAATCTGCAG
Organism: Arthrobacter sp. NicSoilC5; assembly: GCF_019977395.1. Lineage (NCBI taxonomy): Bacteria > Bacillati > Actinomycetota > Actinomycetes > Micrococcales > Micrococcaceae > Arthrobacter > Arthrobacter sp. NicSoilC5. The sequence continues at coordinate 3,325,895 of NZ_AP024660.1, read as the reverse complement.
TAAGGCCGAGCGCTTCGATGATTTCCAGCGTCGCCCTGCGTCCACGGATATGGAATTCGTCGACAGCAGCGAGGTCGGCCGGCCGCAGCGCCGTACGGTCCACGCCGGCCGCATCCAGGGCAGAACTGATGGCCGCCAAAAGCTGACCGGGGCCGGTATAAAAGGCCGAAACCTCATTCATGGCGCCATCCTCACACCGGGTGACGGCGGGGTCAACGGGAAGCCGTTGCCAGGTGGCGTGTTTAGTCCACACGCATCTGCCTGCCATCCCCGCCGGGGTGCATTCGGGAAACCGCTGTGGGGCGCGGAGCAGGAATGGAGCCCGGGGACGACAACCCTTCCGTAACGGCGTCAGCGGACGATGAAGACGGCGATCCTCACTGCGTCCTGGTACCGCTCGCCGGTACCGACGGCAACCACGTGGTTGAGCCACGACCATTCTTCGGACGCCGTGGAGAACCGGAGTGAACACCGGAAGTAGATGGCGGCCGGATCCACCGCTTCGCCACGGTTGAGCCTGGCGATGTCCGCCGCCGAGCCATGCCGCAAGGCGCTGTTGTGCACGTGGATCAATGCCCCGTCACTGGTTTCGAGCATATAGCGGGCGTCGAGCTCGGTCAGTTCCGGGCTGTGCAGGAGCTGGAAGTCGGCACCGCCGGGCAGCACTGTGCCGGTGAGCGAGGGCCCGGTTACGGTACCCCCGGTGATCGGCACAATCCTGCGGTGGCCGGTGGGGGCGGGCCCGGCGTCGATGGGCGCCTGCACGTTGACGCTGAGCTGGGCGAGGAACTCCAGCGGCGGCGGGGCGGGCGTCCTCACAGGATCCCCACCGTCAGGCGGCTGGGGAAGGCGGCGCCCACGTGGATCCGCTGGTTGGCGGTGACAGCCGCCCCCGAGTCATAGGCCAGCATGCCGGTATTGAGGTTCCGGTCCCAGCGCGGATGGCAGCTGGAGGTGACCTGCACGCGCAGCCGCTCCCCCGGCGCAAAGGTCAGCGCCGTCTCCCAGAGGGAGATGGTGTACTCGTAGACCCGGTCCGGCTCGATGGGGGACGGCGGGCACCCCTCCTTGAACAGCCCGGTTTCCGCATAGGCGTCGCGCCAGGACGCCCGGACAATCCCGTCGGCAATGCCCAGAGAGACCCCGTCCGCCGACACCCTGCAGAGCCGGACCACCCAGTCCGTGTCCACGGCGCTGGATGAGGCGAACAGGGTGCCGGTGACAGCGCCGAAAATGGTCGTGGCCTCGGTGAAGGGCCCGGTGGTGAAGACGGCGACGTCGGCCCGCGCCTCCACGGCGTCCTGCCGTGCCGGGCCCGCGGGGAACGCGCCGGCCAGCATGGTGGCACCGCCGGTGGTGGGTACCGGATCAAGCGGATCGTAGGCGTACCCCACGGTTCCGTCCGCGCCCGCCTGGTCCAGCAAATCCCCCTCAGCGGCAAGGAACCACGACCTCTGCCGCGAAGGGGCCGGCAGGTCATCGAAGCCACGCCACCGGTTCTCGCCCAGGAAGTACAGCAGCACCTTGGGGACCGCGGCAATGGCCTCTCCGTCCCCCTTAAGGACCTCGTCGAACCACGCGGTGTGGAGGGACGACAGATCTCCGCGGCCATCGACGATGCCGGCGGAAGCGGCCGCCCCGAAGTGGATGTCCGCGTAGCCGCCGGAGAGGTTGGTGTGCGTCCAGGGCCCCAGGATGAGGCGCGGCTCGATGCCGCGGCGGGTACGGCTGAGGGCCGCCTGGCGGCGGTACTGGTCCAGGGTGTTGGGGGCGAAGATGTCGAACCAGCCGCCGATGTGCAGGGTTGGCAGCGGCACGGCAACGTCGGAGGCGGAATCCCACAGCCGGCAGAACTCACTTCCGGGGCCCTCGCCCGCGGACGGCGCCACCTCGTTGCGCACGAAAGTGCCGAGCCGGGGTTCCAGGTCCCGCAGCGGCAGGACGCGGTAGCAGGAGCCGTCGGCAAAGCCGGCGTCCAGGGCCAGCCATTCCTGGAGCTCCTTGGCGCGCCGCTCGGGATCGTCACGGTGTTCACGCATGAGCTCATTCAGGGAAATCGAGCCGTGACCCCAGGCAAGGCGGCTGCCCAGCTCGTGGGCACCGCCCCGGTACAGGGCGCCGTTGTTGGCATTGCCGCCCGCCGAGACACCCGGAGCCAGGGCCTGCAGCCCGGCCGGGGCGTACCGGGCGGCACGCCACTGGGTTTCCGCGAAGTAGGACCGGCCCCACATGCCCACGCGGCCGTTGGACCATGGAAGGCGGGCGGCCCACTCCACTGTCGCGGCGCCGTCGGACGCTTCATTGACCGAAGGCTCAAACCTGCCATCGGAGCCGAACCTGCCGCGGCAGTCCTGCATCACCACCACATACCCGGCCGCCGCAACGGTCACAGGATTGAAGTACGCCGAGTTGACCGCCAGGTCCCGCCCATAGGGAGTGCGCGTGAGCAGCACCGGGAAGGTGCTGCCCGGCGCGTCCGGCCGGTAAACGGTGGACCGGAGGATGGTTCCGTCGGTCATGGTTGCTTCAACATCGCCGTCGACGACGACCGGGTAGCGCACGTGCGTGCCTTTCGTTTGGGTATGGGCTGGGTTGTCGCTCAGGCGGCCTGGACGGGCCGCTTGCCGAGGTCTTCGGTCCTGGTCCGGTAGGTCTCCTTGACCCACACGGCGGTCACGACGGCGGAGACCAGGCAGCAGGCGGCCGTGAAGACGGCAACGGGCAACCAGCCGTCAGGGCCGGGCTGGACGATGGCGGCGGCAATGGCGGGGGCGAAACCGGTGACGACGAGCCCCAGCTGGGAGGCAGTGGCTGCTCCGGTGTAGCGGATCCTGGTCTCGAACATTTCCGCGGTCATGGAAGGGCCGAGCGGGTTGACCATGCCGTAGCCGACGGTCATGAAGAGGATGGCCGTGGCGAAGATCAGCGGGATGGAGCCCGCGCTGATCGACCAGAAGAAGGCAAAGACTGCCCCTGCGCAGACGATGTTGCCGGTAATGAACACCGGCTTGCGTCCGATCCGGTCCGCCAGGATGCCGGCGTACGGCTGGACGATGATGCCCAGGGCCGCGGTGACGATGGTGACCGTGAGCATGATGGCCGCGGGAACCCCGAGCTTGCCGGCGTAGGCCAGCCCGAAGGCCGCGAACACCGAGGAAACCACGCTCCACAGGCCGAAGAGGATCACCTTCAGGATCGTGGCCCAGTGGTCGCGCAGGACCACCTTGATGGGCAGTTCGTGCTTGTGGTCCTCCTCCTTGGCGGCCTCGAACACTTCCGATTCCGGGAGGCGGAGACGGATGTACAGACCCACCGCGACCACCAGGATGCTGGCAAGGAACGGCAGGCGCCATCCCCACGCGAGCAGGTCGTCCTGCGGCAGGAGCGAAACACCAAGGAATGCCAGCGACGCCAGCATGATGCCTGCCACCGCTCCGGTGTTGACCCAGCTGGCGTAGAAGGCCCGCTTGTGGGTGGGGGCGTGTTCCATGGTCATGGTGACGGCACCGACTGATTCGCCGGCGGCCGAGGCTCCCTGCAGCGCGCGCAGGAGGACCAGCAGGACCGGCGCGGCGGCACCGATGGCGGACACCGGAGGAAGGCAGCCGATCAGGAACGTGGCCACTCCCATGAGGACCAGCGTCAGGACCAGCATCTGCCGGCGCCCGATCCGGTCGCCGAAGTGGCCAATCACGCCGGCAGCCAGGGGCCGCACCACGTAGCCGATACCAATGGTGGCCATGGAAAGGACCATGCCGAGGGCGGGGTCGATGCCCGGGAAGAAGATCTTGTTGAAGATCAGTGCCGAGGCTGAGCCGTAGATGAAGAAGTCGTAGTACTCGAGGGTGCTGCCGATGAAGCTGGCGACTGCTGCCCGGCGGGCATTCTGCGTGCCCTGTTCGGTGGATACGGGAACTGATATGGCGTCCGGGGACAACGGCGTCACCGGACTGGGACCTGCGGTCATTGCGGATCTCCTGGAAATGATGGGTTAGCAGGCGCCTGCTGGGGGACTGTCGTGCCGGCGCACTGTTGTGGGCCGGATCACTAATTCAATGCTATGCGTACTTTGAGACGACCGTCAATAAAACTGCAAAACATTCTGTGTCCTGCGCAGCAGGCCTGAGAAGATGGACCGTGACCTCAGAGCCCCATACCTCCCCCGGCCATCCCGCCAACGCCCGGATTGCCGCCGAACAGGTCAATTTCCCCCGGCCCCTGAAGGGGTCCGCGTCCCAGCACCTCGTGGTGACAATGCTTGCGGACTACTGGCGGGGCTCCGCCGCGTGGCTGCCGTCCCGGCTGATTGTGGCGCTGGCTGGCTCCCTTGGCCTCAGTTCCTCTGCAGCCTCAACTGCGTTGAGCCGCCTGGCCGGGCGCGACGTTCTTGAACAGTCGAATGCCGGGCGTACGTCCCGCTACCGGTTCACACCGGAAGCGAAGGCCCGCCTGGACATCGGCGTGGGCCAAATCGGCGGCTTCGGTTCCCAGGAGCGCCGGTGGGACGGGATGTGGACCGTGGTGGCGTTCACCGTTCCGGAGAGCTCCCGGGAAATGCGCGACCTGCTGCGCAGCCGGCTCAAGTGGCTGGGCTTCGCTCCCCTGTATGGAGCCGTGTGGGTTTCGGCATGGGACACGGCTGACGAATTGGAGGACTCCTGCCGGCACCTGGGAGTGGAAAACTACGCCATCTTCCGCACGCCCGAGGCGGAATTGCGCGGCCGGCCTTTGATTGAGGCGTGGGACCTGGAGGACTTGCGGCGGCAGTACACGCCGTTCATCGACAGGTACGGCCGGAAGGCCCGGACCCTCGACCCGCAACGGCTGAGCGGCGCCGAGGCGTTCAAGCTGCGGACCGAGGTCATCGATGCTTGGCGGGCGTTCCCGTGGGAGGACCCCGGATTGCCGCCGGAACTCCTGCCCCGTGAATTTCCGCTGTTCGAGGCCCGACGGATCTTTGTCACCCTCTACAACTCACTGGCGGACGCTGCCGCCGCGTATGTGGAGGAAACCGCCGTCCGGCTCGCGCCTGATCTCGCCGGCGAAATCCGGGCGTTCCGGGTCAAGGCTTAGGACACCGGGCCCGGAGCCCCTGACCCGCCGCGGCACGACCGGTATTACCAGTCGTGGACAGTGCCGTCGACCAGGCGGTTGTAGGGCAGGTAGGCCTGCTGGTAGGGGTAGGCTGCGGCGGCTTCTTCGTTGAATTCGACGCCGATGCCCGGCTTGTCGCCCGGGTGCAGGTAGCCATCCACGAAGGTCATGGACTGCTCGAAGACCTCGTTGGTCTTATCCGAGTGCTGCATGTACTCCTGGATCCCGTAGTTATGGATCGCCAGGCCCACGTGCAGCTGTGCCGCGAACCCCACCGGGGAAATGTCCGTCGGTCCGTGGAACCCGGACTTGATCTGGTACTGCGCGGCGAAATCCATCACCTTCTTCAGCGGCGATATTCCGCCGAAGTGCGTGGACGCGGCCCGGACGTAGTCGATCAGCTGTTCCTTGATCAGCGTCTGGTAATCCCACACGGTATTGAAAATCTCCCCGATCGCCAACGGCGTGGTGGTGTGCTGCCGCACCAGGCGCAACCCCTCCTGGTTCTCCGCCGGGGTGCAGTCCTCCAACCAGAACAAGTCATACGGCTCCAGCGCCTTGCCCAGCTTCGCGGCCTGGATCGGCGTCATCCGGTGATGCCCGTCATGCAGCAGCGGGATCTCCGGACCAAACTCGTTCCGCACCGCTTCAAAGACGGTGGGCAGGTGCCGTAAGTACGCGCGGGTGTCCCAGTCCTCCTCCACCGGGAACGCACCCCGCCCGGCCGGTTCGTAGTCATACCGCTCCCCCGACGCCTGCGCCTGCGCGGCAACACCATAAACTGCCTTGATGCCCGGCACTGCGGTCTGGATGCGGATCGACTTGTACCCGAGCTCGAGGTGTTCGCGGACCGAGTCGAACAGGGACTCGATATCGGACCCCGAGGCGTGCCCGTACGCCCGCAGCCCGTTCCGGGACGCACCACCGAGGAGCTGGTAGACCGGCATCCCGGCGAGCTTGCCCTTGATATCCCACAACGCCATGTCCACGGCAGCGATGGCAGCCATGGTCACGGGGCCGCGCCGCCAGTACGAAGACCGGTACAGGAACTGCCAGGTGTCCTCGATCCGGTGCGGGTCCTTGCCGATCAGCAGCTGCGCGACGTGCTCCTTCAGATACGCGGCGACCGCGAGCTCGCGGCCGTTCAGCGTGGCATCGCCAATACCTGTCACACCATCCTCGGTGGTGATCCGGAGGGTCACAAAGTTCCGGGAAGGGCTGGTAACGAACACATCGGCGGCAACGATTTTCATGGCTGGCTTTCGGGTCGGGTTTCTGAAGGTCTGGAATGTCAAGGGCTGGAGTCAGCGCACGGTGCTGCCCCGGGCGGCATCAAGCAGGGCAAGCTCCTCGCGACGGGGCAGCCCTTCCCAGTCGCCTCGCGTGCTGACGGCGAAGGCGCCTGCCAGGATGCCGTGGTGCAGGCGGCCGGCGGTATCGACGCCGTCGAGCCGCGCGGATAGGTAGCCGGCGGTGAAGGCGTCTCCGGCCCCAACAGTGTCCACGCAGGTCACGGCGAGGGCCGGTGCTTCCAGGCGTCCTTCAGCGGTATAGACGGCGGCGCCTGCTGCGCCGCGCTTCACCACCACTTCGCTGACTCCGGCGTCGAGCAGCCGGGCCGCCTCGGAAGCTTCGTCCGTAGCAGTCCCTGCCGCCCCGCTCCCCGCTTGGGGTGGGGCAATCAGGTCCAGTTCGTCGTCGGACGCGATGACAATGGTGGCGTGCCGCGCCAAGGGGCCGAGCACCGCCCTCGCCTGGTCCCGGGACCAAAGCTTGCTGCGGTAGTTCACGTCGAGGCTGACCACTACACCATCACCGGCCGCCCGTTCCGCGGCGTATTCCACGGCGTCCCGGGCTTCCGTGCTGAGCGCTGCGGTGATGCCGGTCAGGTGCAGGATCCGGGCGCCGCCATCCAGCGCGGCGGACACGTGCGCACGCGAGATGGTGGACCCCGCGGACCCTGCGCGGTAGTAGAAGGCCCGGCTGAGGTCTGCGGTGCGCTGCTCCAGGAACATCACCCCAGTGCTCCGCTCCGGGTGGACGCTGTGGTGCAACTGGATACCCTCGCCCCGGAGCTGCTTCAGGATGAACTCGCCGTGCGGGTCCGCCCCCACGGACCCGGCCCAGGCCGCCGTGTGGCCAAGGCGGGCAACGCCGATGGCGACGTTCGATTCCGCCCCGGCCACCTGCATGTTCAGGGTCCCGCCGGAGGCCAGCGGGCCGGTGGACCGGAGCGAGACCATGGACTCGCCGAAGGTCAGCAGGTCCACCGTCACGAAGGAGTCCCGGTACGGGCCGCGAATTCGGAAGCGAGGCCCAGGAAACGGCGGGCGCGGTCCCGCATGTCCGAAAGGTCGCCGCCCGAGGCCGCCGTGCCAAAGAGCGGACCACCGAGGCCGACGGCGATGGCCCCGGCTTCCCAGTACCCGGCGGCTTCGTCCAGGCCCACGCCGCCGACGGCGATGAAGGGGATGTCCGGGAAGGGATCGCGGACGGCCTTCAGGTAGCCGGGACCGCCGATGGAGGCGGGGAACAGTTTGATGGCGGTGGCGCCGCGTTCCATCGCCTCATAGGCCTCGCTGGGCGTCAGCGCCCCGGCAAGGACGGGGATGCCGGCGTTGGCGGCCTCGCTGATCGAGGGGGCCAGGGAGGGGGTGACGATGAACTGGCCGCCCGCTGCGGTGACGTGTTCGACGTCGGCCTGGCTGAGGACGGTGCCGGCGCCCACCAGGCAGCCGGCCGGGGCAGCCGCGCGGACTTCCCGGATGGCCTCCAGCGCGTTGGGCGTGGTGAGGGCGATCTCCACGTACTGGAATCCCTCCTCCATGGCGGCCAGCGCGGCCTTGGCGGCAGCACCGCCGTCGTTCCCGCGGACGATGCCGACGAGGCGCGCCTGCCGGATGCCGGCCAACAATTCGGCTGGCGTAACAGCTGCATTTTGCGATGTCATGGGGTTCACCATTCTGCGAAGGATCCGTCGGGGTGGCGCCACACCGGTCCGCGCCAGGCGTGGCCGCGCTTGTCCGCTGCCCGCACCACGGCCTCATCAATTTCGACGCCCAGTCCGGGCCCGGTGAGCCGCTCGATGTGGCCATCGACGAACTTGAACGGCGTCTTGTCCACCACGTAGTCCAGGACTTCGGCGCCCTGGTTGTAGTGGATCCCGATGCTCTGTTCCTGGATGAGGAAGTTGGGCGTGGCGAAGCCCACCTGCAGGCAGGCAGCGAGCGCCAGGGGGCCCAGCGGGCAGTGCGGCGCCAGCTGGACCTCGTACACCTCGGCCAGCGCGGCGATCTTGCGGACCTCCGTGATCCCGCCGGCGTGCGACAGGTCCGGCTGCGCCACCGCGATGCCCGCCTGCAGCGCGGGCAGGAATTCCTGCCGGCTGTAGAGCCGCTCCCCCGTGGACACCGGGGTGGTGGTGGAGGAGGTGAATTCGCGCAGCAGGTGGGTGTTTTCCGGGACCACCGGCTCCTCGAGGAAGAAGGGCCGGAACGGCTCCAGCAGGGGCGCCACCCGCCTGGCGTTGGCCAGGCTGAAGCGGCCGTGGAAATCGACGGCGACGTCCCGGTGGTCGCCCAGCACCTGACGGGCCGCCGCGACACGGCGGATGACGCCGTCGATCTCGGCGACTGACGCCACCGGGCTCATCCGGCCACTGGCGTTCATTTTGACGGCGGTGAGGCCTACCTCCAGCTGGGCGCTGATCTGGTCAGCCACCTCGTTGGGTTCGTCGCCTCCCACCCAGCCGTACATCCGGATCCGGTCGCGGACGTGGCCGCCCAGCAGCTGGTGCACTGGAGTGTTGAAGTGCTTGCCGGCGATGTCCCACAGCGCCTGGTCCAGACCGGACACGGCGCTGGCCAGGATGGGGCCGCCGCGGTAGAAGGACCCTTTGGTCATCACCTGCCAGTGGTCTTCGATCCGGAGGGCGTCCCTGCCGATGAGCAGCTCCGAGAGTTGCCCGACGGCGGCACGCACCGTTTCGCTGCGGCCCTCGCAGGTGGCCTCGCCCCACCCCACAATGCCGCTGTCGGTTTCGATCCGGACAAAGAGCCAGCGGGGGGCAACGAGGAATGTTTCGATCCGGCTGATGACGGTCACGCGGCGGTTCCTAACCCTTGGTGGCGCCGGCGGTCAGGCCGGAGACGATGTACTTCTGCGTGAAGAGCGCAATGATCATGATGGGGATGGTCACAACGGTGGCCGCGGCCATCAGCCCGCCCCAGTCGATGCTGGCGTAGGAGACGAAGTCGAAGATCGCCACAGGCAGGGTCTTGGTCTTGGCGCCGGAGAGCACCAGGGCGAACATGAAGTTGTTCCACGAGAAGATGAAGGACAGGATGCCGGCGGTGGCAATACCGGACACCGCCAGCGGAAGCGTGATCAGCCGGAACGCCCCGATCGGCGTGAGCCCGTCCACCTCGGCCGATTCCTCCAGTTCGAGGGGCAGCGAATCGAAGTAGCTCATCATGATGTAGACGATCAGCGGGAGCGCAACGAACATGTGGCTGAGGATCAGCACCTCGAACTTGCCCACCATGCGCAGGTTGGAGAAGACGTAATACCAGGGCACCAGCAGGGAAACGCCCGGGATGACGCGGGCCATCAGGACCACCAGTGCGGAACGGTGCATGCTGAACCGGCTCATGGCGTAGGCAGCGGGGACGCCCAGGACGATCGAGAGCGCGGTGGAGACGAAGGCCACCCAGAAGCTGTTGACGATGAACACGAAGTAGTTGTTGCGCTGCAGCACGTTGGCGTAGTTCTCGAACGTGGGCGAGAACAGGAACGCCTTGCCGGTGTCGTAGATGTCAACGTTGGTCTTCAGCGACGCCAGGAGCATCCAGAACAGCGGTGCCAGCAGGAACAGCACCACCACAATCAGGGCCACCACCCGGAACACCTTGTAGGCACGGGTGCCCAGCGGCTTGCGCCGGCGCGGGGCCCGGTTGGTGGCGGTGGCGGCGGAATCTGTCATGACGGTCATTTGCTTACCGCTTTCTTGCGCATGGTGAGCAGCCACATGGAGCCGATGATGATCATGAAGAACAGGATCAGCACCGCCGAGGAGAGCCCGTACTGGTTGTAGTCGAAGCTCAGCCCGTAGGCGTAGACGTTCAGCGTCTCCACTTCGTGGAACGAGCCGCCGCCTTTGCCCTTGGTGGCGTAGAGGATGTCGAAGGTCTTCAGGGCATCGATGCCGCGCAGCAGGATGGCCACGATCACGGTGGGCATCATGAGGGGCAGGGTGATGTAGAAGAACCGCTGGAAGGCGTTGGCGCCGTCCACGCGGGCGGCCTCGTCCGGTTCATCGGACAGGGAGGTCAGGCCGGCCAGCAGGATCAGGACCACCATGGGGGTCCACTGCCAGACGTCCATGAAGATGGTGGTGCCCAGTGCGGTGTTCTGTCCGGACAGCCACGGCTGCGGCGGGATGCCCACCATGCCCAGGAGCTGGTTGACGAAGCCGATGTTGGGATCGAAGATCAGCCGCCACATCATGCCGACGGCCACGGGGGTGGCCACCAGCGGCAGCAGGATGGCCACGCGGACCCACTTTTCCCCGCGGAAGGGCCGCCACAGGAGCAGGGCCACGCCCATTCCGAGGACCACTTCGAAGGCCAGCGCGACGCCGGTGAAGGCAAGCGTGCGTCCCACGGCAGGCCAGAAACGCTCGAAATCACTGAGGACCGTGAGGTAGTTCTGCAGCCCGATGAATTCCGTGGCGGCCCGGACGGAGCCCTGGGAGTCGGTGAGGCTGAGGTACAGGGTCCAGGCCAGGGGGAAGATGATCAGGACGCCGACGAAGATCATGGCGGGCGCCGCGAAAAGCCACTTCCGGTGCCGGTTGGCCCAGGCGGAAAAGCTCCCCCCGGCACGGGCGGGGCCACCGGCCCGGCGGGTGCGGGCGCTGCGGGGTGGGTTCATTACAGACATGGTTCACCTAAGGAGTTTTGGGGGTGAAGTGGGCCGCGCCGGGACGGCATTGGGGGCCGTCCCGGCGGGCTGGTGCGGCGCATCCGCGCCCGGCGTCCTACTTCTTTTCGCTGTCCAGGAAGGTCTGGAAAGCGGTCTGGGCGTCGTTTGCCGCGGCGGCGGAGTCCGCGCCGGTGATGGTGGCAACGATCGGGGCGCCCACGATTTCGCGGGCCTTGCCTACCGTGACAACCTCGGGCCGGTCGTGGCCCACGCCGTTCTTGGCGCTGGCGGAGATCGCCTCAGCCAGGTCCTTGGGGTAGGTGGAGGTCCCGTCGGGGTTGGACCAGACGGAGGTACGCGGGCCCGGGACGCCGGCCTTCTGGGCGGCCAGGGTGCGCTCCTTGCTGGTGGCCCACTGGATGAACTTCCAGGCGTTTTCCTGGTTGCTGGAGTTCTGGTTCACGCCCAGGGCCCAGGAGGGGATGTTGTACGGCTTGGAACCGGCGGGGCCGGCGGGCAGCGGTGCGAACCCGACCTTGTCCGCCACCTTGGACTTGGCGGGGTCCGTGGCGTTCTTGTAGAGCGAGTCAGCCTCGGTGTAGAAGGCGGCGCCGCCCTGGGTGAAGATGGCCATGGCCTCGGGCCAGCTCATGTCCGTGCTGACGTTGGCGGGGCCGTAGTTCTTGATCAGGCCGCCGTAGTAGGCGTAGGCCTTCTTGGCTGCATCGGTGTTGACCGAGGCCTTGCCGCTGGAGTCCATGAAGTCGCCGCCGAAGCTGTACAGGAAGCTGGAGAACTGGGTGACGGCGGCGGACTTGCCGGTGCGGGCCACGAACCCTGCGGTCTCCGGGGAGGAAGCCTTGATGGCCTTGGCGGCCGCTTCCAGCTCGTCCATGGTCTTGGGCACCTGGAGTCCCGCGGCCTGCAGCAGGTCCTTGCGGTAGTACAGGACCTCGCGCTCGGTGATGATCGGCACGCCGACCACCTTGCCGTCAACGGTGGTGGCCTTGACCGGGCCCTCCTGGTAGTCCTTCCAGTCCCAGTTGGAGTCGGAGGAGACGTTCTTGGTCAGGTCCGCCAGGTAGCCGTTCTTGGCGAAGGCCTTGCCCTCCTGCAGCGGGCGGTACATCATGACGTCGATTTCGTCGCTGCCTGCGTTGAGCTTGACGTTGTACTGGTCCGAGAGCTGGTCTTCGCCCAGCTGGGTGAGTTCGACCTTCAGGCCGCTGGACTTCTCGAACTCCGGAATGGCGGCCTTGATGCCTTCGGTCCACACGTGGTTGGCGAGGGTGACGCGGACGGTGCCGGACTCCTTCGCCTGGTCGCTGCCGCCTCCGCCGCCGCTGCAGGCGGTGAGCCCCAGCGACATCGCCGCGGCCACGGCCGCGTACTTCACAATTGAACGCCGCTTCATTACGACTCCCTTTGCCTTTGGGCCCGCATCAGCGCGGGCTGGTTACAAACGCCTCGTTACGTCTGCTCTGTTCAGCGAGCATAGACAAATAAGGCAGACATATACAAGACCTTGCTATGCCCCCATATGATTTATTCATGACCATCCCAAAGGCGGCGTTGTCCCCTGACCTGCATTCATCGCTGGTCGAGAACCTGGGGCTCGCCATTGCCGAGGGAACGCTGGCACCGAACTCCATCCTGCGGCTGGATGAGCTGGAGGCGCAGCACAAGGTGTCCCGGTCCGTGATCCGGGAGGCCACCCGCGTCCTGTCGTCCATGGGGATGCTCGAGTCCCGCCGCCGCCTGGGCACGGTGGTCCAGCCCGAGGCGAGCTGGAACCTCTACGATCCGCAGGTGATCCGGTGGCGGCTGGCATCGGCCAAGCGGCTGGAGCAGCTGCGGGCCTTGAACGAACTGCGTGGCGCCATTGAGCCGCAGGCCGCGCGCCTGGCCGCTGAACGCGCATCCCTGGATGAGGCCAGCGACCTTGTCTCGATGGCAGCCCGGCTGTGGGCCGCGGGGCAGCGCGGGGACCAGGGGGAATTCCTGCGGCTCGATATCGACTTCCACGCCGCAGTCCTCAATGCCTCCGGCAACCTGATGTTTTCCCAGCTGCACAACCTGGTGGCGGAGGTGCTGGCCGGGCGGACCCAGCACGGCCTGATGCCGCATCTTCCGGACCACGAGGCGCTGCAGCTGCATGTTGATGTGGCCAGCGCGATCCAGCGCGGGGAGGCCGCTGCCGCGCACGCCGCCATGAGCAGGATCGTGGAGCAGTCCACCGAGGAAATGGGGGACATCTGGTCCAGCAGCCACGCGGCCGAAGAAACGCCAGGGCAGCCCTGACCCGTCTCCGCGCTTAAGGCCTCCGCGCCGCCGCCAGCTGGCCCGCCAGGAAGTCCAGTGCCGCCTGCCCCTCCGGCAGCCCTGCGGTGTGGTTGAGATGGCCGTGCACTGCGCCCTCGGCCAGGAAGTAGGACACCGGAACCCCCGCCCGCTCCAATGCCGAGGCAAACTGCTCGGTTGAGCCGCGGGCGTCGTCGTACTCGCAGGCAAGCAAAGCGGTGGGCGGAAGTCCGGCAGGGTCCGCGTAGCCGGGCATGGCGTAGGACGGTGCCATGCTGACCGGACCCCCCACGTAGTTCTCCGCCGTCCGGATGCAGTCCTCCAGCGTGAACCGCAGGTGCCGCGGCAGTCCGGCCATGACCGAATCGTCCAGCCCTCCGGCCGGCGGCGGGAGTTCGGCGTCCAGGAAGGGATAGGCCAGCAGCAGTTTTGCGGGCAGTGGCTTGCCGGCGTCGATCAGGTAGAGCGCGGCGCCCACGGCGAGGTTGCCGCCGGCACCGGCCCCGCCCAGGCAGAGCAGGTCCGGATCCAGGCCCAGGGATGCGGCGTTCTTCCGCGCCCAGAACCATCCGGCCAGGGCGTCATCATGCGGGACGGGAAAGGACACGCCGTTGCGCGCCAGGCGGTAGTCTACGGACAGCACCGGCGTCCCCTGGGCCGCGAGCACCCGTGCCAGGTAGTCCGATTCGGGGATGTCAACGCTCCCGCTGACGAAGCCGCCGCCGTGCAGCCACACCAGGGCGGGGCTGCCGGCAGCGGCCGCCTCACCGTAGATCCGGATGGCCACCGGCCCGTGCCGGCCGTCCGCCGTCACGGTTCGGATGGGGACGTCGGGCCCGGGCGACCGCACGGCGTCCGGGTTGAGGAACTGCGGGCCTTCCGGCCTGGCCAGGTACTCCGCGAACCCTGCGTCGGGCGCCTGGGCGTCGTTCCCGGGGCCGGCCGCCGGCGCTGACGCGGCAGGTTTGGTGGGTGTCATGCTGCGCCCAGCTTCCGTGAGAAGTAGCCGACGGCGGCTGCCAGGATGGCCTCCATCCGGTCCTCCGCGCCGAAGAAACAGTGGTCCCCGCCCTCGATGGTCACCACGTCGTGCTCGACGCCGGCTTCGGCGAGGGCGGCGGCCAGGAGTTCGGTCTGCGAGTGCGGGACCAGGCCGTCGCTGTCGCCGTGGACCAGCAGGAACGGTGCGGCGCCGGGGGTCACGTAGCTGACGGGGCTGGCCGCGGCGAGCAGGTCGCGGTCATCCGAGCCGCCCACCAGCATGTATTCCGGCTGCAGGGACATGCCTGGCGGCACGGCAGCGGTCAGTGCGGCGGGGAACAGCCCGGCCGGCCGCTGCATGGGCGGGATGTCCGCCAGGGAGGAGACACCGTAAAAGTCGACGACGGCGCTGACGCTGCTTGGGTGCCCCTGCGCGCCGAGGCCGCCCTCCAGGTCCTGGCGGTTTCCGGTGAGTCCCAGGAGCGCGACGAGGTGCCCGCCGGCGGATTCGCCCCAGGCGCCGAACCGTTCCGGATCGATGTTCAGCTCCGCGGCGAATTCGCGGAGGTACCGGACGGCGGCTTTGAGATCGTGGAGTTGCGCCGGGAAGGGGGCTTCCAGGGCGTGCCGGTAGTCCGCCGTGGCGCAGGCGATGCCTGCCTGGTTGAGCAGCCGGAACACGGAGTCCGGCGCGAAGGTGGGCGGCAGCTCCCGGCGGTCGCCCAGCTGGAACGCACCGCCGTGCACCCACAGCACCAGCGGCGTGGGTCCGGCGGCCTCGCGGGGCAGCCAGATGTCCATTTTCAACGGCCGGAAACCGATGGCCCGGGCGTACGTCACTTCGCGGTGCACCACCGAAACCCCGCCTGCCTGCTCCGGTGTGCCGGGGGCGTCGTAGACCGGGAACGGCGGAATGGTGCGGCCTCCGGGCCGGGAAGCATCGCGGGAAGCGTCAAGTACGTCGGTAGCGCGGTCCACTGTCATAGTGTGCTCCTCATCAGCTCAGGTTGGGTGCTGTCCCCGCCGGGTGCGGCAAGGAAAGTATGGTGTCCGGGGCCGACGACGGCGGCCGGCAGGCCGGGCAGCAGCACCTCGGCAGTGGTGCCGGAGGGGATTGTGGCGGTGAGCGTCAGCACGCCGTCGTCCGGTGCGCTTTCAGACGCTGCCGCTTCCGGTGCAGTCCCCGCCGAAATGGTCCACGCCACCTCGATCAGGCCGCGCGGCCCCTGGTGGGAAGTGGTGGCGGAGGTGATGCCGGCCCCGGGCCGCAGCTCGATGACGAGCCGTTCCCAGCCCGCACTGCCGTGGGCCTGCCGCAGCCCGGCGGTATACCGGTGCAGGAAGGACACCACCGCGCCCTTGCTGTAGTGGTTGAGCGACTGGCGGGCGGCGCCGCGGGCGTCGATGCCGTTCCACAGTTCCCACACGGTGGTGGCGCCGCGGTCCACCATGGCGAGCCAGGACGGTTCGGTGTCCTGCATGAGGAGTTCGTAGGCGAGGTCCAGTTCGCCGTTGTCCGCCAGGACGGGCAGCAGGTAGGGCGTGGACAGGAAGCCCGTGCCCAGGTGCGTGCCGGCGTCCCGGATCAGTCCTGCGAGCTGCGCGGTGACGGTGGCGCGGCGTTCCGGGCTGACCAGGTCAAACGCCAGGGCGCGGACGCAGTTGGCCTGGCTGGGTCGGGTCACCTGCCCGGCGGCGTCCAGGTATTCCGTTTCCCAGGCGTTCCGGATGTTCGCCGAGAGTTCCGCCAGTGCGGCGGCTTCCCCGGCGAACCCCAGCACCCTGGCGATGCGGGCCATCAGGTCCGTGGTGTGCCGGTAGTAGGCCGTGGCCACGATGCCGTTGTCCGCGGTGCGGGCGGCAAACAGGTCAGGTTCGGGGCCGTCCGGCTCCATCCATTCGCCGAAGTGGAAGCCGGTGTCCCACAGGTACTGCTCGTGGGCGGCCGGGAGGGGCGCCTGGGCTGCGCGGGCTGCGTGCCGCTGGGTTTCGGCGGTGGTCCGGACGAAGCCCAGCCAGCGCTGCATCGCGTCCCAGTTTTCGGCGAGGATTGATGCGTCCCCGGTGGCCCGGTAGGCCTCCCACGGCACCATGACGATCGCGTCGCCCCAGCCGGCGGACCCATTGGTGAATGCCATGAACTCCGCAGAGGTGGCAGCGGGTCCGGGCGAGGGCGAAATGTTGGCGATGACGCCGTTCTCCCACTGGTCGGCCCGGACGTCGCGGAGCCATTTCCGGGAGAATCCGGTGACGTCGAACAGGTACGCGGCGGTGGGGATGAACAGCTGCCAGTCCCCGGTCCAGCCGGCCTTCTCGCGCTGCGGACAGTCGGTGGGGACCTCGCAGGAGTTGTCCAGGAAGCTCCATTCGACGATGTCATGGAGCTTGTCCAGCCGGGCGTCGCTGCAGCTGAAGGTGCCAATCCGTTCCAGGTCTGTCCGGACCAGGCAGGCGGAGATGTCCGCCGGCTGCAGGTCCGTGGCGAGGCCCTGGACCGAGACGTACTGGAACCCGTGCGTGGTGTGCCGGGGCTCGAAGACCTCGCCCGGGGCGCCGGAGGCGGTGACGGTGTCCACCTGGCCGGCATCAAGGAAGGCCCCCGGTGCGCGGAAATTGTGCGGCCGCAGGTGGTCCCGGGTGACGTCACCGTCCGGCCCAAGCGCCTCGCCGTATTCCAGCGTGACGGTTTCTCCCGGGGCACCCAGCTGGGACAGCCGGACCCAGCCGTGGATGTTCTGGCCGAAGTCCACCACCTGGTGGCCGTTGGGCAGCCGCGTGATGGACACCGGCACCAGTTCCCGGGTCACGCGGGTGGGAGGGGCGAGGGGTCCGGTGAGTGCCGTAAAGCCGCCGGGACGGACGACGGCGGGACGTGCCCCGGGTGCCGTGCCTGCGGACGGCGTGCTCCCGCCGTCGTGCATCAGGAAGTCAACCCGCTGGCCCGCCATGAGGTCGGCGCTGGTGATCTCCGTTGCGGACACCAGCCAGGAGCCGTCGGTGCCGATGGTCTGCCGGCCGGCCGAGGACTCCACCTCGAGCTGCGCAAGGAAAGCTGTTCGCGTGCCGTACATGCCGGCGTCGCGCGTGTACCCGAAGGTGCCGCGGTACCAGCCGTCGGTGAGGACGGCGCGGACTGTGTTGGAACCTTCGACGAGCAGGTCCATGACGTCGTAGGCCTGGACCTGGAGCGTGGTGTTGTAGCTGGTGGAGCCGGGTGCGAGCTGCTGGTCGCCCACGCGGCGGCCGTTGATGAAGAGTTCGTAGATGCCGTGGGCGGTGGCGTACGCGCGGGCCTTGTGCGGGGCTGCGTCGAGCGTGAAGGTTTTGGTGAAGGCGTAGCCGGGGCGTTCCCCCGCCGCCGGGATCTCCGGCTCGTCGGCGCCGATCCACTGCGCTGTCCAGTCGGTGTCATGCAGGAGGCCCAGTTCCACCGTCATCGGCTGGGACCAGCCGGTTGGTGTTTCGGTGCCGTCTTCGCCGGAGTTCCAGGTGCGGACGCGCCACACGAACCGGCTGCGGGAGTCCAGCGCGGGGCCGGTGTACGGGATGCCGCTGCACGCGGCTGATTCCTGCCGGCCCGTGTCCCAGCCGTTGCTGGCGGTGATCCGGTACGCCGTCTGGCTGCTGGTGCCGGCGGGCGGCGTCCAGCCCAGCCGGGGCGTGGTGACGGTCAGGCCCAGCGCCGCAGGCAGGTGTTCGGCCCGAAGCCGGGTGGGGGCGGTCATGCGGCGGGACTCCTGTAGTGCGGTTGCTGGGAGTTCCAGCTTTGCGTTCCGTGACTTCCCCTCCACAGGGAGCTTTCAATGGTTGGAATAGTATTGTGGTTCAGCTCACTGCCTTCCCCGTGGGCCACAGGAACTGCCAACGGCGCTAGGAACCACTGCCATGACTGCCACTCCGGAAACGGACACCCCGCCTGCGCGCGGAAAGCGGCCCAAACAGGGCGAACCCGTCATCGACCGGGCACTGAGCCTGCTCGCCGTCTTCTCCGACCGGCGCCGCGCGCTGACACTGTCCGAACTGGCCCGCCACGCGGATATGCCTGCCCCCACGGCGCTGCGGCTGATCGCCCGGCTGGTGGCGTGGGGTGCCCTGGAGAGGCTCGACGACGGCCGGTACGTGGTGGGGGTCCGGCTGTGGGAAGTGGCATCCCTCTCTCCGCGCGGGCACGGCGTGCGGGAAATCGCACTCCCCTACCTTGAGGACCTGTTTGAGGTCACCCGGCACCACGTGCTGCTGGCGGTCCGGGACAACGAGGAGGCGGTTCTGATCGAACGCCTGTCCGGGAAGGACGCCACAGAGGTGGCCTACCGGGTGGGCGGCCGTGCGCCGCTGAGGTCCACCGCCATCGGCCTGGTGTTGCTGGCCGGGGCGGACCAGCAGTTCCAGGAGACCATCCTGAAGCGCCCGCCGGAAAACGAACCCGGCGTGCCCGAAATGCCCGAAGGCCAGCTGCGCAGGACCCTGTCCGACGTGCGGCGGACCGGTATCGCGATGATCCGGCGGACCGTCCCGTCCCGCACCGTATCCGTGGCCTCCCCCATCTTCGATGCGCAGGGCGCCGTGGTGGCGTCGCTGTCCATCGTGGTTCCGGACGGTGCCACGCCGCCCAACGTCCTTGCCCCGGCGGTCCGCGCCGCCGCCCGCGCCGTGTCCCGCAACCTGGGCTTCCAGGCGCAGGCGAGCACCGGGGTGTGGACCCACTCCCGGGGGTAGCGCCGGCTACGCCGGCGCCTCGGCGTTCCGTGCGAAGGTGCGGGCAGCCCGTGAACCCGCCGCGGCGCTGGCCCCGATGGTGATGAGGGCGCCCAGGATCAACGCCGAGGCTTCCCCCGGTTCCAGCAGGGACAGCTGGGAGCCGATGGTGGCCGCGGCAACCGGCACGCCCAGCTGGGATGCCGACAGGACGGCGAGCGGCAGCGGCTGGCCCAGCAGGCGCAGGCTGCCGTGCACCAGGAGGGTCCCCGCTCCAAGGCAGACCCCGAGGAGAACCATGGCCGGGGTGCCGGCGAGCGCGCGCAGGTCCAGCGACGCGCCCAGCCAGACGAAGAACACCGGCCCCAGGAAGCCGTCGCTGACTGCGAAGAGCTGGTGCGCCAGCCGGCGGGGTTCACCCACTGCCGCCACCACCAGTCCGAAGGAGAATCCGGCGAGCATGACGGACACGTGGCCCGCCACGGCAAGCCCGGACAGCGCGAAGAGCAAGGCAAGCTGGATCCGCAGTTCCAGGGCGAACTTCCGTTCCTCGGACACGTCATGCACCCGACCGCGGGTGCCGCTGAGCTCCAGCCAGCGAAGCACGAAGAACAACACCACCGAACACGCCGCGACGGCGGTCGCCCCGATGGCTGCCCTCGGCGCGTTGGGCGGATCGACGGCCAGCGGAAGCGCCACAATGCAGGCGATATCCGCCACCGCCACCTGCGCCGTCGTCGTCAGGACCTTCGGTCCCGCCAGCCGCAGGGAATCGACAATGGGCAGCACAAGGGCGGCTGACGAGGAAGCGAGCAGCACGATGTAGAGCGGCGCATGTCCGGTGCCGAAGGCGAACGCAATGACGGTTCCTACGGCAGCCGCGAGGGCCGCAGCGATGGCAGCCCGCAGCGCGCCGCCGCCCAGGGCGGGACGGATGGCCTGGTCCCGTACCGGCACGTGCGTTCCGGCGACGAACATGATGAGGGCGAATCCCACATCGGCAACGAACGTGAACGTCGGATCTGTGGAATCCACGAGCCCCAGTCCGGTGCGTCCGATGGCGATTCCGGCCAGCAGTTGCCCGAGCACCATGGGAAGGTGCCATGTCCGGGGAAATGCCAGCAAGGGTCCGAGGAGCGCGACGGCGGCGATCAGCGAAAGCTGGAAGAACGACACCTGCCTCCTTTTGCCGGCGCGCCCGGACCGTTACCCGCCGCAGGCATCCGCAGCCTGCCGGCGCCGCGGACGGATTGTGCGCCCACAGTACCCATGCCCCTGCAGGGGGTCAACGGCACCGCGGACTGCACATCAGGGCCGGTCAGGACGCCGACCGCGTATCGAACGCCGCCGCTGATTCGCGCAGGAGCCGCGCCACGGTGTCCACCGGGGTGCTGGAACGCCGGCGCCCGTCGAACCGCCGCAGGACGATGCGCCGTGTCCCCAGCCCGGGAACGTCAAGGATGTCCACCCCTTCATGGGCCACGCCAGCCAGGGCCAGCGTGGGCACGATGGCAACCCCTTCGCCGGCAGCGACCAGTGCCAGCGCCGTCAGCGTCTCCTGGTACTGGTGCGAAGTCTCCATACTGGCGCCCGTTGAATGGCGCAGCCGCCCCAATACTGCGGAGTTCGCGGCTGCGGAATCCACCCCGAGCCAGGGAAGCGGCAGCCGGGCAAGGTCCACGCTTTCAGTGCTAAGCAGCGCTCCGGTGGGCACCGCCAGCCTCCACGGTTCATCCAGCAGAGGTTCCTCGATCATTCCTGCCCCGAGTGAAAGCTGGCCGGCGGTGGTGGAGTCGTGTTCCACCACCACGGCGTCGAGCTGGCGTTGCCGGAGAAGCCGCAGCAGGGCTGGAAAATCGTCCTCCACGATGCGGATCTGGAGCTGCGGATATTTGCTCCGCCACTCAGGCAGCCGGGGGATCACCACGGTGCGGATGAAACTGGTGAAGCCGCCCAGCCGCACCACACCTGAAATGTTGGCCCCGCTCTCCATCCGGATCCGGGCAACACTGAGGGCGCGTTCAATCTCCTCGCCGGCTTCAGCCATGGCAAGGCCCGCAGGAGTCAGCACAGACCCCTTCGGGGTGCGGACCATCAGCGCATGCCCGGTTTCCCGCTCCAGCTTGGTGATTTGCTGGGACACCGCGGAGGGCGTGAGGTGCAGTTCATCGGCGGCTGCGAGCACGCCGCCGGTCCGGGCGACAGCCAGCAGCACGAGCAGCCGGCGGGGATCCATGTCCATGTTAAGCATTTCTAAACCAGGAGTGCAGAAGAATGCAATTGAACTACACGTCTACGGGCCCCCAGAATTGCCATTAGGTAACGATTTACGAAAGGACACCAATGGAACTCGTTTGGGAAATTTCCGGTTGGGCCGGCGCCGCCTTGATTCTGACCGCGTTTCTGTCGGTCTCCATGGGGTGGGTGAAGGCCGGCCGGGCGTTCCAAGGCGCCAACCTCCTCGGCGCCGCTGCCTTTATCCTCAACGGCGCCTTCCACGAGGCGTGGCCCTCAGTAGCCACCAACGCCGCGTGGCTCCTCATTTCCGCCGTTTCGCTCCTCCGCCTGCGCGGCGCCCGCGGTACGGAGGCCGGCGCCGAGGCCCCTGCCATACACCTTCCCGGCGTCCCGGACACGACCGGCCAGCTTGCCGTGGTAGATCCGGCGAGGGCCGCATGCACGGCGCCGGCCGGACCCGCCGCACGGCCCGGAGCGGTGGTGGCTTAGCGGGTCAGTCCCCGCCGCGGTAGGACAGCCGGCGGACCAGGACCTCGCCGTCCACCGCGAAGACGCCAAAAGCCCTGCCGGTGAAGGCCTTGGCAGTTTCGAAGGCCCAGTGTCGTCCGTCCAGTTCGGTGAGCAGCTCGCCTTCAGCGCTGCCGCCCGCCCCGGCGTCACGGACCAGCAGGCGGATCCTGTCGCCGCCCACGGCGCCGGCGCGGAAGTCCGACGGCGGCGGGCTGGCCTCGACTGCCAGCTCAACATCCCCGGACGGAACAGTTGCTTCCCAGATGCGGTCAAAGCCCGCGACAACGGCACGCGCCGTGATCCTGACGGCGTCGCCGTCCTGGCGGGCCTCGATGCCGAACCAGTTGTCCTCGGCGTTCCGCACGGCGATGCCGCCCGCGCCGGAGCCGACGTCCAGCACGGCCCTGAATTCCATCGCGAGGTGTCGCTGGCGTTGGGCGACGAAACAAGGCCTGGGCGACCCCATGGTGCTGCCTTCGCCCCTGAGCAGAAGCCCTTTGGACGTGGGTGCCGAGAACTCAGCGGGCGTCCTGCGGACACCGATCCATCGCGGATCCTCCAGTCCGGCACCGTTGCTGAAGTCGTACTCAAGCTGCTCCGGCGGCGTCACGCCGGGCTGCGGCATCCGGGCGTGCGGCCAGCCGTCAATCCAGTCCACGGTGGTCAGGAACGTCTCACGGCCCAGCGGTGAGAACGACTTCGCCAGCCCCACCGGGCGGACACCCAGAAGGACCATGGCTGTTCCGCCGTCGGGAAGCTCAACGAGGTCTGCGTGCCCGGTGTTCTGGACGGGCGAGCCGGTTCCCGCGGCGGTGAGGAGGGGATTGTGCGGAGCGGATTCGAACGGCCCGTCCGGCCGCCGCGACCGTGCCACGGTCACAGCATGGCCCCTGTCCGTGCCGCCCTCGGCCGCCAGCAGGTACCACCAGTCACCGCGCCGGTAAAGGTGCGGGCCTTCCGGCGAATACAGCCCGCTGCCGGACCACAGCGGTCGCGGCTTCTCGAGGGCTTCCCCGGTTGCGAGGTCCACCCGCACCTGCTGGAGGGCGTCGGGGTGGCGGGCAAACGTCACGAACGCAGCTCCGTCGTCGTCCCAGGCGAGGTCCGGGTCGATGCCGTCCACCGCCTCGATGACCGTCCCGTCGCTCCATGGGCCCGCGGGATCGGCGGCCGTGAACAGGACGCAACCGCGGCCACCGAGGAACACGGAGACGATCAGGTAGAACACACCGTCCCGGTAGCGCAGGGTGGGCGCCCAGACGCCGCCCGGCGTGGGGACCTGGGCAATCCGGACCTGCTCCTCCCTTGTAGCCACATGGCCTACCAGTTCCCAGCGTTCCAGGTCCTCGCTGTGGTAGACCGGCAGGCCCGGCAGGTATTCGAAGGACGACGTGACCAGGTAGAAACCGTCCGGGGCGCTGGCGATGCTCGGGTCGGGGTTGAAGCCGGCAAGGATGGGATTGGAGGTCATCCCGCTATCGTGCCGCCCAGCGGCGCCCCAGGCAGGGCCCGGTTCCAATCGTTGGAAGGCATTCTTCGGCCCTGCGGCCTTGTGCTGACCCTAGTACTGGCCCTTGATCACAAAGTAGGAGCCGCGGATGGTGCCCGCGAGCTTGGACTTCTGCCGGGCGAACTTGAAGCTGGATGCCAGTTCCTCCGGGACCTCCATGCCGTCGGACAGCTTGAAGCCCACGGCCCGCTTGCCGCCCTCTTCAAGGCTGTACATGACGTTGATGGACAGCCCGGACTCGTAGAACACGTACGCCATCCGCAGCCCGTCCACCTCAAAGGAGGACACCTCAAGGGGCTTGGACGCGATCACCAGGTTCCGCTCCGTGGACAGGATGTTGGTGATGTACTGCAGCGTCTCCGGGTCGTCTTCGGCCGGGGTGACGGTGAAGTCGTGGTCGTATTTGTTCTTGTAATAGCGCGCCTCGTTCGCGCGCAGCCCCGCCAGCGCCTCCGCCACCGGTGACGATTCCAGGCCGGTGGTGGAGACGTTCTTGAAATCCACGGTGTACGGCATGAGTCCTCCTGGGTTTGGTCCTGTGGCACATCGTTGCAGATCAGCGCCGTGCCTGCACTACTCCCCGGCTTTTCCCCCGGCTACCGCACCGCCAGGCCCAGCCCTGCCGCGAAGGAGTACTCCCCGCCCTCAACCGTGTGCCGGGCGCCGTCCGGAAGGACGACGTCGGCCGCCACCCCGGCGGGAACGGTCGCCTCGAGCCGGAACTCCCCGTCGTCGGACGTCCATGCCACGCGGACCTCACCGTGCGGGGTCTTCAGGGACGTCCTGGCCCAACTGATCCCCTCCCCCGGCTGCGGCTGGATGAGGACGCGCGCGTAACCGGGCTCCTGCGGGCGGATGCCGCCGATGGCCTTGTGCATCCAGTCCGCCACGGCGCCCAGGGCGTAGTGGTTGAAGCTGGTCATCTGCCCGGGGTTGATGGTGCCGTCCGGGAGCATGGAGTCCCAGCGTTCCCAGACGGTGGTGGCATCCATGGTGACCGGGTACAGCCAGGACGGGCAGCCTTCTTCCAGCAGGAGCCGGTAGGCCTCATCCACGTGGCCGGTGTCCGTGAGGGCGTGGGTGATGAACGGCGTTCCCGCGAACCCGGTGGACACCCGGTAGCCATTGTCCCGGACCAGCTCGGCCAGGCGGTTCCCGGCAAACTCCCGCAGCTCGGGGGTGGCCAGGATGTCGAAGGCGATGGCCAGCGCGTAGACCGTGGTGCAGTCGCTGCGGATGGTGCCGCCGGGCGCCACGTAGTGCTCGGCGAAGGCGTTCCGCACCCGGTCCGCGAGCGCGTTGAAGTGGGCCTCGTCGTCGTGCTTTCCCAGCAGCCCGGCGGCCTGGGCGGTGAGCCGGGCGGTGCGGTACATGCAGGCGGTGGCCACGACGGCGGTGTCCGCCTTGGCTGCCCACGGCTGGTCCGGCGCGGCATCAGGGTCCAGCCAGTCGCCGAACTGGAAGCCGGAATCCCACAGCCCGGACGGCGAGAGCAGGCCCTCCACGCGGCGGGTGTGCGCAGCCATGGATTCGTACTGGTTCCGCAGCACGCCGAGGTCACCGTACGCCTCCCACAGCGCCCAAGGCACCCACACCGAGGCTTCGCTCCACAGCGCGGAGGACTCGGGCGACGGGAATTCCGGCGGCTGCGGGCAGTACTTCAGGACATCCGGGACCACGATGGGGACCAGGCCGTCCTGTGCCTTCTGCTCCACGGCGAGGTCCAGCAGCCAGTCCTGCAGGAAGCCCTTGACGTCGTACAGGTAGGCGGCGGTGGGTGCGAAGACGGCGATGTCGCCGGTCCAGCCGAGCCGTTCGTCGCGCTGCGGGCAGTCGGTGGGAAGGTCCAGGAAGTTGCCGCGCAGGCCCCAGACGACGTTGCGGTGCAGCTGGTTGACGAGGTCGTTGGAGCACTCGAAGGTGCCGGTCCGCTCCAGGTCGGAGTGGACCACCACGGCCTCGAGATCATCTGCGGTGAGGGTTCCGGGCCAGCCGGTGACCTCGGCATACCGGAAGCCGTGGAAGGTCTTGGTGGGCTCGAAAAGGTCCTTGCCGCCGGAGAGGATGAACATATCCTCGGCCTTTGCAGAGCGCAGCGGCCGGACGCCCAGTTCCCCGTTTTCCAGCACTTCCGCGTGCCGGACGGTGATCACGTGTCCGGCCTCCCCCTGCAGGCTGAAACGTAGCCATCCCACCAGGTTCTGGCCGAAGTCCACCAGGGTCTTCCCTGCGGGTGAGGCGAGGATTTCCACGGGACGGACGACGCCGGCACGCACCACGGGCGGGCCCACCGGCTCAGCCAGCCGGCCGGCATCGAACTCCAGCTCCCGCACGCCCGTCCAGTCAGTCCCGGGCGCGAAGCCGGGCTCCGCCCAGCCCGGCTGGGCGCGTCTGGCGTCGATGGTCTGCCCGTCGTAGAGGTCGTTGAAGGTGGTGGCGGAAGGTCCGGCCTGCCAGGAAGTGTCCGAGGCGACCGACTGCACATGACCGTCCGCGAACTCGATGTCCAGCTGCCCAGCGAAGCCCAGCTCGCTGCCATACAGGTTGGACAGGCCGTGCCAGGCCAGCCGGCCACGGTACCAGCCGTTGCCCAGCTCGATGCCGAGCACGGTGGACGGGCCAACCAGCGCGGTGACGTCATAGGTGCGGTAGCGCACGCGCCACTCATAGGAGCTCCAGCCCGGGCTCAGCACGTCGTCACCCACCGGGGTGCCGTTGATGAACGCCTCATAGACGCCCAGGGCGGTGGCCCGCAGCGTTGCCTTCACCACGCCGCCGTGGCCCTCGTCGAGCCGGAACGCCTTGCGGAGGCGCGGGGCGCCGTCGAAATCCTGCTCGGGGGTGATCATGGCGGCGTGCCAGATGGATGTCATGCGGGATGGTCCGTTCTGAAGTAGGGCAGCAAATTCAGGCGTAGTGGCAGGCGACGTCGGCGGCACCCACGCGGCGCAGGGCCGGCCGTTCCGTGGCACACAGCTCGGTGGCGAGCGGGCAGCGGAGCCGGAACGGGCAGCCGCCGGGCCCGGGAACGGCGGCGGCGCCGGTGCGGACACCCAGCGATTCGCGGGCTTCCCGCCGGGCGGCCTGCTCGGCAGGCCGGGGCACCGGGGACGCGGCCACCAGGGCCTGGGTGAAGGGGTGTTTCGGGTTTTCCGTGACGGCGGCGGCCGGCCCGGTTTCCATCACCTGGCCGCGGTAGAGCACCACCACCCGTTCGGCCAGGAACTGGACCACGGCGATGTCGTGCGCAATGAACAGGTAGCTCAGGCCGCGTTCGTCGCGGAGATCGGCCAGCAGGTTGAGGACCTGCGCCTGGGTGGATAGATCCAGGGCGCTGACGGCCTCATCGCAGACCACCAGCTGGGCGTCGCAGATCAGGGCGCGGGCCACGGAGATCCGCTGCCGCTGCCCGCCGGAGAACTGGCTGGGGTACCGGTCCACGGCCTCCCGCGGCAACCCGACGCGTTCCAGCATGTCCTCCGCTTTAGCCCTGGCTTCAGTGGGTGAAACGCCGCGCAGCCGGAGCGGTTCGGCAAGGGAGGTGCCGATGGTGTTGCGCGGGTTCAGCGAGGAGTTGGGGTCCTGGAAGACGGCGCGCAGTTCCCCGCCCAGTGCCCGCCGCTGTGCGGCATTGGCGGACGTGATGTCCCTGCCCTGGTAGCTGATGGAGCCGCCGGAGACCTTCTGCAGGCCCAGGATGGCCTTGCCGATGGTGGACTTCCCGGAGCCGGACTCCCCCACCAGGCCCACGGTCTCGCCGGGCGCAATCGAAAAGCTGACGTGGTCGACGGCGGCGGGTGCGGCGGCTGCCTTGCGCCCGCGGCCGTAGCGGACCACCAGGTCCTTGACCTCCAGGACGGGGGTGCCGGCTGCAGGTGCTGGTGAATCGCGGCGTTCCGTGACTGCGGTGCTCATGCCAGGTCCTTTTCGACGATGGTGGTGTTCGTTGGGCTGACCGGGGTGACCGGAAGGAGCCGGGCAGCGGGGACGTCCGTGGCCAGCCAGTCCATGCCCTCAACAGCCAGCTGGTCCGCCTTGACGCAACGGACCAGGCCGTCGCCGGTGCCGGACGCCAGCAGCGGGACCGGTTCCGTGCACGCGGAGCCGGCGAACTGGCAGCGGGCGGCGAAGCGGCAGCCGGAGGGCCAGTCCTTGGGCTGCGGCACCTGGCCTTGAATCGTGGCAAGCCGCTCCGGCATGGCGTCCCCGTGGTTGGCGTGCGGGTCGGCGGCGAGCAGGGCCAGGGTGTAGGGGTGGCGCGGGTTGTCCAGGATGGCCTGGGTCTTTCCGTTCTCCACCACCTGCCCGGCGTACATGACGGCCACCTGGTCGCAGATGTCCGCCACCACGCCGAGGTCGTGGGTGACCATCACCACGGACATGCCGGTGTCCTTCACCAGGGCCCGCAGCAGGGACAGGATCTCGGCCTGGACCGTAACATCCAGGGCTGTGGTGGGCTCGTCCGCCACCAGCAGTTTGGGCTGGCCGGAAAGGGCCAGGGCGATGGCCACGCGCTGGGCCATGCCACCGCTGATCTGGTGCGGATAGGTCTTCAGGATCCGGGCGGCATCCACGATGCCCACCTTCTCCAGCAGGGCCAGGGCCTCCTTCCGGGCTTCGGCCTTGCCCAGGCCGCGGAGCCGCCGGATGGTTGCCGTGAGCTGGTAGCCCACCGTGAACATCGGATCCAGTGCCCGCATGGGCTCCTGGCTGATCAGGGCGATGTCACGGCCCCGGATGCCTTCCATCTCCTTGTCCGTGGCGGCCGCAAGGTTCTTCCCGTTCCAGAGGATCTGGCCCCCGGTTACCGAGACGCCGGACGGGAGCAAGCCCAGGAGGGACAGCGCCGTCATGGTCTTGCCGCAGCCGGATTCGCCCACCAGTCCCAGGACGGTGCCCTGTTCGACGTCGAAGGAGACGTCGGTGACCAGCCGGACGCCGTTGCCTGTCCCCGCATTGCCGACGCCGACGGACAGGCTGCGCACGGACAGGGTGCCCTTTGGCGCGTCCCCGGGGGCGCCGTCCCCGGGCGCCGGGGCAGCCGCGGCGACGGCGGCGACGGCCCTGGCCCGCTGGCGGCGGGCTGCCGCGGAGGGCAGGTGCGGGGCCGCGGCGTTGGGCGCCTTGCCGAGCGCATTGCCGATGGCGTTGGCGGACAGGACCGTCAGTGCCAGCACGGCGCCGGTGGGCACCATCATCCAGGGGGCGTCATAGACGTGCTGGGAGGCGCCCTGGATCATGCCGCCCCAGCTGGGCTGCGGGATGGGCGGCCCGAACCCGATGAACGCCAGGCCTGCCTGGATGAGCATGCCCACGGCGAAGATGAGGGCCGCCTGGACCACGATGGTGTTGGCAAGGCCGGGCAGGACGTGCCGGACACTGATGCCCAGCGGCCCCACGCCGTCCACCTTGGCCGCGTCCACGTAGAGCTGGGACTGCAGTGATTTGGCCTGGCCCAGGATCACCCGGTAGATGCCGGCGGACATCAGGATGCCCAGGATGGCCATGACCATGGGGATGTTGGTGCCCACGGCGCCGATGACGGCCAGGATGATCACCGTGCCCGGCAGGGACATCATGATTTCGGTGATGCGGTTGATCACGGCTTCGGTCCGCTCGCCGGCACCGGCAGCGGCCATGGCGAGGACGGTGCCGAGTCCGACGCCGACAATCACCGTGATCATCGACGTTCCCAGGGTGCCTGCCGCGGCAGCGAAGATGCGGCTGAGGATGTCGCGGCCCAGTTCGTCGGTCCCCAGCCAGTGGGCGGCGGTGGGGCCGGACAGGACGGCGGTGAAATCCTGGTCCTCGGTCTTGAACGGCAGCCAGAGTGGAGCCGTCAGGGACGCGGTGACCACCACGGCCAGCCAGAGCAGTCCGGCCACGGCACCGGGCGAACTGAGGAGCCAGTGCCTGGACAATCTGGTGGGTGCAGCCTTGCCTGCGCCGGGCACGGAGGCGCCTGCCGCCGTCGTACTTCCTGCCTGGTCCGCGTCCGCGGGGGCCGGGGAAACTGTGGGGATCATGAGGCACGCAACTTCGGGTCGAGGAACTTGGTGGCGAGTTCCAGCACCAGGTTGACGGCGACCACCACCACGGTGGCGATCACCACCACGCCCTGGACGGCAGGGGCATCGTGGGTGCTGACGGAGGTCTGGACGGCCTGCCCCAGTCCGGGCATGGCGAACAGCTGCTCCGCGATGACGGAACCGCCGAACAGGCCGATGAACTGCAGGGCGATGCCGGCCACAATGGGCAGGCTGGCGTAGCGCAGGGCGTGGACGTACAGGATCTTCCACGTGGGCGTGGCCGTGGCGCGCAGCGTGCGGATGTGTTCCTGCTGCAGGGCTTCAAGCATGGACGCCCTGGTCTGGCGGGCAATGAAGGCGGCGCCGCCCACCGCCAGCGTGATCACCGGCAGCGCCAGGGACAAAGCCCAGTCCTGCGGCGAAACGTCGAACGGCACATAACCTGTGGCCGGAAAGATTGAGGACTGGACGGCGAACAGGTACACGAAGATGACGCCCACCCAGAAGGCGGGCAGGGCAACCAGGAGGCCCACGAAGCCGCCGATTGCCTGGTCGAGCACTCCCCCGCGGACCGCGGCCGTGACGCCAAGGGCGATGCCCAGGATGGCGCTGAGGATGGTGGCACCGGCGGCGAGGGAGGCCGTGACGGGCAGGCGGCTGGCGAGGTCTGTGCTGACGGAGCGGCCATCAATGAGCGAGACGCCCAGGTCGCCCTGTACTGCGGAACCGAGCCAGGTGATGAACTGCGCCGGCAGCGGATCGTTCCAGCCCAGCCGCTGGTTGACCTCGTCAATGGCTTCCTGGGACGCACCGGCGCCAAGGGACACGGCCCCCGGGCTGCCCGGCATCGCGTGCACCAGCAGGAATGCCAGCACCGCAACCACCAGCACGGTGGCCAGCGCCATCAGCAGGCGCTTGGTGATGAATAGTGCCATGGTGACCTCCATCGGTCAGGCCCCTCCCGGGCGGCCCTGGTCCTTCGGCCGCCCGGGAAGGTGCGGGTATCAGCTTGCCGGCGTGTAGGACGAGAGGAGCGGGTAGGCGTTGGTGCCGGCGAACTTCACCGGGGCTACCTTCTTGGTGTTGTACCCCTGGTTGGTCAGCGCCTCGTACAGCGGGATCATCCAGCCGGACTCCACCAGCCGCGTGTTCAGCTTGGTGGCGGCGGCCTTCACGGCAGCGTCGTCCTTGGCCGCGGCCAGCTCGCCGGTGGCGGCGCTGAGCGGGTCATCGGTGGCCTTCTGGACGTTGGTGAAACCGTTGAGGACGACGCCGTACATGACGCCGACCGGGTTGTCCCAGTTCAGCGGCGCGTACCCCAGGGGCGTGGTGGCGACGGCGGCGAAGGCTTCGTCGGTGGAAGCGGCCATCTTCACGTTCATGGTGATGCCGACGGCGGCGAGGTCCTTTTGGACGGCCTGGAGGTCTGTCTGGGTCTGGGCGCCGGCGATGATCGTGAATTCGAAGCCGTTGGGGTAGCCGGCCTCGGCCAGCAGGCTCTTGGCCTTGTCCGGGTTATAGGCGAAGCTGGTTTCGAGGTCCTTGGTGAAGCCCGCGGAGTCCTTGGGGAGGGCATTCCAGGCGGGGATGTCACCCTTGTGCAGGGCATCCACCAGGGCCTGGCGGTTGATGGCGTACTGGATGGCCTGGCGGACCTTTTCCTGTGCGAACGCCGGCGCGGTCTTGCCGATCTTGTCGAACGAGATCATGGTGTTGACGGTGCCGCCCGCCTGGGAAACGCCCACTCCCTTGGACTTGGCGAAGTCCACCGTGGAGGACGTCAGCATCGCGACGTCGGCCTGCCCCGAGACCAGGGCGTTGGCGCGGGCCTGGGGGTCCAGGACGACGCTGAAGACAACCTTCTTGTAGGCGAACCTGGCTGCGTCAGCGCTTTTGTCGTTCTTGACCAGGATGTACTTGTTGCCCTTCACGGTGGACGGGTCAAGGGTGTAGGGACCGGAACCGTCCGGCGTGGCAGCCAGGCTGGCGGTGTCCGTGACACCGTTCTTGCCCACGATCATTCCGGTGGTGGAGGCCAGGTTTTTCTCGAATCCGGGCTGCGGCTTGGCGAAGGTCAGGGTCACCTGGGTGGGGCTGACTACGTCCACGGACGTGATTTCCTGGGCGCCGCCCTTGGCCACGGCGGAGTAGGCGGTCAGGGCGGGGTCGGACCGGCGGTCCAGGTTGGCCTTGACCAGTGCCGCGTCAAGCTTGGAGCCGTCCGTGAAGGTGATGTCGTCCTTGAGGTTGAGCGTCAGGACGGTGCTGTCCGCGTTGTAGCTGAAGTCCTTGGCCAGGCCGGGGCCCGTGGAGCCGTCCGGCTGGAGGGTCATCAGGCTGTCGTAGAGGCCCTCGAAGAACTGGCGTTGGGCTGCAGCGACGCGCAGGGGGTCGTAGCCGAAGGAGGCCGAATCGCTGTCGATGGCCAGGGTCAGGCTGCTCGCATCAGCCTTCGCGGACGCTTGGGAATTGCCGCCGCCGCAGGCGGCCAGGGAACCCATCAGCAGGGCACCGGTCAGGACGGCAGCGCTGCCGCGTGCGGTGGAGGTCATAAGTTTCATCTGGTGCGCCTTCGCATTCTTCTATGACGGTGACAAACGGAGGAAATTCGAGGGGCCGGAGCTGTCCGGCTCCCTTCAAGAATCCGTTGGGGCCTGCGGGACCAAATATGAGAATGTCATTGATTGAAAAAGTATTGTGGCGGCGGTCACGCCGCTGGACAGGATGGATGCAGGCAGTGAGGCCTGGGACGCCTCCGCGCGTCCATGATGAGAGGAATCCCCTATGACCAACCCGTTTCCGCACGACTTCCTTTGGGGCGTGGCTACCGCCGGCCACCAGGTTGAAGGCAACAACGTCAACAGCGATGTCTGGTTCCTGGAACACCTTCCGGGCACCATCTTCGCCGAGCCCTCGGGGGACGCCGTGGACCACTACAACCGGTACCGGGAGGACATCGCGCTGATCGCCGGCCTGGGCTTGACCAGCTACCGCTTTTCCCTGGAGTGGGCCCGGATCGAACCGGAAGAGGGGCACTTCTCGGTGGCCGAGCTGGAGCACTACAAGCGGGTGCTGGAGGCCTGCCACGAGCACGGGCTCACCCCGGTGGTCACGTTCCACCACTTCGCGTCGCCGCTCTGGCTGCTGCGGTCCGGCGGCTGGGAGGGCGGGCGTACGCCGGAGCTCTTCGCGCGCTACTGCGACCGTGTGATGGCGCACCTGGGCGACCTGATCGGCGTCGCCTGCACCCTGAACGAACCCAATCTTCCGTGGCTGCTGGAATCGTTCGGCATCGGCGGGGAAGCACCGGAGAACCGCGGGAAGGTTCCCATGTGGGCAGCCGCGGCGGAACGGCTTGGCGTGGACGCCGGCACGGTGGCCCCGTTCCAGTTCTGCTCCACGGAAGCCGGCTTCAACGTCAAACTTGCGGCGCACAAGGCGGCCACCGCAGCGATCAAGGCGCACCGACCGGAGCTGCAGGTGGGCTGGACCCTGGCCAACTCGGACATCCAGTCCATCCCCGGCGGCGAGGAAACCGCGGACCGCGTTCGCCGGGACGTCAACGAGCGGTTCCTGGAAGCATCCCGCGGCGACGACTTCGTGGGCATCCAGACCTACGGCCGCACCGTGTACGGCCCGGACGGCCACGCTCCCGCTCCGGAGGGAGCGGCGTTGAACCAGATGGGCGAGGAGATCTACCCCCAGGGCCTGGAAGCAACCATCCGGGAGGCCTGGCGCGTTGCCGGAACCCCGGTGATGGTCACCGAGAACGGGCTGGCCACGGAGGATGACACGCAGCGCGTGGCCTTCCTGGAGGCGGCGGTCGACGGCGTTGCCTCCTGCCTTGCCGACGGCATCGACGTGCGGGGCTACATCGCCTGGACCGCGTTCGATAACTTCGAGTGGATTTTCGGCTACCGGCCCATGTTCGGCCTGATCGCCGTCGACCGCTCCACCCAGGAACGGACCCCGAAGGACAGTGCACGCTGGCTGGGCACCTTCGCCCGGCAGCACACTGCATCCACGGTCACGCAGCCCGCATAGTGGCAAACAATGGCCCGGACCGCCTCTGGCGGTCCGGGCCATTGTTTTAGCCTGCTACTGATGCAGGCGCAGCTTCGCGAGGAAGTCCGCCATGATCAGCCGCGTATCCACCGAGGTGTAGGTCCGGCGGGAGGGCCGGGTGCCCGTTTCCGTGAAGGTGGACGTGACGTCGTCGAGCCCGGTGACCACCAGGGGTGCGCTGTCGCCCAGGCACCACAACGGCCCGAACGTCACGAAATCCGGCACCTCCAGGCTGTTGTAGAGCTCCCACAGCCATGCGCCGGCCGGCCCTGAGTTCCTGAAGGCATGATCGAGTTCTGCCACCGGGGCAACCACCTGCCGGTACGTCTCTGCCGGGAACTGCCAAACGGCCAACTGTTGGTTTTCCAGCACAAAATCCGCGGCGGCGGGATCCGTGAAGTAGTTGTATTCCTCCTCATTCGCCGCGGCCCCGCCCACCCACGCCAGGGTGAGGGTCCACAATGGCACGGGCAGCCGCATTGTCCCGGGCTTGCCGGGTGAAGGGGGCATCGGAGCCGGCCTGCACGCCTGACACTTCCGGCCGCTTCAGGACCCGCAGCAAACCGGCCGCGAGGTCTGCGCCCCTTTGCGCCATGCCGCCGGGCGGTCCAAACATCGGATTGGTCAGTGAACTGGTGACGCCGACGATCCTGTTGGCGGGCGACAACGCATGGTGGGCCAGGGCCACCAGCCCGTCCGGGTCCCCTGCCCAGTCGTTGTCGATTATCACGCGGCACCGGGGCTCGACCCGAATCATGTCCATGCTGGTCCTTTCACAGGTCCGGGGGCAGCCGGCCGGGAGTGATTCCGCGCCCGGACCGACAGGCAGTCCCGGCTCAACAGGTAGTCTCAGGAACAAGTCTTGCTGCCCGACACGTCGGTGAGGCGGCGGCTTTCATTCACTGGAACGATTCGGGGGGATCCGTGCCACGCTTGGCCCAAGGGGATTTGGCTCGGTGGGGCCGGGCGTACTTTGCCCTGCAGGCAGTGGCTGGTGGCCTCTGGTGGGTCGCTGTTTTCCTCTCGCCCGGGATCCGCCGGGCCACCCTCGGCGGACTCGACCCCGTCCTCACCGCCACCCTCGACGTTCCCCTGTTTGTTGTTGCCTCCGCTGCCGCGGCCGCCGGAGTACGGACAGCCGCCGGCGTCAGTACCTCGTGGACCGTCCTCGTCACCGCCGCCCTGGCCGTCTATGCCACCGCCACGGCCCAGGCGGGCCTGGGTGTGCTGGCCATGGGAGCTGCCACCTCAGGTTCAGCCGCTGCGCTCTGCCTTGTCCTGCTGGGGCGGATACCTACCGAGTGGATTGTGCGCGGCCCCTTCGCTTTCCGGCAGGCCCGCAGCCGGCCACGACCGGGACTCCACATGGCCGGAACGCTCGCGCAGATCGTGGTGTTCTGGGGTTTCTTCCTGGGCCTTGTTCCGTCCATCCTGGGTTTCCTTGAACAGCGCTGGGGCCTGTCCCTGGCCTTTCCCCCGTTGGCAGTTCCGGCCGGTGCCGCCTTCCTGGTCCTGGCGAGCGCCCTGGGGATTTGGTCGGCCGTGGTGATGTCCACCGTGGGGGATGGAACGCCATTGCCGTCGGCCATGCCCAACCGCCTGGTGATTGCCGGGCCCTACCGGTGGATCCGGAACCCGATGGCGGTGGCAGGCATAGTGCAGGGAGCCGCGGTGGGCCTGCTGCTGCAGTCGTGGCTCGTGGTGGCCTACGCAGTCCTGGGCTCGCTGGTGTGGAACTATGCCGTCCGGCCTTTGGAAGAAGCAGACCTCGCGGAGCGGTTCGGCGCCGGGTTCCAGCACTACCGCGAGGCGGTGCGCTGCTGGGTCCCCACGTTCCCTGGAGCCCCCCGCACGCCCTAGGCGGAACCGGGTTCGCGGATCACCAGGACCGGGCAGTGCGCGTGGTGGATGGTCTGGTGGGACACGGAGCCGAGCAGCATCCCGGTGAATCCGCCGTGGCCGCGCGAACCGACCGCGACCAGGTCTGCGTCCCGGGAGGCGTCGATAAGTGCCGACGCCGGATTCCCTTCCACGATGCGCCCCGTGATGGGCACGCCCCGGTCCTTGACGCGTTCGAGTTCTGCCTCGAGGATGGCCTGGGCGTCCTTCTGGAAGATGTCGTAGTCCCAGGCTGTGCCGAGGGCATCGCTGACGTAGGGGAAGTTCCAGGCAGTCAGGGCCTGCACCTCGCCGCCGCGTAGCCTGGACTCCTCGATGGCCCAGTCCATTGCCGCCTTGGACTGGTCTGACCCGTCCGCGCCCACCAGGATCCTGAAACTTCCGCTGCCGGCCACAGTTCCCCTCTTCCTGTTGTGAAGTTCTTCCGGCGGGGCTAGGCCTGGCCCGCTGCGGTCCCCTGTGCCGGCACGGCCACCGTCGAGTGCTCCGCTTTGGCGGCCTGGTGCGGATTCCCCGCTTCCTTTGCGCAGTGCAGGCAGCAGTAGATGCCGGCCTCGCTTTCAACGGCATGGCCCAGGATCCGGCAGCCGCAGTGCTCGCAGGCCGGCGCCATCATGTGGATGGCGCATTCGAAGCTGTCGAATGTTCCGGTCTGGTTCCCCATACTGACGGTGAACATGCGGCCCTCGCTGCTGCCGCAGACGTCACATGCGCCCATGGTCCTTGCCTCCTGTTGTGCTTGCCTGCTCCAGACACTCAAGTTGACTGCCGGGGCGGGTCCGCTGCCTAGGGGCGAAGGTCCCCCGGGGCTAGCGGTCTAGATGTGGCGGAGGTAGCGTTCCGGCGAGTCCATGAACCGCCGCCAGTTCGCGACGAGTTCCAGTTCCTCCCAGGCGCGGGGCCGTAATCCCCAGGGCCCCACTTCGAGGATCGAGGCTCCGGGAAGGGCCGCCAGCAACGGGGAATGCGTGGACATCACCACTTGGGATCCTCCGCCGGCCAGCAGTTCCTTCAGGACGGACAGCAGGCTCAGGCAGCCCGAGAAGGACAGGGCGGATTCCGGTTCGTCAAGGACCCACAGCCCAGGACCGTTGAAGCGGTCGGCTGCCAGCTGCAGGAAGGACTCTCCGTGAGACATGTCGTGGAACGGAATGTCCGGGAGGGCTGTGCTGGGGTTCTGCTCCAGGTACGTGTAGAACCCGTGCATCGTCTCAGCCCTCAGGAAGTACCCCCGCCGGGTGGCACCGGCGTTCCGGATGAGCTGCAGGTGGTCGCCCAGGACTGATTCGGTGCGGCGGGTGGCATGCCGTGCGCCTGTGGAGCCGCCCTCTGGAGACAGCCCGTAGGCGAGCGCGAGGGCTTCAACCAGGGTTGATTTCCCCGACCCGTTCTCGCCGACCAGGATGGTGGCGGGCCCCAGGTCGAGTCCTTGGTCAAGGACCTGGGACACCGGCGGCAGCACCGCCGGCCAGAGTGCCCGGTCCAGAACGTTCCCCGGATCCTCTGCCAGCCGCCGGACGGGGTAAGTGCGCAGAGGCATGGCCCCATTCTTGCAGGCAAAAGAATTTTAAAAATCTTTCCCATCCACCCGGCCAGCCGTTCCGAAGACAAAGTGTAGAAGTGTAGCCAATCACGAGGACGGGACGATGGATGCCGTGGACCAGCAGGCCCTGACCGGGGCTGTCATCAAGGAACACCGGCTGGACCTGGCCCAGTTGTGGCTGGAGTTCGTTGGGCTGGGTGGCGATGCCTCCGAACAGCTCATCCGTGACTACTGCGATGGCCAGGGGACCCTCCCGCCCAAGGAGCGGGACGCGCTGGCCCAGGCCGTCAATGAACACTGCGCCGCCGAAGGCCTGCTGCTGCGGGCTCCCCTCAGCAACTCCGATTTGTTCCTCTTCCGGCCGGAGTGGCATGACCCGGAGCGGAAAGACCCCTACTCGTCGAAGTAGCTGAAGGTGTCCGCGGCGCCCGCCACGGATGCGACCACGGCGGCGGCGACGTCGCGAAGCTTCATGTTCCTGCTGTTGGACGCGTCCCGCAGCAACTTGAAGGCGGCGGCCTGGCTGCAGCGGTTCTGCGCCATGATGGCCCCGGTGGCCAGGTCGATCACCGTGCGGGTCTGCATGGCGGCGCTCATGCCCTCCCGCGTCTCCTCCAGCTTCAGCATCCGCAGGGCAAGCTTCAGGCCCTTGGACGCCTGCCGCACGAACGCCTCGGCGGCGCGGACGCCGTCGCTGCCGGAGGCAACGGGCTGTGAGCAGTAGAACGTCAGGACACCCCGGGTGTCCCCTTCCAGCGCGGCCGGGATGCTCAGGACCGAAAGGATGCCCTGCCACCGGAGCGCCTTGACGTACTCCGGCCACCGTTGCTCCCGCCGCAGGTCTCCCACCAGGACCGTGCCTCCGCTGCCCATGGCAGTCAGTCCCGGACCGTCGCCATACTTGGACTCCAGCGGGGTTATGAGCGCTCCACCCGGCTGGCTGCTGGCGGTCGCCGCGGGCTTCTTGGGACGCAGCACCGTAATTTCACACGAACACTCATGATCCGGAGAGCCGAGCCGCGCGGCAGCATACTCCGCCAGGTCACGGAGGAATGCCTCCACCTCCTGGTTCTGCAGGAACGACTCCTGGAGATGCAGGGCAACGTCTGCGAAGTCCCTGTATTCAGGGACGCCGGCGTTCAGCACGGGTCTACCTCCGGACAATGGTTAAACGCCACAGCATCGTGGCCGCCCACTGCCGAACGGTGATGACAGCCTACCTGTGCGGACCCCGTAACCTGTCAACCATGACGCGCCTCTCCACGCCCAGCGGACCCGTCCATGGCAGCTCCCTGGAAGCTGACGGGACCACCGTCCACCGGTTCCTTGGCATCCCCTACGCCGCGCCGCCGTCGGGCGCCCACCGCTTCCGGCCCCCGGTCCCGGTGCCGCCGTGGACCGAAGCGCTGGACTGCACGGCACCGGGACCCGCTGCGCCGCAGAACCCCGAATCCCCCGCGCCCCCGGGCGCCAGGCCGCGCACCTGGAGCGAGGAAGGCTGCCTCAACCTGAACATCTGGACACCGGGGACGGACGGTCCCGCCAGGCCGGTCATGGTTTGGGTCCATGGCGGCGCGTACCTTCTGGGCGCCAACAGTGACGGCATGTACGACGGCGCCCGGCTCGCCGCCGCGGCGGGCGTGGTGCTGGTGTCCATCAACTACCGCCTGGGCGCGCTGGGCTTCCTGCACCTGGCTGATCTTTTGGGTGCCGGGTATGAAGACTCCGGAAACCTCGCCCTGCTGGACCAGCTGGAGGCCCTCCGCTGGGTGCGCCGGAACATCGGCGCGTTCGGCGGCGACCCGGACAACGTCACCGTGTTCGGTGAGTCCGCAGGCGCGGCAGCGATCGGCACCCTGCTGGGCATGCCGGCGTCGGACGGGCTCCTCCGCCGGGCCATCATGCAGAGCGGCACGGCGGAACGGTACCGCCGGCCGGAGGACTCGGCCCGCATCAGCGCCGGGTTCCTGGGGCTGTGTGGCCTGGACGAATCGACCGCGAAGGAGCTGCTCACCCTCCCTGTGGAGCGGCTGCTGGAGGCCCAGGCCGCCCTGGAACGGCGGCTCGCAGCCGAAACCTTCGCCGTGCCGCTGCCCTTCCAGCCCACGGTGGGGACGCCGTCCCTGCCCGTGCCGCCGCTGGA
The DNA here is from genome assembly GCF_019977395.1 of Arthrobacter sp. NicSoilC5. Classification (NCBI taxonomy): domain Bacteria; kingdom Bacillati; phylum Actinomycetota; class Actinomycetes; order Micrococcales; family Micrococcaceae; genus Arthrobacter; species Arthrobacter sp. NicSoilC5. Next base: position 3,286,965 of record NZ_AP024660.1, on the reverse strand, counting down.
CAGCGTCCGGGCCGGGCTCAACAGCGGTGTGGACCTGCTGATCGGGACCAACCTCAACGAGGGCTCCTTCGCGGTCGAGATGCGGCCTCCTGCCGCCGGCGATCCGGACTACCCTGGCCGCGCCGCCGCCGTCCTGGCGGGTGCGGGGGTGCCGTCGGCGCAGGCCTCGGGCTACCCGCAGGCGCTCGCCCGGGTGCTGTTCCGCGAGCCTGGCGGCAAGGAACTGCTGGAGGCCGCCATCGCCGATACCGTCTACCGCCAACCCAGCAACCGGCTCCTGGCAGCGCGCCAACTGGCTGCAGAGGACGGTTCAACAGCACAAGGCGGCGCCGGGAAGACCTTTGCCTACCTGTTCACGTGGCGCAGCCCGGCGATGGGCGGAAAACTTGGTGCCTGCCACGCACTGGACATCCCCTTCGTCTTCCGGCACCTGGACGCAACGGAGGCTGCGTTCCTCACCAGGGGCAAGGCACCGGAAGCCCTCGGCGACGCCATGAGCGGGGCCTGGGCGGCCTTCGCCGGCACCGGAAACCCGGCAACTGCGGGGCTGGAGTGGCCCGAGTATGGGGAGGCGCGCAGCACCCTGGTGCTGGGCGACGAAATCCGGCTGGAGGACGATCCGCGCCGGGAGCTCCGGGAGTTCTTCGAAGCCGTCAGGCCGCTGCCAGCGCGTTAAGCGTGTCCCGGATCCCGTTCAGCGCGGGATCGCGCAGGGAATTGAAGGCAGGCTTCAGGAGCGGCTGGATGATCTTGGCCGGCCCGTGGATGCTGAACTCGGCCGTGTACTTCACCACCGAGCCTGTCCCGTTGGGGATGACATCGATGGAATCGAACGAGGTGACGGTCTTGTTCTCGCCGCGCAGCTTGATGTGGTTGTCCGTCAGTTCGATGACCTCATAGACCAGGGTCTGGCGTTTCCCGCGGAACTCGGACTCGGCGTGGTACTTGTGCCCCACAGCTACGGGTCCCGGCGTGATTTTGTCCATGACAGGGGTGTTGGGGTCCCACTTGGTGGTGTTTTCGAACTCACGCATGAAGGCAAAGGCCTTCTCGGCGGACAGGTTGGTTTCCACACTTCCGGTGACTGTGATCATCACCCCAGTCTAGGAGCACCGCGCAACGGGGCGGCGGCTGTGTTGCCGAACAGCCGCCGTCCCGCGCCGGGACGCTCCTTAGCAGCCCTCGAAGTCGGTGAGGACCTTGACCTTGCCCGCCGAGGCCGACGACGGATCGAACGTGTACCCGATCCATTCCTTTGCCAGGCGGCGGGCGAGTTCGACGCCCACCACGCGCTGGCCCATGGTGAGGACCTGGCAGTCGTTGGACAGGATGGAACGCTCAACCGAGAACGAGTCGTGCGCCGCGGTGGCGCGGATGCCTTCCACCTTGTTCGCGGCGATGGCCACCCCGATGCCCGTGCCGCAGAAGAGGATGGCCCGGTCGGCCCGGCCGTCGCGGATCATCTCGCCGGCCGCGATGCCCACGTAGGGGTAGGGCCTGGTGAAGTCGTCCGCGGCGTCGGTCCGGTTGACGCCGATGTCGATCACCTCGCTGACGCGGGGGTCGTTGCGGAGATCCGCCAGGACCTTGTCCTTGTAATCAACGCCGGCTTCGTCCGCGCCGACAATGAGCCGCAGCCCCATGGTGTGTCCTTCCGTCGTCATTACTTGGCTCCCGCCGGCGGAGCGCCAGCTGTAGTGGTGGTGAAATGGGGCCCCATCACGGCGAAGACCATGGCAAGGGACGTGGCGCCGGGGTCGGCGGTGCCCAGGCTTTTCTCGGCCAGCGGGCGGGCGCGGCCCTTGAGCGGCAGCAAATCGGCGGTTGCCTCCGCCGCGGCTGCCGCTTCGCGGGCGGCGTCCTGCCAGGCCAGGCCTGGCTCGGCACCGTCAGCCACCGCGCGGCTGAATGTTGAAGCGAACGGCAGCAGGGCGTCCACCATGGTCTTGTCGCCGATTTCGGCCTTGCCCAGCTGGACGATGCGGTCCGCGAATGCGGTCACGCCGGCCGCGAGGACGGGAGCCCCGGGTGGGGAGGAGTTTCCCACCGTCTCACCGAAGGCGCGCAGGCCCGCTCCCCAGAGCACACCGGAGGTTCCGCCGGCCTTGTCCGCCCAGGCGTCGCCAGCGGCAGCCAGCACGTCGCCGGCACCTGCACCGGCGGTGAGGGCGGCGGATGCTGCGGCAGCGGCGGCGTCCACCCCGCGGACCATGCCGCGGCCGTGGTCGCCGTCGCCGGCGATGGCGTCCATCCGGCCCAGCCGTTCCTCGGCCCCGTGCAGCAGGGTGCGCGCGGCACCGATGGCCTCGACGCAGGCCGCGGCATACCCACGGGAGGCGTCAGTGGCGACGAACGCCTCCGCGGAGGCGCCGGCGTCGGCCGCTTCTTCCCCGGCGGAAGTTCCCGCCGGGGTGATCACGGCACCCCGGCGGTAGGCCGGAGTCTCGGCAGGGGCAACCCACAGCGGTTCCAGCTCCTCATCCAGCCAGGTGATGGTCAGCGAGACGCCGGCCATGTCCAGGCTGGTGACCAGCTCGCCGACCTCAGGCATCACCAGCGTGTAGCCGGCGGCGCGCAGCAGCGGCGCAATGGTTCCCCAGAGGACGAACAGTTCCTCATGCTTGGTGGACCCGAGCCCGTTGAGGATGACGGCGATCCTGCTGCCGGCATCCGGAGGGGTTTCGGAGAGTACCCGGGCCACCAGTTCCCGGCCCAGTTCCTTCGCCGACGGCAGGTCGGTATCGTGCAGTCCCGGCTCGCCGTGGATGCCAAGGCCCAGGCCCATCTGCCCCTCCGGAAGGGTGAACAGCGGGGCGTCGGCGCCGGGGAACGTGCAGCCGGCGAACGCGCTGCCGATGGTGCGGGTCAGGTCATTGGCCTTCCGGCCCAGGCGGACCACCTCGGCCAGGTCCACGCCGTTCTCGGCGGCGGCCCCCATCACCTTGAAGACGGTGAAGTCACCGGCGATCCCCCGGCGCTTTCCGGATTCCGACGGCGGGGCGCTGGCGATGTCGTCCGTCACCAGGACGTTCTCCACGGCGATGCCCTCGGCGGCCAGGCGCTCGCTGGCCATGCCGAAGTTCATCACGTCGCCGGCGTAGTTGCCGTAGGTGAAGACGACGCCGGCGCCGGACTCTGCGGCCTTGGCCACCGAGTAGGCCTGCTGGGCGGACGGCGAGGTGAAGATGTTGCCCACCACCGCGCCGTCCGCGAAGCCGGTGCCGATCACCCCGGCGAACGCCGGGTAGTGCCCGGAGCCACCGCCGGCCAGGACGGCAACCTTGGGCTGCGCAGGCCGGTAGCGGCGGACGGCGCCGCCGGGGACCTGGCGGACCAGGTCCGAGTGGACGTCGCAGAAGCCTGCCAGGGCCTCCTCGGCGAACTCTGAGGGGTCGTTGAAGATTTTGGTCATGGTGGGTTCTCCGGCGTCCGGGTGCTGTCAGTGCTGGGGGCTGTCAGGGGCTGCTAGTGGATGTGGCTGCCGCCATTGATGTCGATGGTGGTGCCGGTGAGGTAGGCCGAGTCCTCGGAGGAGAGGAAGGCGATCACGGCGGCCACTTCCTCGGTGGTGGCGTTGCGGCCCAGCGGGATGCCGGCGTTGATGGCCGCTTCCTGCTCCTCGGTGCTGCCTACGCGGATGTTGGTGTCCACGGCGCCGGGGGTGATGGCGTTGACGGTGACGCCGGTGGTGCCCAGTTCACGGGCCAGGGCCTTGGTGAAGCCCAGGATGGCTGCCTTTGCGGCGGAGTAGGGGACCTTGCCGAAGACGCCGCCGCCTCGCTGGGCAGAGACGGAGGACATGTTGACGATCCGGCCCCAGCCGTTGTCGATCATGTCCGGCAGGAAGGCCTTGGTCACCAGGTAGGTGCCGGTGGCATTGACGTCCATGACCTTGTGCCACAGCTCAAGGGTGGTCTCCAGGAACGGGATGGGCGAGGTGATGCCGGCGATGTTGGCCAGGGCGCCGACGGGCGGGAGGTTGCCGGCGGCCACTTCGGCGGCGACGGCGGCCTGGGCGGCAATCACGGAGGCTTCGTTAGCGACGTCGATCTCGTGGCCGAAGGCGGGGACGTTGAATTCGTTGCCGATTTCAGCTGCGACCTTGGCGGACTTCTCGCCGTCGAGGTCAAGGATGACGATGCCCCAGCCGTCACGGGCGTAGCGGCGGGCGGTGGTGATGCCGATGCCGCGGTCTGAGGTTGCTCCGGTGAGGACGGCGGTGCGCTGGATGGTGGTCATGGTGGTGCTCCTTGAATTGTTTTGATGGATCGATTGCTCCGTAAGTGTCGTTTTGGACGTTCAAAACGACACTTACTCAGCAGTCGATGGAGGGGGTGGGTTCAGATGAGGTCGGTGATGAAGCTTGCTGCCTTGGCGGCGGCGGCCGGGCGTTCGTCATTGGTGACGTCCCGGGTTTCCAGTTCGAGCGAGAAGTGGCCGGTGTAGCCGTCGGCGGCGAGCCGCTTCAGGCCGCCGGCGAAGTCGGCGTCCCCGTTGCCGATGCTGAGGTTGATGTTCCCCGGCACGGCGTCGCGCAGGTGGACGTGGCTGATGCGGCCCTGGTGCCGGTCCAGGTAAGCCTGGATGTCCTCGCCGGAGGCCACAATGTGGCTGAAGTCCATGACGATCCCGACGCCGGAACCGGCAAGGCGGTCGGCCAGGAGTCCCGCGCGCTCCAGGTTCCAGCAGAACCGCAGGAAGTGCAGGGATTCGGTCCAGAGTTCGACGCCGAACTCCGCCGCCCGCCGCCCGCCACCTATGAGCTGGGCGGCAACGAGGTCCAGGTCCTCGTCAACGCTCCGGACCGGGGCGTGGTCCAGGGCGCCGCACGGCAGGACCAGTGCCTTCGCACCGATGTTGGACGTCAGGGTCAGCAGGGCGTCAAGGTGGCGCTCCCGCCCGGCCCGGCCCACGTCGTCGAGCACTTTGTTCAGGTCCCCGATGTCGCCGTTCACGGAACGGACGCGCAGGCCCGAAGCGTTGACCTCGGCGGAGACAGTGTCCACCGCGGCCGCGTTCAGCTCGCAGGGCACGTGGTCGCACACGCCGGGCAGCGCGCCCAGGTCGATTTCCTCGAAGCCCAGCCCCTTCATGGTGCGCAGGGCGGTGCCCAGGTCCTGGTGCCGGAAGCTGATGGACGAGCACCCAAGTCTGGAATGGAACATCATTGATCCTTTGGTTCGTGCCGGGCTGTAGTGATGGGGACCACAATACGGACGTTAACTGTCAACAGTCAACTCTAAAAGTCGACTGTTGACAGTGAGAATGATCTGGGTCACACTGGATCCATCAATTGTTAACAGTCGACAGCGGCCGACCTCCTTCAGCCGCTTTTCGAAAGGGAACCACCATGAGCAAAGATGCTCTGACCATGCGCGGCCCGGTCCACGGCACCAAGGACGCCCGGCGAGTTGCCATCGGATCCGGCGTGGGGGCCGTGATTGAGACGTATGACTTCATCGGCTTCGGCACCGCTGCCGCACTGTACTTCGGCACTGCATTCTTCCCCGGAAGCGATCCCGTGACCGGCACCCTGGCCTCCTTCGCCACCCTCGGCGTCGGATTCGCAGCCCGCCCCCTTGGCGGCATCATCGGCGGCCACCTCGGCGACAAGGTGGGCCGCAAGCCGGTCCTGGTCGCCTCCCTCATCCTGATGGGCCTGGCCACCTTCGCCATCGGCCTGCTCCCCACCTACGCGGCAGTCGGACTGCTGGCCCCGGCACTGCTGGTCTTCGTCCGCATCATCCAGGGCCTGGCCTTCGGCGCTGAGTGGGGCGGCGCGATCCTGATGAGCTACGAGCACGCACCCTGGAAGGCCAAAGGCAAGTACACCGGCATTGTCCAGGCCGGCTTCCCCGTGGGCCTGCTGCTGGCCAACCTGACCTTCCTGTTCAGCGTCCAGCTGGGTGGCGAGCTCGCCTGGCGCATCCCGTTCCTCGCCAGCATCCTGCTGGTCATCGTGGGCCTGGTCATCCGTTCCAAGGTCCCCGAGTCCCCGGTGTTCGATGAGGTCAAGGACAGCGGCGCCATCGTGAAGGCCCCCATCGTGGAGGTCATCAAGACGGACTGGCGCAACATCGTCAAGGGCATCGGCCTCCGCATCGCCGAGACCGCCGGCTACGCCGTCTCCATCACCTACATGATTTCCTACATCAACAGCCAGCACCTGGCGGACAAGAGCCAGACCCTGATCGCCCTCTGCATCGCTTCGGCCATCGGCATCTTTGCCACCCAGGCCTGGGCAGCAATGACGGACCGCATCGGCCGCCGCCCGCTCTACATCTGGTCCACCGCTTTCGCCGCACTGTTCGCCATCCCGATGTTCCTGCTGGTCAACACCGGCCTGTTCATCGCCATCATCCTGACCATCGTGATCTCCTACGCGGTATGCCAGAACTCCCTGGCCGGCGCCCAGGGCGCCTGGTTCCCGGAGCTCTTCCAGGCCAAGACCCGCGCCTCCGGCGCCAGCCTGGCGTACCAGATTTCGGCCATGGTGTCCGGCTTCACCCCGTTCATCACCACGCTGCTGTTCGTCAGCTTCGGCTGGATGGGCCCCGCGCTGCTCTTCGGCGCGTACGCCCTGATCGGCCTCTGGGCCGCCGTCGCCACCCGGGAAACCTGGGGCAAGCGGGAACGTGAGCTGGCTGACGAGGCCACCAAAAGCACCCCGAACACCGTCAACGCCTGAATGACCACCACGCACACGACCACGGAGCCAGTAATGCCTACAGATACCGTCCAGGACGCGCCGCAGGGACAAACACTGCAGGGACAAGCACCGCAGACCGCAGTGACGCCCGAACGGCTGGAGAAGATCAGTGCCGCCGCCTACCGGATCCGGCACCACGCCCTGAACATGGGCGAGGTCCAGGGCCAGGGGTACGTGGGCCAGGCCCTGGGTGCCGCGGACATGCTCGCCACCGTCTACGGTGACCAGCTCCGCTTCCGCGCCGGGGACCCGCACTGGGAAGCCCGCGACCGGTTCCTGCTCTCCACCGGCCACTACGCCATCGGCCACTATGCCGCTCTCGCCGAAGCCGGGATTGTCCCGGTGGAGGAACTCGAAACCTACGGCTCGGACGATTCCCGTCTGCCGATGTCCGGGATGTCCACCTATACGCCCGGGATGGAAATCTCGGGGGGCTCCTTGGGCCACGGCCTGACCATCGCCGTCGGCATGGCCCTGGGCCTGCGCTACCAGGGCTCGTCCGCCCGGGTGTTCAACTTCCTCTCCGACGGCGAACTCGACGAAGGCTCCACCTGGGAGGCCGCCATGGGCGCGCACCACCACCAACTGGGCAACCTCACGGCGATGGTGGACATCAACGCCCTGCAGGCAGACGGCAAGACCGAAACCGTCCTGCGGACCGAGCCGGTCACCGAGAAGTGGGAATCCTTCGGCTGGTACACCCAGCGCGTGGACGGGAACGACGTCGGTGCGCTGCTCGCAGCGTTCGACAACGCAGCAAACCAGGCCGCCGCCGTCGGCCGTCCTTCCGTGATCCTGTGCGACACGAGGGTGGGCCGGGGCGTGCCGCTGCTGGAGAACCGCGAAAAGGCGCACTTCATGCGCATCGAAGAGAACGAATGGCAGATCTGCCGCGGGCAGCTCACCGCCGGCTACGAAGGAAAGGCTTCAGCATGAGCACCACCACCGAGGCCCCCGACACCGCAGCAGCGGCCAAGCCGAAGCTGAAGACCTCGGCGATGATCGCATCGTTTGCCGACCCGGGCCAGAAGACCTCCAACGCACCGTTCGGGCACGCCCTGGTCAAGGCCGCACAGGAGAACGACAAGATCGTGGGCCTGACCGCGGACCTGGGCAAGTACACGGACATGCACATCTTCGCCCAGGCCTTCCCGGAGCGGTTCTTCCAGATGGGCATGGCCGAGCAGCTGCTCTTCGGCGCAGCCGCCGGGCTCGCCGAGACGGGGCTGGTGCCCTTCGCGTCCACCTACTCGGTGTTCGCCGCGCGCCGCGCGTACGACTTCCTCTGCCTGGACGCGGCCGAACCGAACCTGAACGTCAACATCGTGGGCGGTCTGCCCGGCCTGACCACCGGGTACGGCCCCAGCCACCAGGCCACCGAGGACATGGCGATCTTCCGCGGCATGCCCAACCTGACCATCGTTGACCCCTGCGACTCGATCGACATCGAACAGGCCGTGCCGCAGCTCGCCGCCTCGGAGGGCCCCACCTACCTGCGCCTGCTGCGCGGCAACGTGCCCACCGTCCTGGACGAGTACGACTACACGTTCGAGCTCGGCAAGGCCAAGGTGCTGCGCGGCGGCAACGACGTGGTGTTCATTTCCTCCGGCCTGATGACCATGCGCGCCCTGCAGGCAGCCAAGGCCCTGGCGGCACACAACGTGGACGTCGCCGTCGTGCATACCCCCACCATCAAGCCGTTCGACGCCGAAACCGTCCTCAAGGAAATCAACACGGACCGCCTCGCCGTCACCCTGGAGAACCACTCCGTGGTGGGTGGGCTGTTCGAAACCGTGGCCTCCGCCGTCGTCACCGCCGGTGTGGGCAAGCGCGTGGTGCCCGTGGCGCTGCCGGACCAGTTCCTGGACGCCGGCGCCCTGCCCACCCTGCACGACCGGTACGGCCTTGCCGTGGACCGCATCGTGGCCAAAGTCCTCGCCGAGCTCGGCTAGGGCACGAAACCAATGCAGAAAGCACGGCACCGGTCCCCTCCGGTGCCGTGCTTTCTGCCGTAATATCGAAACCACTACCGACTGTAAACAGTCGACTTATGACATTGAGGACAGAAGCCATGGCCGGACTGACCGCCCCGCTGCTGGGACTGGAAAAGAAAAGCCTGCGCGAGCAGGCGCTCTCGGCACTGAGGACCGCCATCACCAGCGGCGAGCTGGAACCGGGCCGGCACCTGGTGGAAACCGAACTGTCCGAGATGCTGCAGATCAGCCGCGGCACGCTCCGCGAAGCCCTCCGCCAGCTGGAACAGGAGGGCCTGCTGTCCGCCGGACCCCGTGGCCGCCTCTCCGTCCGCCACCTGGACGAAAAGGAAATCCGGGACATCTACGCCGTCCGCGCCGCCCTGGAATCCCTCGCCGCCCGGACACTCTGCGAGCTCCCGGACCGGCAGCACGTCACCGAATCCCTCCACAAAGCCATCGACGCCATGACGGAGGCCACGAACGGAAGCCTGGAGGAGCGGATCGAATCCGACCTCGAATTCCACCGAACCCTCTGCCGGCTCACGGGCAATGAAACCCTGCTCCACTCCTGGGAGTCATTGGAAGGGTCCATCCGGATGTCCATCATGTTCGCGGGCCTGGAAAAGGGCGTCAGCAACATGAGCGTTGACCGCCACAAGGACATCGTGGGCGCCATCGACACCGGGGATGCCACCCTGGCCCGGAAGACCATCCTGGAACACATGGATACCGCCGCCGCCAACCTGGTGGCGTAGCCCCTTCGCGGCCCTGTCCAGGGAATCCTCGCGGCCTCCCGGCCGTTAACCTACTGCGCGGTAAATAACCGCGGTGGTAACGAGGGATGGTATGACCGCAAAGTTTGTGTCAGTCGAGGACGACGCCGGAAAGGTCACCCGGTACAGCCGCCATGACAACGGCGGCGGCCTCATCGCTCCGGGAGCCAGCGTGGCGGAGAGCGCCCGGATCGGCCCCATGACCTACGTTGAGCACGGCGCGCAGGTGGGTTCAGGCTGCCGGATTGGACACGGCAGCTGGATCGACCGCGGCGCGACCATCGGTGACCGGACGGTCATCGGCGACGGCGTGCGCATCGGCCGGGGCACGGTGATCGGCAACCGCGTCCACATTGGCAGCCACTCGCGCATTGGCTCCAGCGTCCTGATCGAGCACGGCGTGCACCTGGATTCGGACAGCACCGTGCCGGACGGCAGCGAAGTTCTCGCGGGCGCCCATTCACGCCTGGCACCCGCCCGGCACCGGACGCACCGCAAGGCGAAGGGCGGCCTGGCCGCCTAGGTTGCGGGCGCCATGCGTAAGCTCAGGGGTCAGCCCGCAGTGCTTCCGCGTACCACGAGCTCCGCCGGATAAATGACGGGCTCCCAGGCCTCTCCGGGGTTTCCGATGGCGCTGACCAGCAGCTTCCCCGCCGCAGCCGCGATGTCCGCCACGGGATGGGCCACGGTGGTGAGCCCCAGGCCGTTTGCCGCCTGGATGGGGTGGTTGTCGAAGCCCACCACCGCGACGTCGTCCGGCACCCGCCGTCCGCTTCCGCGAAGAGTGTCCACCACGCCGAGCGCCATGAGGTCTGATGCGGCGAATATCCCGTCCACGCCGGGCGTCCCGGCCAGCAGGCTCTTGGCAGCGGCGGCACCTCCCGCCGTCGTGAAGTCCCCGTGCATCACCGGTCCGGGCTCAAGGCCGGCTTCCCTGAGCCCCTGCAGCCATCCTTCCAAGCGGTCGACGGCGGCCGTCATGTCCGTGGGGCCGGCGACAGTGGCGAGCCGGGTGCGGCCGGTTCCCGCCAGGTGCCGTGCCGCCAGCCGCCCGCCCTCGACGTTGTCCAGGTCCACGTAGGGAATCCCGGATTCCGTGTCCCACGGCCTTCCGATGAAGACGGTGGGCAAACCGGTGGCGCCCAGGGTCTCCACCCAGTCGTCAGCACGGTGGTGGGATACCACGATCGCGCCGTCAACGTGGCCCCCGCGCAGGTAGCGGATGGTCCGCGCCGAGTCGTCGCCGGCCCGGGACATCAGCAGTACCAGCTGCAGGTCCGTCTCACGCAGTGCTTCATTGACTCCCGTAATGACTGCGGCGAAGTACGGGTCCATCATGACCCGGGCGTCGGGTTCGGGGATGACCAGCGCCACCGAACCCGTGCGCCGGGTGACCAGGCTTCGCGCGGCACGGTTTGGGGTGTAGCCGAGTGCCACGATCGCGGCATCAACCGCAGCCTGGGCCTGCGCACTCACCTTGGAGCCGCCGTTGATGGCGCGGGATGCCGTGGAGCGGGACACCCCAGCGGCCGATGCCAGGTCCTCCAGCGTGGGGCTGGGCCGCGCGGGGCCGGCCGGAGCGGCCCGGCTGGTCTTTTCGTTCATTACACCGACAATACGACACCGCCGCTCCGTGGGAGCGCTCCCGCGAAACCCTTGCCCCGGCAAAAACCCGATGCTACGCTTCCCCGACGGGAGCGCTCCCACCACTCGACCCCGGCTGCCTGTCGCAGCCGTTATGGTCGTCCAGCCCCACCACTGACAGGACCAGCAATGCCGCTATCCTCACGCCCTGATGCACCCAGACCCCTTCCGCCGCAGCGCCGGCACCACCATGGCATCGTTGCCGCAAGCACCGCCCTCCTCATCGGGCTTTTCGCCGCCGGCGCGACCGTTCCGGCACAGGCCGCACCCTCAGCCGCGCAGCCCGCAGTTCAGGTTCCGGCGTCGCCACCGCCGGCGCCGCAAAACCCGTTCGGGTCCAACACCTACGTCTTCGATCCCGGCATGCCCGTGGCGCAGATCCAGGCCACGGTGGACGCCATTGCGGCGCAGCAGGTGGATGACGAAATGGGGACCAAGCGCTACTCCCTGCTGTTCAAGCCCGGCACCTACGGCACCCCCGAGGAGCCGCTGATTGTCCAGGTGGGCTATTCCACGGAAGTCGCCGGACTGGGTGCTGCACCCACCGACGTCACCATCAATGGACACGTCGACGTCTACAACCGCTGTCTCACCGCGGACAACTGCATCGCCCTGAACAACTTCTGGCGCTCCCTGTCCAACCTCACCATCAATGTCACCGGCCTCGAAGGCTGCCGCAGCTCGGCAAACTTCTGGGCAGCCTCCCAGGCTTCGCCGATGCGCCGGGTCAACATCACCGGCGGCAACCTTTCCCTGATGGACTACTGCACCGCCGGCCCGCAGTACGCCAGCGGCGGCTTCATCGCTGATTCCAAGACGGGCGCCGTCATCAACGGTTCCCAGCAGCAGTACCTGGTGCGCAACTGCAGCATTGGAAGCTGGTCCAACGGAGTCTGGAACCAGGTGTTCTCGGGCGTCAACGGGGCACCTGCAGATTCCTTCCCGGACCCGCCGTACACCACCCTGGACACGACTCCTATCAGCCGCGAGAAGCCCTACCTGACGGTGGACCCCGCCGGGCAGTACAGCGTGTTCGTGCCCTCCGTGCACCAGGACTCAGCGGGGACCACGTGGGAAAACGGCCCTACGGAAGGCCGCAGCATCCCGCTGGCCGACTTCTACGTCGCATCGCCCGGCGATTCAGTGCAGACCATCAACACGCAACTGGCCCGTGGAAAGAACCTGCTCCTTACCCCCGGGGTCTACGACATTGACCGCAGCATCGAGGTCAAGCGCGCAGGAACAGTGGTGCTTGGACTTGGAATGGCAACACTTTCCGCCGTCAACGGATCGGTTCCCCTGACAGTCGCGGATGTCCCCGGCGTGGACATTGCTGCCGTCACCGTGGATGCCGGTGAGGTCAACTCACCCGCCCTGATGCGCATCGGCAAGGCAATCCCGGGCGCAGGGGGCGGAGCGGCCAACTCTGCCGTCCGCAGCGATCCGGCCAATCCCACCACCCTCCACGATGTGTTCTTCCGCATCGGCGGGCCCCATGTGGGCAAGGCCTCGGTCAGCCTGGAAGTCAACAGCGACAACGTCCTCCTGGACCACATCTGGGCCTGGCGCGCAGACCACGGGAACGGTGTCGGTTGGACCACCAACACCGGCAGGAACGGCGTGATCGTCAACGGCAACAACGTCACCGCCACCGGGCTGTTCGTGGAGCACTACCAGGAGTACAACGTCATCTGGAACGGCGAAAACGGCAAAACGGTCTTCTTCCAGAACGAACTGCCCTACGACGCCCCCAACCAGGCAGCGTGGCAGCATGACGGGATTCTCGGCTGGGCCGGCTACAAGGTCTCGGACTCCGTCAAAACCCATGAACTCTGGGGCGGCGGCAGCTATGTGTACAACAACGTGGACCCCACCATCCACGCCACCCGCGGCTTCGAGGTGCCGGTGACGCCCGGCGTGAAGCTGCACAGCCTGCTGACCGTGAATCTTGGCGCCGGGACATTGGACCACGTGGTCAATGACACCGGAGCGCCGGTGTCCACGGACGCCGTCGGAGTTCCCAGCTACGTGGCCGATTTCGGCTAGGAGCCGCCCATCACAACGGGGGCGCGGCGCCGGCAGTGGATGCCGGCTCCGCGCCCCTATCCGTTCCGGGCCTGCCTCCACGCCAGCGCGGCCCCGCCCCAGACGGCCAGCAGCAGCGCCACCAGAAGCAGGCCGGCGTCGCCCAGGTCGATCGATGAAAGCCACGCCGTCACCGGATCATGCAAACCGAATGCGGCGTGAAAGAAGCCGGCCAAAGTGATCACGGCAATGAACAGGGCCGAGACCGCCGAGATGCCCGTCACCGCAGCATTGAAGCCAAGCTTCCGCCGCGGGTCGGCCAGTGCCGAGCGGTACATCCGCATCATCGCCATCCCGTTCACCGAGTCACACAGTGTCATCGCGGCTGCGAAGGCGAGCGGCAGGGCGAGCAGGGCGAACGGGGGCACCCCGGCCAGGGACGCCGCCGTCGTCATCATCAGCAGCCCGATGGTGGTGGCGGTATCGAAACCCAGCCCAAAGAGGAAGCCAATCACGTAGATGTTCCGCGGCCGGCGCACCCTGGCGAGGGGTTTGGCCAGCAGCCGCGCCACCAGTCCCTGCGGTTCCAGGTCGCGGGGATCAATGGCTGCTCCGGCCCGGGAACGCCGGAAGGCAGCGGCCGAGCGGGTGAAGGCCGAGCCGTTGAACAGCCCCATGGCCAGCAGGAACAGCCCGGATGCACCGCTGCCGATCAGCCCCAGCACCAGGTTCCCGGCCGTACCGTCCTCCATCAGGCCGCCAACCATGGACGCACCGGCGATTACCAGCACCCCCGCCAGGGTCACCACCGAGCTGTGCCCCAGGCTGAACGCGAAGCCCACGCTCACCGGATGCTGCCGCTGTGCCACGAACTTCCGGGTCGAGTTGTCGATGGCGGCCAGGTGGTCCCAGTCGTAGCTGTGCTTCACCCCGGCCAGGTAGGCGGTAAGGACAAGACCCCAGGAGAGCGCCCCGCCGCCCCCGGTCCGGGTTCCGGCAAGCAAAAGGACGACGGCGGCAGCGTGCAGCGCGGCCACGGCACCAAAGGTGAAGAGCGCCCGGGTCCGGAGCGGCAGCGAGTCCCGGTCCCGGTAGAGCGCGGCGATGCCGGCCATCAGTGCTTCCTCAGGTCCAGCGGTCCCTGGCCGTACCAGCGTCCGCGCAGCAGGTCCGTGCAGGATCGAAGCAGGCGGTTCAGTTCGTCGGTGCTGTTGGAGAGGCTCCGCAGCACCAGCCCGGTGGTCCCCGCAACAGTGCGAGTCAGCGAGATGCCGGTCAGGGCCTGGTGGTCAGTGGTCAGCAGGTGCAGTTCGTCGGCAAGCGCCTGGTCCGCCCGGGGATCCACCACCACCAGCGATCCGAGGTGGCTGGAGCCTTCCATGAATCCCAGCCCGGTGACGTCGTGGAGCGGCGGCCGGATCAGCAGGTTGTCCAGCGCCAGCAGTTCGGTCCCCGCCCCGGTTTCCACACAGATGTGGTTCCTCAGGCGCACTTCCTCATACCGGAAGGCGGCGCCGTCGGGCGACCATCCGGGCGTCACAACCTCGGCCATGACCAGCGACGACGACGGCCGCAGGGTCACGGACGTGCGCTGCCGGTAGCTGGCTTCCCGGTAGGCGATGAGCTGGTCCGGCATGAGTTCCAGCCGCGCCCCCTCCCCCAGCCGCAAAACCATCCGCTGCTCGGCAAAAGAGCCCGGAGTCCGATAGACCTTCGTAGCGGACTGCGTCGTCAGCAGCAGGTCAGCCCCATCCTGGACTTCAATATCGAGCAGGAACAGGTCCGCCCCAAGATAAGCCCCGCCAGGATTCACGACCACATAACAAACCTGCCCGGAGTCATCGAGGTAATGCGGCCGCATAACCCTCAAGGCACCCCGATGGTACTGATGCTCGGCAAAGGATCGCCGACCACGAACGGCGACCCGAAGCTCAAGCTCGCCCATCGGGGGCCGATCAGCGGACGCGGGTGGAAGCCCCGGTGACGGACGCGCGGAACTTGCTGCCGCCGTCGTACTCATGCCAGGTCGAGCATCAGGACGTCGTGCCGGATCCATTCGATGACCTTCTCGAGGCCTTCGTCGGTTTTGAGGTTGGTGAAGCAGAACGGCTTGTTGCCACGGAATTCCTTGGAGTCCCGTTCCATGACGGACAGGTCGGCGCCGACGTGGGGTGCGAGGTCGGTTTTGTTGATGATGAAGAGGTCGGATTTGATCATGCCCTGGCCGGCTTTGCGGGGGATCTTTTCGCCTTGGGCCACGTCGATGATGTAGATGGAGAAGTCCACCAGTTCGGGGCTGAAGGTGGCAGAGAGGTTGTCGCCGCCGGATTCGACGAAGATGACCTGCAGGTCCGGGTGCCGGGTTTTGAGTTCCTCGATGGCGGCGGTGTTCATGGAGGTGTCTTCGCGGATGGCGGTGTGCGGGCAGCCCCCGGTTTCGACGCCGATGATGCGGTCCACGGGCAGGATGCCGTTGGCGGCGAGGATTTTGGCGTCCTCGATGGTGTAGATGTCGTTGGTGATGGCGGCCATGGAGATGTCGCCGCTCATGTGCCGGGTGAGGCGTTCCACGAGCTGGGTTTTACCGGCGCCGACGGGCCCGCCGATGCCGATTTTGATGGGTTCAGTCATGGTTTCCTCCTAGGTCACGAGCCCTGTCAGCTCATGAACATCCGGGCACGCTGGCGTTCGTGCCGCATTTGCGAAATTTCCAGTCCGGGGCTGACGGCGCCGAGGTCGTCCGCCGTGAGGTGCGCGACCGCGTCGATGGCGGCAGCGACGTCGTCGTGCGCTTTCCGCAGCACGCGCTGCCCGGCGTTCTGGCCGAGCGGGATGGCGCGGACGGCGTTCTGGGTGAGGGACGTGACGGTGGCGAAGAGGTAGGCGGCGAGCGCCTCCTGCAGCGGTACGCCCAGGGAGCGGGCGACGACGGCGAACGCCAGCGGCTGGTGCCCGGCGGCGCGGCCCGTGGCCACCAGGTCCCGGTACAGTTCCAGCGCGGGCGAGGGAAACACCTCAGCCCCAATCTCGAGCAGCCGGCCGCCCATCTTCACACTGGCCTCCCGGACCTGCCGCGGCAAAAGGGAAGCGGACAAAAGCGAGTCCAGCTCCCCAAGATCAGCCCCCTCATAGAGCAGCCGAACAGCAAGCCCATCGGAATAGGTCAGCTGCTGGCCGACGAAGGCACCGAGCCAGAGCCCGAAAGACCCTTCATCAAAAACGAGCTCCCGATCGATGTAGGTCTCAAACCCAAAAGAGTGAGCAAAAGCCCCAGTAGGAAGAGCAGAGTCAGTGAGCTGCTGAAGAGCAAGCTGGTAACTCATAACCGCGCTCCCAAGGCGACGTACCTGCCCAACCCGGCGGAGGCGGGTGATAGGGGCCGCGGCGTGGCGGGCACCGCGAAGCGGGCACGGCCCCTATCACCCGCCGAAGCCCCCGCCGACGCACCAGTAAGAGCGCGCAGCGCGTGAGAGTTAGTGCGAGTGTTCAGCATGGCGAAAAGGCACGGGCATGACGCGTTCCTGGCGGGAGTAGGGCACACCGGCATGGGTGAGGTAGTCCTCGACGGTGTGGTCGTAGGCGCACACCATGACGGCCGCCCCATACTCGCTGTCCGCGTCGAAGAATTGAGCCTGGAGGTGGCGGTTGCCGAGGGAGTGCGCAGTGACGCCCATTTCGTGGATGGTGCGGGGCGCGATGACCAGGACGTCGGTGGGCAGGACGGACACCACGATCATGTTGGCTTCTTCGACGTGGAGGATGTCGCCGTCGCGGAGGTCGCCGGAGCCGGCGGGGAGGCGGATGCCGATTTCCTTGCCGTGGTCGGTGGTGGCGCGCTGGATGCGTTTGACCAGCTGGGCGCTGGGCAGGACGACTTTTTCGCGGTGCAGGCCGGCGTAGGCTGCGAGGTCGGAGTCCGGCAGGTCGTGCAGGTTGCCCAGGACTTTGTCGATGATCATGTGGTTGCTTTCGGGGGTTTGGAATTCGCGGTTCTAGAAGAGGAAGTACCGCTGGGCCATGGGCAGCACGTCGGACGGTTCGCAGGTGACGTCCTCGCCGTCCACCGTCACCTGGTAGGTTTCCGGGTCCACCTGGATGTCGGGCGTGGCGTCGTTGTATTTGAGGTCGGCTTTGGTGAGGTTGCGGATTCCGGAGACGGGGCGGATGACCTTTTCCAGGCCCAGTTCCCGGGGCACCCCGGCGTCGATCGCCGCCTTGGACAGGAAGGTGATGGAGGACTGCTGCACAGCCTTGCCGAAGGTGGCGAACATGGGACGCATGGTCCGGGGCTGCGGGGTGGGGATGGACCCGTTGGAGTCGCCCATCAGTGCGTAGGCGATCTGGCCGCCCTTGAGCACCAGTTCCGGTTTGACGCCGAAGAACGCCGGGTCCCACAGCACCAGGTCCGCGAACTTGCCCACTTCCACTGACCCTACGGAATCGGCGATGCCCTGTGCGATGGCGGGGTTGACGGTGTACTTGGCCACGTAGCGCTTGAGCCGGAAGTTGTCGCTGTCCGCGCTGCCGTGCGTCCCGCCGTCGGCATCTTCCAACGCCCCGCGCTGCTTCTTCATCTTGTCCGCCACCTGCCAGGTGCGGGTGATCACCTCGCCTACCCGGCCCATGGCCTGGGAGTCGGAGGAGGTGATGGAGAAGATGCCCAGGTCCTGTAGGACGTCCTCGGCGGCGATGGTCTCGGCGCGGATGCGGGAATCGGCGAAGGCCACGTCCTCGGGAATGTCCGGGTTGAGGTGGTGGCAGACCATCAGCATGTCCAGGTGCTCTTCGATGGTGTTGCGCGTGTACGGCAGTGTGGGGTTGGTGGAGGCCGGCAGGACGTTGGGCAGGCCTGCAATCTTGATGATGTCCGGAGCGTGGCCGCCGCCGGCGCCTTCGGTGTGGAAAGTGTGGATGACCCGGCCGGCGATGGCGCGGATGGTGTCCTCCACGAACCCGCACTCGTTCAGGGTGTCGGTGTGGATGGCCACCTGGACGTCGTACTCGTCAGCCACGGTGAGCGATGTGTCGATGGAGGAGGTGGTGGCTCCCCAGTCTTCGTGGACCTTGAGCCCGATGGCACCGGCACGGATCTGCTCGGCGAGGGGTTCGACGGCGGACGCGTGGCCTTTGCCGAACAGGCCGATGTTCATGGGGAACGCCTCGGCGGCCTGCAGCATCCGCTGGATGTGCCACTTTCCGGGCGTCACGGTGGTGGCTTTGGTGCCTTCGGCGGGGCCGGTGCCGCCGCCGATCATCGTGGTTACGCCGCTGGCCAGGGCGGTGGGGATCTGGTCCGGGGAGATGAAGTGGATGTGGGTGTCGATGCCGCCGGCGGTGAGGATTTTCCGCTCGCCCGCGATGATTTCCGTGCTGGAGCCGATCACGATGTCCACGCCGTCGGTGATCTGTGGGTTGCCGGCCTTGCCGATCCGGAAGATGTGGCCGTCCTTCAGCGCCACGTCTGCCTTGTAGATCCCTGTGTGGTCCAGGATCACGGCGTTGGTGATGACGGTGTCCGGAATGTCCTCATCACGGGTTGCCTGGCCGTTCTGCCCCATGCCGTCGCGGATCACCTTGCCGCCGCCGAACACCACTTCCTCGCCGTACACGGTGAGGTCTTTTTCGATTTCGAGGAAGAGCTCGGTGTCCGCCAGGCGGATCTTGTCCCCGGTGGTCGGGCCGTAAAGGTCCGCGTACTGCCGGCGCGGAATCTCGAAGCTCACTCGCCTTCCCCTTCCGTAAGGGGCCCGCTTTGGCGCGTGCCGCCGTCGAGCCTTCCATTGACCGCGTTGCTGAGCCCGTAGACCTCCCGGGTCCCGGCCAGTTCAATAAGCCTCACGCTCCGCGAATCCCCCGGCTCGAACCTGGCTGCCGTTCCCGCGGGGATGTCCAGGCGCCGGCCGTAAGCTGCTTCGCGGTCGAAGGCCAGGGCCGCGTTGGCCTCGGCAAAATGGAAATGCGACCCCACCTGGACGGGCCGGTCGCCCGTGTTGGTCACGGCCACCTCGATGGCCTTACGGCCCGCATTCGCGGTCACGGGCTCCGGCCGGAGGACGTACTCGCCTGGAATCATTGCCGCGCTCCTTAACGGATGGGGTTGTGGACGGTGACCAGCTTGGTGCCGTCCGGGAAGGTGGCCTCGATCTGGACGTCGTGGATCATCTCCGGCACGCCTTCCATCACGTCCGCCCGGGTGAGCAGGGTGGTGCCGTAGCTCATGAGGTCGGCCACGCTCCTGCCGTCGCGGGCGCCTTCGATCAGTTCATAGCTGATGATGGCCACGGCCTCGGGGTAGTTGAGCTTGAGGCCGCGGGACTGCCTTCGGCGGGCCAGGTCGGCGGCCACCACGATCAGGAGTTTCTCCTGCTCACGCGGCATAAGATGCATGGGGTTCCCTTCGACGGCCTGCGGCGTGCTGCCAGCGTAAGCGGGTCACGTTTCCGCCAGGTTTCAGGAGTATCAACAAAAGCTGGGGATATGCCCCAACGGTGGGAAGGCTAGTTTGCCCCGCTGAGCCGGGCAAGGATCTCGTCGCTGGACTGGATGGGCTGCCGGTAAGTGGCGGAGAGGATGCGGAGCATGTCGGCAGCGTCCTGGTCGGCTTCGGAGGCCATCGCGTCCTTGGCGTAGGTGACCCGGATGTTGTGCGCGAATGCGTCGGCTGCGGTCTGGGCGATGCAGTTGTGCGTGGAGACGCCGGCGAGCACCACCTCGCCGGCGTCCCAGTTCCGCAGCCGCGCCAGCAGGTTGGTTCCCACGAAGGCGCTGTCCCTGGTCTTGTTCAACTGGGGCAGATCCTTCCTGATGAGGCCGGGCACCGACTGGGCCTGCCCGCTCCCGCGGAAGATGAAGCCCTGGTCATCGTCCAGCATGCTGAGGGTCCAGGTGGACTTGTCCCGCTCGTGTTCGGTGCCGACCAGGAGCGCGGCGTGCCCGGCGGCCTTGAACCCTTCCAGCAGCCGGTTGCACTCACTCACCACCCGGTCCTGCTGGGCCGCCAGTTCGGGCGTTTCGAAGAATGCGTTCTGCATGTCGATGACCAGGAGGGCAATCATGTGGGCACCTTTCCTCGTTGAACCGGTGGGCCGGGTGGTGAGGAAAAGTTACCCGCGTGGAGCGCGGCGAAACCCTAGGGTGCGGATTCCCTGACCTTCAGTTCGAACCCGGCTTCCACGTGCACGCCCTGTTCCGAGGGCTCCCTGCCGGCGATCCGCTCCAGCAGCAGATGGATGGACCGCTCCGCGATCTCATCCATGCCCGGCGAGACGGTGGTCAGGGAGGGGGACGCGAACCGCGCCTCGTCGATGTCGTCAAAACCGGCCACCGCCACGTCCTGCGGCACCTTGACGCCGCGGATCAGCAGCTCGTGCATGGCCCCCAGCGCCAGTACGTCATTCAGCCCGAAGACGGCGTCGAACTCCACGCCCTTATCCAGCAGGCCGGCGACGGCGGCAGCACCCGTATCGCGCCGCCATTCAGCCGGTGCCACGAGCGCGGCGTCGAAGGGGATGCCTGCTTCCGCCAGCGCACTCCGGTACCCGTTCAGGCGCAGGCCCGCAGTCCCGGCGGACTCCCCCGCGTTCGCTCCCACCACGGCGATACGACGGCGGCCGCCGGCCAGCAGATGCCTGGTCAGCGCAGCCGCGGCTTCCTCATTCTTCATGGTCACCAGATCGAACCGGGGATCCACGATGTGCTCGCCGAGCATCACCACCGGTTTTTTGCCCGCCCGCGCGGCAATAGCATCCGCGTCCACCACCAGCGGCGTGAACAGGAGGCCGTCGGTGAGCTGCCGGAAGGTCCCCTGGAGGGCGCCAAGTTCAGCGGAGGCTTCGGCGTCGGACTGCTCCACCATCACCCGGTACCCGTGCCGGGCGGCAGCCTTCATCAGCCTGGACGCCAGCTCGGCATAGTAGGGGGCGGAAAGGTCGGACAGGACCAGGCCCAGCATGGACGTCTTGCCGGACCGCAGGCTGCGGGCGGTGAGGTTGGCCTCGTAGCCCAGCTCCGCGATGGCATCCTGCACCCGTTGCTTGGTGGCGGGACGGATGAATTCATAGTCGTTCAGGACGTTCGAAACGGTTTTGAGGGAGACGCCTGCCGCCCTCGCGACGTCGTTCATGGTGACTGCCATTAACGTTCTTTTCCTGCCTTTGCCGCCGCCTTGGCAGCCTGCTTGCTGGCCCGCACCTTGACCAGGGATTCCGGGTCCACGATGTCGGCCACCGACAGGTAGGCGCCATCCTCACCGTAGTGTCCTGCCGCTTCGCGCCAGCCCGGAGCCTCCAGGCCCCGCTGCTTGCCCAGCAAGGCAAGGAAGATCTTCGCCTTTTGCTCCCCGAAACCGGGCAGCGCTTTGAGCCGCCGCAGCACCTCGGCACCGTCCGGCGAGCCTTTGGTCCAGATGGCGGCGGCGTCACCGTCCCACTCGTTCTGGACCGCCTCGGCGAGCGCCTGCACGCGCGCAGCCATGGAGCCCGGAAAACGGTGGACGGCGGGCCGTTCCTTGAACATCTCCACGAACGCCGCAGGATCATGCGCCGCAATGGCCCCGGGCTTGAGCGACCCGATCCGGGTCCGGATCTTTTCCGGCCCGGCGAACGCGGATTCCATCGTTACCTGCTGGTCCAGCAGCATGCCGGTCAGGAGGGCAAAATCGTCCTCACTCAACAACTTGTCCGCGACGGGATCACCCGTGATGTGCAGTTCCATGCCGTCCATCCTCCCACCTGCGGACCGCCGTCGTCATAAGCACGCCCCCAGGGAAATTTCGCCGGGTCAGGACTCCACGGCCAGCCGGATCATGGACCAGGACACGGCCGGAAGCTCAGCGGTGAGCCGGCCGCCTTCCACCTTCACCGTGCCGTTTTCCGAGGGCAGGACGGAGGTGGAATCGTCGGCGCTGGCCTGCCAGTAGGGGTCCTTGTTGGCGTAGGTGACGGCCTCCACCACCCGGACATCGCCCAGGCCTGCCACGGCAGCATCCAGTGCGAGGGCATCGGCGGCCGATCGGTTCACTGCGAACACTGTGGCCTCACCCTTGTCCGGGTCGTAGGTGGCGACGGCGGACAGTGCCGCGAAGCCGGTCGTGGTGCCGCCGTTGACCAAGGGGGATTCGACGGCGAGCTGCAGCACCGTGCCGGAGGCGTGCCGGGAGGTCAGGGCGAAGGGGTGGAAGGTGGTCTGCTTCCAGGACCGGCCTCCGGGTTCGGTCATGATGGGTGCGATGACGTTCACCAGCTGCGCCAGGCTTGCCGAGTGGACGCGGTCGGTGTTCCGGAGCAGCGTGACCAGGAGGTCCCCCACCACTACGGCGTCCGCCACTGTGTAGGTGTCCTCCAGCAGGACGGGGGCCACTGGCCAGTCCTTGCCTGTGGGCACCTTGGACTCGTCACGGCTCATGTGCCAGACGTTCCACTCGTCGAAGGAGATGTTCACCTGCCTGCTGGACTTCTTGACTGACTTCACGTGGTCGATGTGGCTCACGATGTCGCGGATGAAGGCCTCCATCTTGTGCCCGGCAGCCAGGTGTTCCTGCAGGTCGCCGAAGTCCTCGAAGTACTGGTGCGCCGAGATCAGGTCCACCAGGTCGTAGGTTTCCGCCAGGACCACGCGCTCCCACTCCCCAAAGGTGGGCATGCTGGGCCCGGAGCTGCCGCAGGCCACGAGTTCCAGGTCCGGGTCGATCATGCGCATCGCGCGGGCTGTGTCCGCCGCGAGCCGGCCGTACTCCAGGGCGTTCTTGTGGCCGATCTGCCAGGGGCCGTCCATTTCGTTGCCCAGGCACCACATCTTGATGCCGTAGCCGTTGCCTGCCCCGTTGCTGCGGCGTTGCTCGGAGAGGGCGGTCCCGCCGTCGATGTTGCAGTACTCCACGAGGTCCAGTGCCTCCTGCACGCCGCGGGTGCCCAGGTTGACGGCCATCATGGGTTCCACGCCCGCCTTGGCCGACCACCTGGCGAACTCGTCTACGCCCACGGTATTGGGGTCGGTTGAGTGCCAGGCCAGGTCCAGGCGCGCGGGACGCTGGTCCACCGGGCCCACGCCGTCCTCCCAGCGGTAGCCGGAGACGAAGTTGCCGCCGGGGTAGCGCACGGTGGAAACGCCAAGTTCACGGGTCAGTTCCAGGACGTCCTTGCGGAAGCCGTCCTCATCGGCGTCCGGGTGTCCGGGTTCGAAGATCCCGGTGTAGACGCACCGGCCCAGGTGCTCAACGAACGCGCCAAAGGTTCGACGGCGGACGGGGCCCACGGTGAACGACGGATCGATGGTGATTTTGGCTGCGGCTGGTTGTGGCTGGGTCACAGGGATATCCTCGGGTAGTTTTTACAACGTTATAGAAGATATTGTTTGTTGCCCCGCTCCGGGAGTCAAGGGTTTGGCCTGCGGCGCCGCCGCGAGGTTCCAGCCGGGGCCGGAGGACCCCGCGGCGCGCCCACCTGCGGCGACGCTCCAAACAGCGCAGGACCCGGAACCTCCAAGTACTACCTAATCGAAAAAACAGGTACCAGCTACGCATTCACCGGGGACCGGAGGCCCATTAGGTTTTTTCACAGAGACAAGACCTTCAGGCTCTCGGTACTTGGCTCACTAGGGGGGTGTGAGACCGGCAATGCATCGTTCACCACACATAGGCCGCGCAGGCTTCCCGGTCCATCGGACCCGGGTGATAGGCGGGGCCGGCGACGAGGAGTCCTTCGAGACCAAGGACTCTCCCCCAGCCGTCGCCGGCCCTCTTGCCCGTCCGCTCTCCCGGAGGGGCAATACACCGCTGCCCGGGGAGGGCAGCCATGAGCACGCAAACCCACAGAACACGGCTCTCCTGCTGGACCTGGTCAATGGCGCCCGGACCCTGGCAGACTCCCTGGACCTGCTGGTGGCGGCATCGGCCGCGCACGTGGTCAGGACCGCCGGCATCGACGTCGGCTGCGGCCTGGTGCTTCACCAGCCCAAACGCGGTCCCGCCGTCACCGGCACCACCGACGAGGTAGTCACCCTGCTGGAGTGGGAACGGGAAACGGCCGAAGGACCGGTGACCGACGTCATGGCAGGCGGCCACCCCGTGGCCGTCCTCCAAAGGAACGGGGACTTCCGCTGGCGCCACTATTCCAGCCAACTGCAGGCGGCCGGCTTCGGCAGCGCCCTCGCGGTCAGGCTCCGCCTGGACGCAGAACTTCCCGCCGACGACGGGATCCCCGGCAACAGCGAACTCGGCCAGTCAAGGGCCGCCCTCGCCTTCTTCGCCCAGGACTCGAAGGCCTTCCCGCTCCAGGTCATCGCGGAGGCACGTACCTTCGCGATGCTGGCAACCAAAAGCCTGCAGATGGCCATCAACCTGCACACTGCGCGGTCGCTGGCCACGGACCTCCGCTCGGCCCTGGACAGCCGCACGTCCATCAATGTGGCCTGCGGCGTGATAATGGCCCAGAACAGGTGCTCCTACCAGGAGGCGTTCGCCATCCTCGCCAAGGCGTCAAGCCACCGGAACATCAAGGTGCGCAAGGTGGCCGAGGACATCCTGGAGCGGCTTCCGGAAGGTGCTCCGCACTCACACTTCGGCCGCTGACCCGCTGCCGGTCCAGCCTGGTTGGCGGGTGCGCCCGCGGGCCCGAATCAGGATGTGAGGGTGCCCCGGGCAATACTGATGGTGGAGTGGGCCGGGTTGCCGTCCATGGGCTCGTCCGATACATCCACCACCGGGTACTGGGACAGGTCAAGTCCGGCAGGCACCGGGAACGTTCCTGATGTGGAGTTCATGACGCCCAGGCTGACCAGCTTGGAAAGGTCCGGCGCGATCAGCCACACCTCCTGGTAACCCTTGGCTTCATCCTTGTCCAGGCTGACCTCCAGGCTGCGGGAACCATCCTTGGCCTCCACCACTTTGGCCGATCCCGCCGCGGAGTGCTGCGGCAGCGGGGTCAGCTGGGTTGCCGCCAGCTCCTGGGGCTGGGGCGGGCGGTTGAAGGCCCAGACGGCGCCGAAAACCACCAGGACAGCAGCTGCCGCCGTTGCCAGCCACGTTCCGGGTCGCTGCCACGCGCCCCTCGTCCGGGCACTGTCCGTTCCGGCACCCCCTGTCGGGGTTCGCCTTGTCCGGCTGCCGCTTGTTTTGTCACCGAGAGAGACAACGTTCGACGTCGGAATGTCCCCGGGTGCGGGCGTGCCGGCGGGAGCTGCGGCACCTCCGTCAGCCCCGCGACGTTCAGCCCCGCGTTCCCCTGAAACGTCTTCCACAGGCCCGGGTTCCGCCGGCACCCCCGCCGCAAGCGGGTCCTCCCGGACGTAATCGCCCAAGCCCAGTTCGCGGTGGATTCCGGCCCAGACCTGGGGCCCGGGCACGGAGAGCAGGCTGGTGTCCGGCGTCGTCTTCACCGCGTCCACCGCCCGCCGCAGGGCGGCGTAGTCGGCGGCGCACTGCGGGCAGGCCAGGAGGTGCTCCCGGCCGCCCGGGTCGTCCCAGTCGTCGTACAGCGCCAGGAGGCTCAACTGTTCCGGATCAAGATGCGGCATGGTCTACCTCCAATCTGCTTCTCAGGTGCGTCAGGCTGCGGCGGATGTGGCTCTTGACGGTACCAAGGGGAAGGTCCAGTTTCCGCGAAATCTGTTCGTGCGTCAGGTCCTCGTAGAAGGCAAGCTTCATGATGGACCCCTGGGGCTCACCCAGCCTTTCCAGTTCACCGTCCAGGAGCAGCCGGTCCGCCAGCGTTTCCGCGGCCTCCGTTCCTGCCCCCGCGTCCCCGGCCAGGCCGGCGCCCGCGGCAGCGTAAGCTTTGCGCGCTTCGCGGGCCGAGGACTGCTGGGCATCCGCGATGGCATTGCGCGTGATGCCAACAATCCACGCCGGGAGCCGGGCAACCTGCGGGTTGAAGGTGCTCCGGGAGCGCCACACCCGAATGAAGACCTCCTGGGTCACGTCGTCCGCCGCCGCGCGGTCCGCGAGGGAGCGGAGGGCCAGCGTATGCACCAGCGGCGCGAACTCGCGGTAGGCCGCCGCCAGTGCGCGCTCATCGCCGGACAGGAAAGAGTCGGTGAGCCCGTCATCCCATCCAGGGGACGCGCGGCCGGGGAGGGTCACGGGCGGCTCCCTCCCGGCTTCGGCGACGAGATACATGGCTGGCCACCGGCTGTGCAGGAAC
Organism: Arthrobacter sp. NicSoilC5; assembly: GCF_019977395.1. Lineage (NCBI taxonomy): Bacteria > Bacillati > Actinomycetota > Actinomycetes > Micrococcales > Micrococcaceae > Arthrobacter > Arthrobacter sp. NicSoilC5. The sequence continues at coordinate 3,260,702 of NZ_AP024660.1, read as the reverse complement.
TGGTTCATGCGGGGACCGGTTCAGGCAGGGACTGCGGTGACAATCACATTGTCGCTGTAGTCCATCCGCTCGTCCAGCCATTTGCCGCCGCAGGTGACCAGCTTGAGTTCATGGGGCCCTGACCGCCTGAAAAGGGACGCGCCGTCGAACCTGTCCTTGGCCATCAGCTCCACGCCCACCACCCGGTAGCTGAGGGAGGGGGCGCCGTCCCTTCCCACGCGGATAATGGTTCCCGCCGGGAGCGACTTCAGGGCGGAGAAGGGCGCGCGGTCCGAGGTGGTGTCGATATGTCCGGCGATGACGGCGGCGCCTTCGGCCGCCCCGGGGGCGGGGCCGAACCTGTACCAGGCGGCACGGTCGAACACGTCCGGGATCTCCATCGCTGCTGCGGTGGACACTCCCCCGGGCACCACCGGCATATCAATGGCCGTGCCGGCCACGGTGAGCGACGTGGGTACCGGGGCTGGAGCGTTCACCGGCAGGGTGGCTGGCCGGAGCGGGATGCCCCCCGGCCGCGTGCTGCCAGGACTGGAAGGGTTTGGGGTGGAGGCGGCGGCGCTGGAAGGGGCGGTCGCCTGCGGCAGCAGGGAAGCCGGCGGTGCCTGCCCGGAATTGGACGGGCCGGCGGAACCGCAGCCGGAGAGAACCAGCACTCCAGCCACCAGCGCTGCTGCCGCACCCCTTGAGGCAGGCCGACTGCGGGACCGGCCTTCCGGCGTCGTAAGTGCGTTCATGACTGGCCTCCTTCCAAAGAAGACATCGGTTGGGGAACAAAGGGGGCCCGCGCAGGGGCCCGACCGCGGGTGTGCGGACGGGCCCCTGCACTGATGGTCCTGCAGCCGGGCGGCTACAGTTCGGCCCGCCGGGCGCGGACGGCGCGGCCTACGCCCACCGCCCCGGCCAGCAGGGCCAGCGCTGCCAGGCCGAACCCGGCGGTGGCAACTGCGGGACCCGCCCCGCCGGTCTTTGCGGAACCGTCAAGGGCGCCGGGCACCGAGGCCGGAGCGGTGTGCAGGCCCTCGATGGTCTGAACGGCCAGCTTCAGGTTCTGGTCCGCCAGGCTGCCCCAGGCGTAGACAATGGTGTGCGTCCCTTCGGCCACCGTGACGTCCGCCGGGCCGATCACGGGGGTGGTGGTGCCGGCGGCGGCAACTGCGGCCGGGACCGTGCCGGGATCGAGGGTCAGGGTTTGTTCGTTCGGGTTGGCCAGGTTGGTGACGACGGCGGTGCCGCCGGCCAGGACATCGACGGCGGGTGCGGCGGCGGCATGCCGGACGGTCAGTTTGCCCTTGCCGGCCTCGATCCGGGAGACGTCATTGGTGAACAGGCTTGCCGTGGGCTTGCCGTCTGCGCCGAGGTGGGCGGCTGCTGTGTAGTTTCCGTTGGCGGCCAGGGTGACGCTGACGGGACCGATGGCGGGGGCGGACGCGTCGGGTGCGTCGGCTGCCGTGATGGCAATTTCGTAGGTGCCCGCGGGAAGGGCCAGCGGACCGGCGAGGGTTCCCGGGGTGAAATCGTCCAGCGTCCGGTCGCCGTTGACCCAGACGTCCACGGTGAGTCCGGGAACGCCGTGCAGCACTGAGAGCTGGGCGTCTCCCTCTGCTGCGTTGGCGGGGCCGGCCAGGGCGATTGCGGCTGCAATGACTGCCGCCCCGGCACCTGCGGTAAAGATTGTGTTGCGCATGTCCATCTCCTTGAACGGCCCGGCTGCCGGGCGTTTTTGCTGACACCCCTACTACCGGCGCAGGCCCGGATTTGGATGCAGATTCATGGAGATTTTTTAACTTTTCTTCCGTCGGGGTTTAGGCCGCCCCTCCAGGCACCCCGTGAGCCTCTAACCGGACGCCGGGGCGGCGGTGCTGGCGCGGAGGACAAGCTGCGGCGGCACCACCGTGGAGCTCACCGCGGCACCTGACTCAATTTCAGCGAGCATGATGTCCATGCAGCGGCGCCCCAGTTCCTCGAAGTCCTGGCGTACGGTTGTCAGCGGCGGCGTGAAGTAGCCCGCTTCGGGCTGGTCGTCGAAGCCCACCACGGAGACGTCGTCGGGCACCCTGACGCCCGCCTCGGTGAACGCGCGCAGGAGGCCCAGGGCCATCTGGTCGTTCCCCACAAAGATGGCCGTGGCCGTGAGTCCGGACGCCAGCCGGCGGCCGATTGCATAGCCGCTCCCCGCACTCCAGTCCCCTTCCACCATGAGTGATTCGTCCAGCCCTGCCTCCCGAAGCACCGCGCGCCAGCCCTCCGCGCGCTCGGCACCGTCCGTCCAGTCGGGAGGGCCGGCGATATGCCCGATCCGCAGGTGGCCCTCCTTGACCAGATGTTCGACGGCGAGCCTGGCGCCCGCGCGCTGGTCCACCATGGCCCCGCTGACGGAGGCGCTGCCGGCGGAGCCCACGGCCACCACGGGCACCGGAAGGTTCAGCTGCTCCAGCACGGCCAGGGTGTCCGCGTGCGGGACCAGTACCGCAATCCCGTCCACGGCCTGGTCCATGAAGTGGCCCACCGCGTCGGCGATGGCGTCCCTGCTCACTTCCCGCAACGCCGCGATGCTGACAAAGTAGCCGGCGTTGCGGGCCGCATGTTCCACCCCCAGCAGGGTGTTGGCGGGCCCGTACTGGGAGAGTTCACTGGCCAGCACGCCGATGGTCTGCGAGCGCCGCGTGACCAGGCTCCGGGCCGCGGTGTTGCGGCGGTACCCCAGCTCGGCAATGGCTGCCTCCACCTTTTCCCGGGTCGCCTTGCTCACGTTGGGGTGGTTGTTCACCACGCGGGAGACGGTCTGGTGGGAGACGCCGGCCACCTTGGCCACGTCTTCCAGGCGCGGCATCCGGCCCTTGCTGGTTTTTACCATGTGCCTATTGTGCCTGCTGCCGCCTCCGCAGCTCCCCGTGTTGCGCCCGCTGGTGCCGCGGGCTTGGGCGCCCGTGAAGAGTGCGGCTGAATCCTTGCGCGGCAGCTGACCAATGGGAAGGATAAGGGTGATCCACCGTTTGCGAAGAAGGAGCCGGCGGAATGACCAAGTACCTGATCTCGTTTCCCAGCGGCGCCATGGACATCCCCGACGGCGGCCTGCAGGAAGTAGCGGACGCCGCCCACGCCGTGGTCCAGGAGGCCAAAGACGCCGGAGTATGGGTTTTCGGGGGCGGCATTGACGAGAGTGTCCCGCCCGTCAGCGGCGACGGATCGGTACGTGCGGGCACCTACCCCCAGAGCGCGCAGATCGAGGGCGGCTACACGGTGCTGGAACTGCCCGCATACGACGCCGCGGTGCAGTGGGCTGCGAAGATCGCGGTGGCCTGCCGCTGCCCGCAGGAGCTGCGCGCCTTCCAGTACGATCCCGCCGGCTGAACCGTGAATCCGGCAGGCCCGGTTGACCTGGCCTATCCCTTCACGGGCACCTGGCTGGTGCAGAACTCACCGGCGGACCGGGTCCCCAGCCACGGGACGCGGCTCTTTGCCACGAGCTTCGCCATCGATTTCACGCCGGTGGATGCCAGCGGGCAGTCGGCACCGCTCACCCTGGCCTCCCTGTTCCGGCCCGAGCCGCCGGAACGCTTCGCAGGGTTCGGCAGGACTGTGACGGCGCCGGCGTCCGGCGTGGTGTGCGCCGCCCATGACGGGGAACCTGACCACGCAGCTTTCCGCGGTTTTCCTTCGATCGGTTATGCCGCAACCCAGGCCCGGCGCGTGCGGGAGGGGTGGCTGGGCTTGGCCGGCAACCACGTGATCATCGAGTCCGGCGGGGTGTTCATCGCGCTGTGCCATCTCAAACGCGGGAGCGTCTGCGTCCAGCCGGGCCAGATGGTGGGTTGCGGGGAGCCGGTGGGACTGTGCGGCAACTCGGGCAACAGCACGGAACCGCACGTGCACGTGCAGGCCATGGACTCGGCAGACCCTGGACAGGCTTCCGCGGTTCCCGTCTCTTTCGCGGGCGGACTGCCGCGGAACGGGGCTGTTGTGGCTGCCTGACCGTGGCTGCTTAAAAGCATGGGGCCCGCCTGCACGTTCGCGGCGGACCCTCGTGGTCTTGATGGGTGGGCCCTGTGGGGCTCGAACCCACGACCCACGGATTAAAAGTCCGATGCTCTACCAACTGAGCTAAAGGCCCCTGCCGCCGGCCAAACACGCTGTGTTTTGCCCGTACGGCCCAATCCATTTCTGGACGTTAATACTCTAACCCATGGTTCCGGACACTTCGCACACGCCCCGGGCGCCGCCGTCGTACGTTTTCACCCCGCGGTCCGGGCCCCTGCCGCCGTCACCGGACAAGCCCCGCGGACGCTCGATTTCCGCTGTGGCACAGGAGTAGCGTGGGGGGCATGAGCGAGCAAGCAGGAACAACTCCGTACGGCGGCAGCAACCGGCACCATAAGCCCAAGCCCTTCGCTCCGATGGATTTCGAGCCCTTCGCAGGCGGTGCCGATCCCGCCCGGGTATCAGAGGCTGCCCACCTTGCCGCGCAGGCCCTGGTCCGCCATGGCCGCGACAGCGACGATCCGGTGATCACCGAACGCCTGGTGAAGCTCGCGGACGAACAGGGCCTGGACGCCATCGCCGAGATGTGGGCGGAGAGCCCTGCCCGCTCCCTTCCCGGCGCCCTCTGGCGGCTCTACGCACTGCGTGCCGCCACCGTCCAGGACCCCGAACGCATCAGCGTCTACTTCCGCGCGGGCAGGGACACCGCCCAGGTATCCAACGTGGTGGCCGGCGCGGCTGAGCCGCCCGGCGCCGACGAAATGCGCACCATGGCGGACGCCATCCTTTCCGGCGCGTTCGACGGCGATTTCGACGTCGCGCTGGAACGTTCCGCCGCCTTCTGCCGCGTGGTGGCGCTCGGCCAGGCCACCCTCGCCGACGGCGCCGAGCATGCCAACGAGGCCCACGCCAGCAAACTGACCCGCAACTCCCACCAGCTGGTCAAGACCGCCGAGGACCTTGAACACGCGGCCAACGCGTGGCGCCTGGGCGAACTGGACTGAGGCGTCTTTTCCCCCGGCGGACCGGATTTCCGGGACGAACCAAGCCCCCGCTGTCAAGATTGACTTGGGCCGGGTGAAGTAGAAGACTGAAACCGGTGCCGAGCCGCGAAACCCCCGGGCTTCAACAATTAGCCGCCTAGAGCGGCCTACCGCCGAGAGGCGTATCCGGTTCGGCACCATTTTTCTGCCCTCTTCCAGGTGGCCGATTCAGAGGGTGCAGTTACGGGCCGGTAGAGTAAGCGTCAGTTGCGCGCCGCCGTCAAGTCACGCGGCAGCAACCCCCGCCTTGATACGTCCTGGAGACCGGTAAACACGTGAAGCTGCGCCTTTTTCCACAGGAGCCCGCAGGGCTGAACCTGCTCTCACAGATGGCACAACAGATCGTGCTGGCCACCGCCACCCTGGCCGAGATCCTTGGCGTACCCGCGGACGAGCACGGCAAGCTCGTTGAGGACATGCACAACATCGAGGCCAAGTCCGCCGAACTGCATTTCGCGCTGCTGACGCACATGCGCACCAGCTTTGTGAATCCCCTGCCCCGCGAGGACATGTACGCCCTCTCCCGGTACCTCAACGAAGCCATGGAAAAGATGGACGCCGCGGCAGAGCTGGTGGCCCTCTACCGGCTGGACCGCCTCCCGAAGCGCGCCGCAGACCAGCTGGAGATCATCAGCAGGCAGGCCGAACTGACCGTTGACGCCATGCGCAGGCTCAATGACCTGGATGACCTCGAGGACTACTGGATCGAGATCCTGCGCCTCGCCAAACGGGCAGAACGGACCCACCGCGTCTGGGTGGCGGACATGATCGCGGACATGAAGTGGGCCCAGTACTCCCGCAACCGGGACATCGCCAACCAGCTGGTGGAGGTCACCAAGGACATGCGGCGGGTGGCCACCCAGGTAGGCAGCATCATCGTCAAGGAATCCTGACGTGACCGCAGTCATCTTCGGCGCGGTGGTCCTGCTGGCCGCGGCGTTTGCCTTCCTGAACGGTTTCCGCGACGCGTCCACCTCGGTGGCCCTGGCCGTGCGCAACCGGGCCCTCACCCCCAGCGTCGGCGTGCTCCTCGCCGCGTTCTTCAACTTTGTCGGCGCCCTCCTGAGCGCCCTGCTCGCCGTCGCCGTCAGCCGGACCTGGATCAACCTTCCGTCCGGCACCGACGGCCTGGCCATCCTGGTGGCGGGCCTGGCCAGCGCCTGCGCCTGGGGCGTGCTGATGTGGTGGCGCGGCATCCCCGCCTCCTCCACCCACGCCCTGGTGGGCGGGCTCGCCGGCGCAGGCCTCGCCAGCCTGGCGATCGGAGGCCCGGGAGTGGCAGGCGTGGACCAGTCGCTCCTGTTCCAGGTGGTCCTGCCGCTGGTGCTGTCCCCGCTCGTGGCCTACAGCGGCTCCTTCCTCCTGGTGTATCCGGCCACATGGGTGGCCCGCTACACCCAGCCCAACGTGGTGAACCAGCGCTTCCGCCGGGGCCAGGCTGTTGCAGCCGGCGCGGTGGCCTTTGGCCACGGCCTGCAGGACGGGCAGCGCGTCAGCGCGGTACTGCTGCTGGCCCTGCTGGCAGGAGGCTATTCCGACGGCGGGATCCCCACCTGGGTTGCGGCGCTGTCCGCGGTGATGATGACCGCCGGGACGCTCTTCGGGGGATGGCGGATCTCCCACACCATTGGATACAAGATCACCAGGATCGATCCTCTTCGTGGTTCCGTGGCCCAGACCTTCAGCGCGCTGATGCTCTTCGTGGGGGCCATCGGGCTGCACTGGCCGCTTTCCACTACCCACACCGTCACGGCAGGGGCCCTCGGCGCCGGGGAAAACCAGCACTTTTCGGTCACCAACCGGAAACTGGTCATCCGGATCCTGTGGCTCTGGGGGCTGACCCCGCTGGCGACGTGCGCCCTGGGCTTCGTGCTTGCGCTGGCCCTCTCCCCCATTTCCGTCTAGGCAGGCCCACCCGGGGGCGGCGCTGCCCTGTACAGGGAATCCGCCGTGACGTAGATTCGAGAGTGCGCCCCCGGTCAACGGTGCCGGGGACCGGCGTCCGCGCCGTGTGCAGGGCTGCGGACCAGGTGCCGCTGCAGCCACCCGGCGGCTTGGATGCACAACGCGGAAAAGAGCAGGCGCGCCATGTCCCACTCCTATTCCCGGCGCCACCTTCCACAGCCCCGGCAACCCCAGTGCGAGGCCTGCGGAACCGAGCACCAGCTGACCATCCACGCCATCACTGCCATCGGCGCTGCCGGCGGGGACCTGGTCACAGTGTCCTACACCTGCAACGACTGCGACCTGTTCCAGGAACACACGGCCTACGCCACCGACGTCGCGGCCGCACTGAACCAGGTCCGCTGGATGGCCCAGGTGGTCCTCTTCGGCGACGACTACATCCACTGCGGCTTCCCCATGGAGGAGGCGGAGTTCGAAGTTGAGCGGCTCTGCTACCGCAGCAACAGGTCAGGCAGCGGGCTCAACGCCGTATCCCTGCCCACCCGGGTCCTGCGCTGCCACTGCGGGTTCCAGCTGGAGGTCCCGGAATAGGCACCGCGCACTCTTACCGCGCGCTGCACTGTGACGGGCAGGCGCAATGGCGGGCAGGCGCAATGATGGCCCGGCTCGATGTGCAGGAGCCGTCCCTGCGCATCGAACCGGGCCATCGTTGGGCACGGCGTGCTTTGCGGGTTTGCTAGAGCTCCAGGGCCACAGGGCTGACGACGGCGGCGGCCATCAGGACGGTGGAGAGCTCCTCCGGGGTGAGGTTGGCGGCGGTGCACAGTTCGCCGTCCGCCACTCCGGCAGCGGAGGCCTTGCGGACAGCCTGCCGCAGGGACTCCTGGGCCGTGTCCAGTTCCCACTGCATGCTTTCGAGGCGTGAGCTGGTGCGCCAGACCTCGGCCAGGACGTCCTCTTCCTCGATGGCTTCCTCAACGCCGGCCGCGGCCAGGGCGAGGTGCGGTTCGAGCTCCGGCGCCAGCGGACCGGCAGCCAGGGGTCCCGCCAGTCCCGCCGCAGCCGCGAAAGCCTGCGCCGGTTCGACAGCGTCCTGGACTGCGTCCACCCCGGGTACGGAAACAGTAAGCTGGGGGCCCAGGGGTTCACTGGCCGTCTGCGTCATGGCAAAACTCCTTAAGCGGGCTTACTACTAGTTCCGAAAGTATCTCGATTAGCGTACTAAACGCGTCAGTAGATCGCCAACGGGAACAGCGGCTTACCCGAAGCGTCCGGAGACGTAGTCTTCCGTGGCCTTCTGTACGGGGTTGCTGAAGATGGTGTGGGTGTCGCCGTACTCGATCAGCTTGCCCGGCTTGCCGGTGCCTGCAATGTTGAAGAAGGCGGTCTTGTCGGATACGCGCGCGGCCTGCTGCATGTTGTGGGTAACGATCACCACGGTGTACTGGTCCTTGAGCTCGTTGATGAGGTCCTCAATGGCCAGGGTGGAAATCGGGTCCAGGGCGGAACAGGGCTCATCCATGAGGATCACCTGCGGCTCCACGGCAATGGCGCGGGCGATGCAGAGGCGCTGCTGCTGGCCGCCCGAGAGGCCGGAACCGGGCTTCTCCAGCCGGTCCTTGACCTCGTTCCAGAGGTTGGCGCCCTTGAGGGAGCGTTCCACCAGGACATCTGCCTCGCCCTTGGAGATCTTCTTGTTGTTCAGCTTCACGCCCGCCAGAACGTTGTCCCGGATGGACATCGTGGGGAACGGGTTGGGCCGCTGGAAGACCATGCCGATCTGCGAGCGCACGGTTACGGGGTCCACGCCGGGGCCGTAAAGGTTGTCGCCGTCCAGCAGGACCTCGCCCTCAACGCGCGCGCCGGGGATGACCTCGTGCATGCGGTTCAGGGTGCGGAGGAAGGTGGACTTTCCGCAGCCGGAGGGGCCGATGAACGCGGTCACGGACTTGGCCTCGATGTTGATGCTGACGTCCTCAACGGCGAGGAAGTCGCCGTAGTACACGTTCAGGTCCTTGACGTCGATGCGCTTAGACATGGTGTTCCTTCACTTACTGGGTATGGATTGAAGTCTAGGATCCGCCGCGGTATGGCGGAAGGAGGGCCTGGTTACCGGCCGGTTTTGGGGGCGAAGATCCTGGCGATCAGGCGTGCCACCAGGTTCAGGACCATCACCAGGATGATCAGGACCAGGGCCGCACCCCAGGCCCGCTGGGAGGACGGGTCCGGGTTGGACGGCGAGGTGGGATTGAGGATCTGGGTGTAGATGAACGTGGGCAGCGAGGCCATCCAGCCGCCGAACACGTTGGAGTTGATGCTGGTGGCAAAGCCGGCGGTGACCAAAATGGGCGCCGTCTCGCCGATGACCCTGGCGATCGCCAGGGTGACGCCGGACGCGATGCCGGAGATCGCCGTCGGGATAACCACCTTGAGGATGGTCCGCCACTTGCGGACGCCCAGGGCGTAGGCGGCCTCGCGGAGCTCGTTGGGGACGATCTTGAGCATTTCCTCGCTGGAGCGGACCACCACGGGGATCATCAGCACGGAAAGCGCGACGGCGGCCACCGCACCGGTCTTGGTGCCCGGGCCCACCACCACGAAGAAGAACGCGGCAGCGAACAGGCCGGCCACGATGGAGGGGATGCCGGTCATGACGTCCACAAAGAACGTGATGGCCTTGGCCAGGCGGCCGTCGTTGCCATACTCCACCAGGTAAATGGCCGTGAGCAGCCCCACGGGAACGGAGATTACGGTGGCCAGCAGCGTGATCTGCACGGTGCCCAGGAGGGCGTGGTAGATGCCGCCCATCACCGGGCCTCCGCTTTCCACGGCCTTGTTGTCGAACGCGCCCGTAACGCCGTTCATGGAGGTGGTGAGGAAGCCGGGGTCGATGAGGCCGGGGATGCCGTTGATCAGCACGGTCCAGATCACCGAAACCAGGGGCAGCAGCGCCACCAGGAACGAGCCGACCACCAGGCAGGTGGCCAGCTTGTCCTTTGCCTTGCGGGAGCCTTCCACCGCGGCGCTCCAGGACACCAGGCCCACAGCGAACAGGATCGCGGAGACCAGGCCCCAGCCGAACGGGTTGAAGCCGATCAGGGCAAGGATGGCAGCGCCGACGATCAGGGCTCCACCGAGCACCGCGTAGGGTGCGTACTTGGGCAGCTGGCCCTTGGTGAGCGCCGACCGCTTGCTGCGGACGGGGGTAAGCGTGGAGGTCATTTAGTTGGCTCCCGAGAATTCTTTGTGCCGGGTGATGACCCAGCGCGCGATCATGTTCACGGCCAGGGTGATGACGAACAGCACCAGGCCGGCGGCGATCAGGGTGCTGACCTTGAGGCCGCTGGCTTCGGGGAAGTTCAGGGCGATCTCGGCGGCGATGGTCTGGTTGCCGGACTGGATCAGGCTGGCGGTCAGGGCACCGGAGGAGAGCACCAGGGCAACGGCCATGGTCTCACCCAGGGCGCGGCCCAGGCCCAGCATGATGGCGCTGATGATGCCGGGGCGGGCGAAGGGCAGCACGGCCATCTTGATCATTTCCCAGCGGGTGGCACCGAGTGCCAGCGCAGCTTCCTCATGCAGCTTGGGGGTCTGCAGGAAGATCTCGCGGGACAGCGAGGTGATGATGGGCAGGACCATGACCGCCAGGACGATCCCGGCGGTGAGGATGGTCTTGCCGGTGGTGGAGGCCGGGCCCTGGAAAATGGGGAGCCAGCCCATGTTGGTTGCGAGCCAGCCGTACGCCGGCGCGATCTCCTTGGCAAGGAAAGCGGCACCCCAGGCGCCGTAGACAACGGAGGGGATGGCGGCGAGCAGGTCCACCACGTAGCCGAGGCCGGACGCCAGGCGGCGGGGTGCGAAGTGGGAGATGAACAGCGCCACGCCGATGGCGACAGGTGTGGCGATCACCAGCGCAATGGCAGCGGCGATGAGCGTGCCGATCACGATGGGCCAGATGTAGGCGAAGAAGCCCTGGCCGCCCTGGATCTTGTCTGCGGGCGCGGTCAGCGCGGGGATTGCCTGGACTACCAGGAAAAGCGCGACGCCGAAAAGGACGGCGAGGATCAGGCACCCGGCTGCCAGCGTGGCGCCGGAGAAGACTTTGTCCCCGGCGCGCCCGGCGCCCTGGGTACTGGTCAGGGAGGTGGCGGTCATTCGACGGCCCTTCGATTCGTAGCTGGATTAAGGATGCGGTGCAAAGCCAAGTTCCCCGCACTGCCGTCCGGCAGGCGGGGAACCCGGTTTTACAGCGTTGGCTAGGACTTGACCTTGATCGAGTCGATGGCCTTGGCGGCCTTGGCTGCGAGGTCCGAGGACAGCGGGGCGGACTTGGCCGACTCTGCTGCGGCCTTCTGGCCCTCTGCGGAAACTACGTAGTGCTCGAAGGCCTTGACCAGGTCAACGGTCTCCTGCTTGTCGTAGGTGGTGCACAGGACGTGGAAGGACACCAGGACGATCGGGTAGGCGCCCGCGATGGTGGTCTTGCGGTCCAGCTTGATGGAGAGATCGTTGGCGGCGCGGCCCTCGACGGGCTTGCCGGCGTCCACTGCCTTGGCAGCAGCATCGGCGGAGATCTTGGTGAAGGAGTCGCCCACCTTGATCTGGGCAACGCCCAGCTTGCCGCTGACGGCGGAGTCGTCGGCGTAGGTCACGGCACCGGGGGTGTCCGTGACGGTCTTGACCACGCCGGAGGTGCCCTTGGCGTTTTCGCCCTGGAGGCTGGCGGGCCACACACCGGCGGCCTTGTCGGTCCAGACGTCGGAGGCGGCGGCGGCCAGGTAGTCAGTGAAGTTCTGCGTGGTGCCCGAGTCGTCGGAGCGGTTCACCGGGGTGACCTTCAGGTCGGGCAGCGAGACGCCGGCGTTCAGGGCGGCGATGGCGGGGTCGTTCCACTTGGCGATCTGGCCACGGAAGATCTTGGCCACGGTGGTGGCGTCCAGCTTCAGGTCGGTGACGCCGGGAACGTTGAAGGCCACGGCGATCGGGGAGATGTAGACGGGGACGTTGATGGCGCCCTCGGGGCCGCAGACGGACTTGGACGAGGCGTATTCCTCATCCTTCAGGTAGGCGTCCGAGCCGGCGAACTGTGCCGAGCCGTCCAGGATGGCCTTGCGGCCTGCGCCGGAGCCGTCCGGGGAGTACTGCACGCTGGCGCCGGAGTTGGCGGAGGCGAAGTTCGTCTTCCAGGCGTCCATGGCGGCGCCCTGGGCGGAGGAACCGATGCCAGTCAGCGTACCGGTCACCTTGGTGCCGCCGGCGGACTGGGAGCCGGCAGGGGCGGTGCCCGTGGCGTTGTCTGAACCGCAGGCGGAGAGCGCGAGTGCGCCGGCTGCGATAACAGCGATAGCCGCGTGGCGGCCGAAGCGGAGTGCCTTCACTAGATGTACCCCTTCCAGGGTTATTCAGGTGCGGGACAGGGACGGAGAACCCTGCTGCGCGATGCGTACGTTTTGTACCTTCAAGAAAGTTAAGGGCCGCAGGTAACGGGATGGGCTGTCCAAAGTGAACGGAGGATTAACGACGGCGGGATATTGGCTGACAAATGCCGGGTCACCATTGCGCAGATCACATGCGCAGTCGTAGTGCACCTGCGCCGGGCAGTGGATCGGCACTGAATAGACTTGGACCCATGGCCATCCCAGCAGGACTCTCAGCGACCAGGCGGTTCCTGCGCAGCCGGATCCGGACCGGGTTGATCCGAAGCCGCAACTCCTTTGTGCCCGCCATCCAGATGACCGTGTGCGCGGTGGGCGCCTATGCGTTCGCCGAGTACGTCCTGGGCCACTCCGGCCCCCTGTTCGCTGCCACCTCGTCGCTGATCGCCCTCGGGTTTTCCCGGGAGCCGCGGCTGCGGCGCGTGATGGAAGTGGGCCTGGGCTGCACCATCGGCATTGCTGTCGGTGACCTGCTCCTGCACTGGCTGGGCGGCGATATCTGGGTGGCCGCCGTCGTGCTCCTCTTCTCGATCCTGCTGGCCCGTTTCCTGGACAGCGGGAATATCTTCACCACGCAGCTGGCGCTTCAATCGCTGCTGGTGGTCTTGCTGCCGGCACCGTCCGGGGGCCCGTTCACCCGGAGCATCGATGCCGTGGTGGGCGGAATGTGCGCCCTGCTGGTGACCATCCTGGTACCCAAGGACCCGCGCCAGGAGCCGCGCCGGGATGTGCAGAAACTGCTGCATGAACTGGCGGAGGTGCTGCGGGAATGTGCCGGGGCGCTGGCCAACAGTGATTCCACCCAGGCCTGGCATGCGCTGATCCGCGGCCGGAACTGCCAGCCGCTGGTGGATGCCATGCGCCAGTCCCTCCGGGCGTCCGGCGAGGTGGCCACGCTGGCGCCCGCCTACCGGCGGCACCGCGATGAACTGGACCGGCTGAAGCAGTCGCTGGATTTTATCGACCTCGCCCTGAGGAACAGCCGCGTGTTTGCGCGGCGGTTGACCAGCGCCATCAACCACACGGCGCTCTCGGACGAGGCGACGGACAGCATCGCGGGGGTGCTGCAGGAGACAGCTGCCGCCATTGACGAGCTTTCCCTGGGCCTTGCGGAGACGCACGAAGGCGTCCGCCGCGCCCACTTGCGCACTGCCCGGCGGGACCTGAGCGAGATCGCTCTTCGCCTGCATCCCAAGCTCCTGGAGGTGACGCGGCTGGAGGGCGAAACTGTGGTCATGCTGTTCCGGCCGCTGATGGTGGACCTGCTGGAAGCCACCGGCATGGATGCGGCCGAGGCCAGGGACGTGCTGCCGGCGCTGTAGTGTCGGTGCCCGCCGCTAGGGTTGGACGCATGGCAACAAAGACTTCCCGGGCATCCAAGGCGCCCGCGTACAAATGCGCCGAGTGCGGCTGGACCACGGCCAAGTGGGTGGGCCGCTGCGGCGAGTGCCAGGCGTGGGGCACGGTGGAGGAAACGGGTACTGCCGTGGCACGGACGACGGCGGCTACAACAGTCGCGGAGCCCGCGCGCCGGATTGCCGACGTCGATGCCACTACGGCAGCTTTCCTGCCCACCGGCGTGGACGAACTGGACCGGGTGCTGGGCGGCGGCCTGGTTCCGGGCGCCGTCATCCTGCTGGCCGGCGAACCCGGCGTCGGCAAATCCACGCTGCTGCTGGACGTCGCTGCCAAGTTCGCCCGCACCGCCCAGGACGTCCTCTATGTCACTGGCGAGGAATCGGCCGCCCAGGTCAAACTGCGGGCCGAACGGATCGACGCCGTCGCCGAATCCCTGTACCTGTCCGCGGAGACGGACCTCGGCCAGGCCTTGGGCCAGGTGGAGAAGATCGAGCCGCGGCTGCTGATCGTGGACTCGGTGCAGACGCTCAGCAGCGCCGATGTTGACGGCAGCGCGGGCGGCGTGTCGCAGGTCCGCGAGGTGGCCGCATCCATCATCGCGGCCGCCAAGCGGCGGAACATGACCACCCTGCTGGTGGGGCACGTTACCAAGGACGGTTCCATTGCCGGGCCCCGCCTGCTGGAGCACCTGGTGGATGTGGTGTGCCAGTTCGAGGGCGAGCGGCACTCCCGCCTGCGGTTGCTGCGCGCCGTGAAGAACCGGTACGGGCCCACCGACGACGTCGGCTGCTTCGACCTCAATGAGAACGGCATCGAGGGACTGGCGGATCCCAGCGGGCTGTTCGTCAGCCGCACCAAGGACCCGGTTTCCGGGACCTGCATCACCGTCACCATGGAGGGGCGCCGCCCGTTGCTTGCGGAAGTGCAGTCGCTGCTCGCCGAAAGCCCCAACTCGCAGCCCCGCCGCGCCACCAGCGGCCTGGACAGTTCACGCGTGTCCATGCTGTTGGCCGTACTGCAGCAGCGCGCAGGGACCATGCTGCACAAGGATGATTCCTACGTTGCCACCGTGGGCGGGGTGAAGCTCAGTGAACCGGCCACGGACCTGGCGGTGGCCCTTGCCGTGGCGTCGGCCAAGGCCCGCAAGCCTTTGCCCATCCGGCTTATTGCCTTCGGCGAGGTGGGGCTGGCAGGCGAGGTCCGGCCCGTACCGGGCATCAACCAGCGCATCCAGGAAGCCCACCGGCTGGGATTCACCCACGCCGTGGTTCCGGCCAGCCACACCGGGCCCGGTCCCGTGCCGGCGGGATTCTCGGTGCGTGAAGTAGAGCACCTCACGGAGGCGCTCAGCCTCCTGATTGGCTAGCAGCCTGCTTCCGGGGGCCGGTGCGGGGGCAGCGGGCAGAGCACTGGTTCCCGGCGGGTACTCTAAGTCCAGAACCTTCTCGCAGACGGAGGCTTACATTTCTGTGCTGGGGGCAGCGTGGTAATCGGGGAAAAGCAGGGGACCGCCAGTGCGGTGAACCATGAACGCACGGCGCAGGTACAGCCGGTGGTGTCCGACCGACTCGATGGCCTGTTGGTGAGCCTTAGTCCCCGCATGCGGGTGGCCGCCAGTCAATCGCCGGTCACGTTGGCCATGGTCCTCGTGGTGGTTGCCACGGCCGTCTTCAGCCCAGAGACATTCAACAGCAAGCTCTTTATGGCAGCCCTGCTGTTCCATCTTGCAATCGCCGCCTTGTGCGTGGCCACGCCCTGGGCCCGGATCCCGGCGGCGACGTTTGCCGTGATCCCGCTTATGGATTGCATCGCCATCGGGCTCACCCGGCAGGCGGGTGGACCTACCTTCAGCGTGCTGAGCGTAATGCTGGTATTTCCCGTCATCTGGCTCTCTGCGCAGGTCCGGCCGTACATGCCGGTCCTGGCCATTGCTGGGACGGTCCTCAGCATCGTTGTTCCCGCTGCCGTGCAGGGCTCGTCCCCGGCCGGGGGATCCATGATCCGCACCCTCATCCTTCCCCTGGTCATGTCTGTCATCGCGGTGACCGCCCACGTGGTGGCCACCACCATCCGCCGCCATCGCGTCAGGCTTGTTGAAAACGAACAGGATCTGGCCCGCACGCTGGCGGAAAGCGTCCGCCGGCAGGCCCTGCTTGATGCAGTGCTGAAGGCTGTTGGGGTGGGCGTCTGGGTGGTGGACACCTGGGGCCACACCGTGCTGGCCAACAGGGCGATGCGCACGGACCCCGCCCTCGGCGGCGTGATGGGCCCTGCCGAAGGGCCGGGCGCGCTGATGCTGGCGGACCGCTGTACACCGGTACCGTCAGGCCTGCTTCCCGCAGCCCGGGCCGCAGCCGGCGATGCCTTCACGGACGAGTTGTATTGGGCCGGCCCCGCAGACCGCCAGCGTGCCTACTCCGTGAGCTCGCATAGCTTCCCTCCCGCCGGCGGCCAGGAAGGTGGGGCCGTCATCACCTTTGTGGACGTCACCACCCTGGTCAGTGCGCTGGCGGCCAAGGACGACTTCGTTGCCACTGTCTCGCACGAGCTGCGGACACCGCTCACGTCCATCCTGGGCTACCTGGAACTGGTCTTGGACGAACCCGGGCATGAGGACATCCGGGAGGAGCTTTTGGTGGTGCGCCGGAACTCGGAACACTTGCTGAGCCTGGTCAATGACCTGATCGCTGTGGCATCCGAGCGGATGGACCTGTCGCTGGAGGAAACGGACCTGGCCCGGCTGCTGGCCCTGGAAGTGGATGCCGCACTCCCCAAGGCCGCCGGCAACGGGCTGCAGCTGGTCCTTGACGTGGAGCAGCCGCTGCCGGCAAGGGTGGATCCGGAGCGAATCGGCCAGGTGGTCAGGAACCTGCTCTCGAACGCCATCAAGTACTCCCCCAGCGGCGGCCTCATCACTGCCGGGGCCGTCAGGACCGATGCGGGCCTGGTCTGTTCCGTCACCGATACGGGCGTGGGAATGACGCAGGAAGAGCAGGAACAGGCATTCACCAAGTTCTTCCGCTCGGCCCGGTCGCGGGAAACGGCCATCCCGGGCGCGGGCCTGGGGTTGCCCGTCAGCAAGACCATCGTTGAAGGCCACGGTGGATCCATCAGCCTGGACAGTGAGCCCGGTGTGGGCACCACTGCGACCTTCATCCTGCCGTTACGCTGACAGCTCCGGGCAGTCAGGAAGCGGCGCCGGCCAGCCAGCTGGAAACGTCGCTGCGCAGCACCAGCAGCGGGCCGCCGGTGGCGCTCACATTGCCGTTGGCAACGTAATACCCGCGGCCCGACCCCGTTCCCCCGGCCGCGCGGTCCAGGGCATCCACCAGATGCCGCGGCAGGTGGCCCTGGGGACCAAGGCTGCGGAGTTCTTCCACTTCTTCCGGGGTGAGCCGTCCCAAAACCTCAGCAATGTTGGCCATGAGTGCTCCTTTCGAGCGGAGTGCCTGGCAGGGTGCCTGAAGGAATAACCTAGAGCAGCGCCGTGAACTCCACGTTAACGGCGGACGGCAACTGCACTTCCTGACGATCCGGAGACCCAATGCCCATTCGAAGCGCAGGCATCCTGCTGTACCGACAGGCCCCGGCCACCCCCGGCGGCGCCCCGGACGGGCTGCAGGTATGGATAGCCCACATGGGCGGTCCGTTTTGGGCACGCAAGGACACGCACGCCTGGTCCATTCCCAAAGGTGAGTACGCCGACGGCGAGGACCCGCTGGCTGCTGCACTGCGGGAGTTCGCAGAGGAAATGGGGACTGCGGCCCCGGAGGCTGAATACCGGCTGCTCGGCGAGTTCCGGCAGTCCTCCGGAAAGCTCATCACCGCCTACGCGGCGCAGGCTGAGTTCGCCCCGGAGGCGATCAACAGCAACACTTTCCCGCTGGAATGGCCCAAGGGGTCCGGCAAAATCCAGCACTACCCCGAGATCGACGACGCCCGCTGGTTCCCTGAGCAGGAGGCCCGGCTCAAACTCGTCAAGGGCCAGCTGCCCATCCTCGATGCACTGGTTGAGGACATGGCGGGCAGCTAGACCCCCGCTTAACGCGCTGCTGCATCGGCGTTTTCCAGCGTTTGGCTACGCGCCGGTGAGCACCAGAGCCACGCTGTGGCCGCCGAAGCCGAACGCATTCACCAGGCCCGCCTGGGCATACCCGGGCGGAAGCTGGTGTGCGTTTTCGGTGACGACGTTAAGGTCCACTTCCGGGTCCAGTGCCTCCACGTTCAGCGTCCCGGGAAGGTGGCCGGTGCGGAGGGCTTCGAGGACCACGACGGCGGCCAGCGCGCCGGCGCCGCCCAGCAGGTGTCCGGTGTGACCCTTCGTGGACGTCACCGGTACGGAGGCGCCGAAGACGGCATTGATCGCCTGGCCTTCCAGCCGGTCACCCACGGGGGTGGACGTGGCGTGGGCGTGGACAAACCCAATCCCCGCCGGTTCCATCCCGGCCGAGTCCAGCGCCTTCTGCATGACGCGGCGCTGC
Source organism: Arthrobacter sp. NicSoilC5 (assembly GCF_019977395.1). Classification (NCBI taxonomy): domain Bacteria; kingdom Bacillati; phylum Actinomycetota; class Actinomycetes; order Micrococcales; family Micrococcaceae; genus Arthrobacter; species Arthrobacter sp. NicSoilC5. Next base: position 3,242,501 of record NZ_AP024660.1, on the reverse strand, counting down.
ATCGCAGGATCTGCCGCCACGATGTCGTTGGCATCGGAGGTCACCGCTCCCCCGGCGACGGCACCAAGGATGATGGCGCCGCGGGCACGGGCGTGCTCTTCGCTCTCCAGCACCACCACCGCGGCTCCCTCGGCGAGCACAAACCCGTCCCGGCCGCCGTCGAACGGGCGCGCGGCCCGCTGCGGGTCATCCGAACGGGTGGACAGTGCACGGATCTGCGCGAAGCCGCTGATCACCAGGTCATTGACGGAGGCATCGACGCCGCCGGCAATAACGACGTCGGCGGCACCGGAGCGGATCAGCTCGGCTGCCTGGACAATCGCCTCAGCCCCTGAGGCGCAGGCGCTGACCGGCGTCCGTGCGCCGCCGCGGGCGCCAAGGTCGATGGAGACCCAGGCGGCGGGACCGTTGGCCATCAGCCGGGTAAGGGTGTGCGGGGAAACCTTCCGCGGCCCGGACTGGTTCAGCGTGCGGTCCTGCTCGATGGTGGAACCCAGGCCGCCGTATGCGGAACCGATCACCACCGCAAACCGCTCGGGGTCAACCTCGGGGCTCCCGGCCTGCGTCCACGCCTCACGGGCTGCGACCAGGGCGAGCTGGCCGCAACGGTCCATCCGCTTCATTTCGCGGGTGCTGAGGTGCTCCGAAAGGTCGGCAGTAATTTGCCCGGCAATTTTGACCGGCAGCTGCTCCGCCCAGTCCTGGTGCAGGGCGGTGATCCCGGAGCGCCCCTCAAGCAGGGCCTCCCAGGTCTCCTTGACCGTGGTGCCGAGCGGGTTGATGGTGCCGGCACCGGTGACGACGGCGCGGGGTGCAGGAGTGTTCACGGATGCCTTATTTCGCCGGGTTGTGCGTGCCGATGGGCACGAGTGTCAGGTCCGGGTGGTTCTTCTCGATCCGCCGGAGCGCCCAGACGTCGTTGAACAAGGCGAGGTATTCGCCGTCGGACCGCAAAAGCACCTCCGCACCCGGTACGTTGGCCAGCGCGGGCATGGCGTCCGCCGTCGAAATCCTGGCCAGCGAGTAGGGCAGGCGTTCCAGGCGCATGGGGGCGCTGAAGTCGTGGGCCATGCGGTCCTCCACCACTTCGAACTGCATGGGTCCGACGGCGGCAAGCACCGGCGCCTGGTCGCCGCGGACGTCGGAGCGGAGCACCTGGATGACGCCCTCGTGCTCGAGCTGCTCGATGCCGCGGCGGAACTGCTTGAACTTGCTGGGGTCCTTGGACCGGGCCACCTGGAAGTGCTCGGGGGCGAACAGCGGGATGGCCGGGTATTCCACCGGTTCCTCAAGGAACAGGCTGTCGCCTACGCGCAGTGATGACGCGTTGACCAGCCCCACCACGTCGCCGGGATACGCCTCGTCGATGACTTCGCGTTCCCGGCCGAACACCTGCTGTGCGTACTTGGTGGCGAAGGACTTGCCGGTGCGGGTCTGGGTGACCACCATGCCGCGCTCGAAGACGCCTGAGCAGACCCGGATGAAGGCCACGTGGTCGCGGTGCGCCTTGTTCATGCCGGCCTGCACCTTGAAGACGAAGCCGGAAAACGGCGACTCAACCGGGCGGGCCGCACCGTCCACGTCGGGGCGCGGGGACGCCGGCGGAGCGAAGTCCACCAGGGCGTCCAGCAGCTCCTTGACGCCGAAGTTCAGTGCGGCGGAGCTGAACAGGATGGGGGTGGCCTTTCCCGCGTGGAAGGCTTCGACGTCGAACTCGAGGTTGGACTCGATCACCAGGCCTGCCTCGTCCACGGCGTCGGACCAGTTGCTGCCCTGGCTCTCGGCGGCTTCCTCCGGCGTGAAGTATTCGGTGATGGCGATCTGCGCGCCGGCGTTGTTGCGCTGGAACCGGGCGAAGCGGTCCTTCCGCAGGTCCCACACGCCCCGGAAGTCGCCGGAGATGCCCACGGCCCAGGTCAGCGGCATGGGCTGCAGTCCGGTGCGTTCGGTGATCTCGTCCATCAGCGCCAGGGCGTCCAGGCCCGGCCGGTCCCACTTGTTGATGACTGTGATGATGGGCAGGTTGCGCTGCTTGCAGACCTCGAAGAGCTTCATGGTCTGGGTTTCCAGGCCCTTGGCGGCGTCCACCAGCATCACGGCACAGTCCACGGCGGCGAGCACGCGGTAGGTGTCCTCGGAGAAGTCGGCGTGGCCGGGGGTGTCCAGGAGGTTGATGACAGTGTCCCGGTAGGAGAACTGCAGGGCTGCGGAGCTGATGGAGATGCCGCGGTCCTTCTCCATCTGCATCCAGTCCGAGACCGTTTCCTTCCGGTTGGCCTTGCCGCTGGAGGCACCCGCGGTGCCGATCACTTTCGCGTGCAGGGCCAGCGCCTCGGTGAGCGTGGACTTACCGGCGTCCGGGTGGGAGATGACGGCGAAGGTCCTGCGGCGGCCCGCCTGCTTGTGAATCTCGGAGATCCGGGCGGGGGTCAGGACATCTTGGGACACGGTGCTACTTTCGCTGCGGTTGTGGCTGCCCAGGGGCCATTCGGGTTCTGCGCTGCGACTCGAGGGCGGGGAATCAGGATTGGCAAACGGCCAAAGTACAAGTTTATCGCAGGGCGGCAAACCGGCATGGGCTGCGCTTAACGCAGGCGAAACCGGCCGTTCAAAGCCGCGAAATGCCGGACGGTTAGCGTGGGCGCATGATGCATGGCGCCACTTTCTCCGGGAATCTTTTCTTTGATCCGCTGGCCACCAACCTGGCCGCCGGCCCGTCTGGTGCGGGTGCGCAGGGGCCCGGCGGCGCCATTCCCTCCGCCCCGCTGCGGAAACGGGGCGTCCAGACGGCGGCGGAACACAAGGCGCTCCGAGCCGCGTCCCTCTCGAAAGTCAGCAGGGATCTGGAGCGGATGCTCAGGGAGCGCACGCGCTGAAACACCCCGCGGCCGCGGCCCGGCTTTCCCGGCGCGCACACCACGTCGCGGAAAGGGGCAGCGGGTAACGGCATGATGTGCTTATGCGCAGCATCGAACTGGTCTTTGATGACCGCACGGACGCCCTTATCAGGGCCGACTGGGCGCGCCTCGAAGCCGCCGGCCTGCCCAGCCTGGCAGCGCACACCTCACCCAGCAACAGTCCACACATCACGCTTGCCGCAGGAGCGGACCTGCAGGCCGGCCAGGAAGGGCCCTGGCAGGCGCTGCCCCTGGACATGATCCTTTCCGGCGCCATCATCTTTCCCGCCGGAGCCGGCAGGTACGTGCTGGCCCGGTCTGTCCTGCTGACCGCTCCCCTGCTGGATCTGCACCGCCACCTGCACCAAGGGCTTGCAGGTGCACTGCCGCTCACCCTGCCGGGGGCATGGACACCGCACGTCACCATCTCCCGCCGCATCCCCGGCCATCAACTCGGGACGGCCATGGACCTGCTGGACCTTCGCGTGGAGGGCCGCTGTACGGCAGCCCGGCTGTGGGACAGCAGCACCAAAACGGTCACGCTCCTGGCAGGGGCTGCCTGAGCCGGGCGGCAGGAACCGCGGCTGAACGGAGCGAAAGCGCCTGCCCCGCATGACATCCAGGGGGCACTTTTGCGGCCTGTCCGGTTACCCCCTAATGGGGCACTTTGGGGCTTGCCCGTGCGGAACTTGGGCTTCTTACCCCTATCATTGAGCTTGCGGGAATCAGAGCACTTTTTTGATCCTGCCGGCCACCTGCAGATGCCGGCATTCCTGCGGGCGGCGGTCCGCACCTTTGAAGGGAAACACCTATGGCGCGGAGCCCCGAAGAGTCGCTGAAGGCCACTCTGGGCAGGGTTGCACCCGGAACACCGCTTCGGGACGGCCTGGAACGGATCCTCCGCGGGCGGACCGGCGCACTGATCGTCCTGGGCTCCGACCGCACCATCGATTCCATCTGTTCCGGCGGATTCGATATCGGCATCGAGTTCTCGCCCACCCGGCTGCGGGAACTGGCCAAGATGGACGGTGCCATCATCTGCGACAAGGACGCGGGCAACATCCTGCGCGCGGCGGTCCAGCTGGTCCCGGACTCAAGCATCGAAACCCAGGAGTCAGGCACCCGCCACCGCACCGCGGAACGGGTAGCCAAGCAGACCGGGGTCCCGGTCATCTCCGTCAGCCAATCCATGCAAATCATTGCCCTTTACGTCAACGGTCTCCGCCACGTCCTGGAGGGCTCGGAGAACGTTCTTGCCCGCGCCAACCAGGCCCTGGCCACCCTGGAGCGCTACCGCGCCCGGCTGGACCAGGTCACCAGTTCGCTGTCTGCGCTGGAAATCGAGGCGATGGTGACGGTGCGGGACGTGGCCGTGACCCTCCAGCGGCAGGAAATGGTCCGCCGCATCTCCGAGGAAATCTCGCAGTATGTGCTGGAACTGGGCGAGGACGGCAGGCTCCTCTCCCTGCAGCTCGACGAACTCACCGTGGGCAGGGGCCCCGGCAGCGACGTGATCATCCGTGACTACGCCAGCCCCAATGCCTCCGCGGACGACATCGACAAGGCCGTCCATGAACTTGTCAGCCTGGGCCCCACGGAACTGATCGACCTTGGCAAGATCTCCGCGATTGTGGGGTTTGCGGGCGGCGAAGCCAATCTCGACGCGGTGGTCCAGCCCCGCGGCTACCGGCTGCTGTCCGGCCTCAAGGCAGTCCCCAAGGCCGTGGCGGACCGCCTGGTGGACCATTTCGGAGGCCTGCAATACCTCATGGCCGCCACCATTGATGACCTCATGACCGTTGACGGGATCGGCGACCAGCGCGCCCGTACCGTCCGCGAAGGCCTCAGCCGCATGGCCGAGGCCAGCCTCCTGGACCGCTTCCTCTAAATTCCCATCCGTGGGACACCCGCTCATCGAGTGCTCCGTAGTTGTCGTTATGAAGCCTGAAAACGACAGTTACGCAGCAATCGATGAAGAGCCAGCTCAGTTCAGCTGGAAGACGGCCTTGGGGCTGGCCCGGGAACCCAGCTTGGCGGTGAAGATGTAGTACGCCCCGCCGCCGCCGGGGGCCGCAGCAACGGCCTTGCAGCCATCGGCGCTGCGGTTACGGCTCCACGGGAAGTTGGCGGTTTCGCTGGCACCGGGCGCAATCACCTTCACCAGGTCCTCGCTGGAGGCCTGGCAGTCCTTCGAAGAAAAGATCCGGTCAGAGCCACTGGTCACCAGGAACTCCATCTGGGAGGTTCCGATGTTGACCTCACAGGGCACGGTGCCGCCATTGGTCACTTTCAGGGTGAGCAGCGGGTTTTCCCCCGGGCCGTAGGCGGGTTTGTCCGTGGCGGCCGAGACAGTCACCAGGTTCTGGTTGCAGGTGGGCGTCGCCGGGGCCGTGGGCGACGGCGTGGCGGACGCCGCGGAGGCGGAGGGCGTGGCGGCAGCAGACGGGGATGCGGCCGGGTTCGAAGCGGTTTCGGTGGACGAAGGCTGGGTGGAGGATGCCTTTTGGGACCCGCCCGTGAAGGCTGCGGCGAGCGCGAACCCGCCCGCCACCAGCGCGATCACCAGCAGGAGCGCACCACCGACAACCATCCGTCGCCGGCGGTACACAGCGGCGCTGGGCTTCCGGACGCTGCTGGAACCCGATGCCGTGCCGCGCGCTGATGAATTGCCTTGCCTGCCCATCCTCCTAGGCTAGGGAAACCCGCCGGATCTGCGCTGCCACCACGCCGCCGCAGGCCCATCGCGCTGGTCACAACCGGTTTGCGGGCTGCCGGAACCCATCCACTACAGTGTTGGCATCGACACTCAAACCTCCCCCGCAAAGCACGCTCCGGCGGACCCCGCAAACCTGGAGCTGCTCCACCACCGGATCAACGGCTGGTTCGCCGGCATTGCCCGTGACCTGCCCTGGCGCGAACCGGACTGCTCCGCGTGGGGCGTCCTGGTCAGCGAGATCATGCTGCAGCAAACCCCCGTGGTCCGGGTGCTTCCGGTCTGGCATGAGTGGCTTAAGCGCTGGCCCACCCCGGCCGGCCTGGCGGGCGAACCGGCAGGGGAAGCCGTCCGCTCGTGGGGCCGGCTGGGCTACCCCCGCCGCGCGCTTCGGCTGCACGCCGCGGCCACGGCGATCGTGCAGGACCATGGCGGCAGGGTCCCGGACACCCACGCCGAGCTGCTGGCCCTTCCCGGGGTGGGCAGCTACACCGCCGCCGCAGTGGCAGCGTTCGCGTACGGCCGCCGGGAAACAGTGGTGGACACCAACATCCGCAGGGTGCACGCCCGGCTGGTCTCCGGCGTCGCGCTTCCCGCCCCGGCGCTGACCGCGGCGGAGATGCGCCTGGCCGCCGCCCTGCTGCCGGACGACGACGAAACTTCCGTGCGCTGGAACGCTGCGGTCATGGAGCTTGGGGCTTTGGTGTGCACGGCCAGGGCGCCGAAGTGCGCTGCCTGCCCGGTCAAAGATTCCTGCGCGTGGCTGGCGGCGGGTGAGCCCCCGCCGTCGTACGTTCCCAAGGGGCAGGCTTGGCACGGCACCGACCGCCAGGTCCGCGGCGCCGTGCTGGCCGTGCTCAGGCTGGCGGACTCGCCCGTGCCGCCGGACATGTTCGAGCGTGAACCTGCCGACCTTGGCTTCGCCCCGGAAGGAATCGGGGTGCCGCTGGCCGCGCTGCACCGGCTCAACTCCGCCCCTGAACAGCTGGAGCGGGCGCTGGCGGGGCTGCTGGCGGACGGGCTGGCAGAGATGCACGACGGCGGCTACCGGCTTCCTGCCTGACCCACCGGCGGCGCGGGGCCGGGATGGCATACTTCTTGGTGACCGGAACCGGGGGAAGCCATGAAGACCATTCTGTACATCGTCTGGGCACTGTTTGTTGCCGCGGCGATATTTTCGCTGCTCCATGCGTCGCGCCGGACCAAGCGGCAGGAACAACAGATGGCATCCTGGCCCAAGGCGCAGGCAACCGTCACCGGCAGCGCAACCGGGTGGACCAGCGGCGTGGGCGGCTCCAACCGGAACCTCCGCTACTTCCCCACGTACCAGTTCACGGATCCTCAGGGCACCCTCTTCATGGGCAAGTCCGAAATCTCCGGGGTGGAGCAGCCCGTTCCCGGTTCGCTGATCGAGGTGGCCTACAACCCGGCGAACCCCAACGAATCACTTCAGGTGTCCTCGGAGCCGCGCACGGCCATGGGCTGCCTGATCGCATTTTTCGCGGTCTTCGCCGTCGCCTCGTTCTGGTTCATCGGCGTTTTTCCAATGGGCTGAGTGTGCCGCCGGCGCGGTAGCCTGAAGGCATGCACAAGCCCGGAATGCTGGTGGCATTGGGGATGGCTGCGGTGTGCCTTTCCGCCTGCGGGCCCGGCGGCAGCGCCTGCCCGGCGATTGCGCAGGCCACCTCCGTGGCCGTGACAGTCACCGCCGGCTACTCCTCCCAGGTGCAGACGCTGCATCTGCGGGCGTGCCAGGACGGCACCTGCAAGGAGTCCCGCGTCGAACTGCGCCCCGGCAGCTCCTCCGTGGACCAGGGGTGCACGAAGGAGGGCGCCTGCTCGGCCACGGCTTCTCCCGACGGCACAAAGGTGGCCACGCTGATGCTGGAGGCCCTGACGGAATCACCCATGACGGTGACCGCTTCCGGCACGGCTCCTGACGGGACGGCGCTGGCCGTCCGCACCCTGGAGTTCCGCCCGCAGGCGCTGTATCCGTTCGGTGAGCAGTGCGGGAAGTTCCTGTCGGCATCACTTACGCTGGACGGCGACGGGCTGCATCAGCAGCCGGCATCCCAAAAGCCGCGGGGCTAGAAAAGCGCCGGCTGGGTGAAGGTCCCGTCGTCGGAAGCTCCGGCCGCGGGGCCGCTGCCCACCGGTTCAGCACTCCAGTTGAAGCCCAGTTCGGCGAGCAGTTCCTCCACGGAGATTTGGCCGTCCAGCACTTCGATTTCCGGGGTGTTGTCTGCAAGCGGCCGTTCCATGCCATCGAGCTTATTCCCAGGAACGGCCAGGGAGCTCAGGGCTCGCCGAAGCCGGCCTCCACCAGACCGCCGACATACTCCACAGCCCGTTCAGCATCCGCGCCCCACGCTTCCACGTGCAGCACGGTGCCCTTGCCCGCGCCCAGGGTCATCAAGCCCGTCATTGACGCGCCATCCACGCCGTTGATGGTGACCTCAGCGTCGAGCGAAGCCAGGCCCCCTGCCACTTTCGCGGCAGGCCTGGCATGCATGCCGGCCTGGTTCACCAGCTCAAAGTCGCCCGTGAAGTCCGGCGGGGCGCTGCTGACAGGCTCGTGTTCGGCTCCCGCCCCGCCCCGCTCCGGTTCGCGCGCCGGACCGCGCACGCCTTCGGCCGCTTTGAGGACCGCATGGACGTCCGCACCACCTTGCGCGGCGACGGCCGCGGCCACCAGGCCTTCCACCAGCGGCGCGTCGGCAAGCAGGACACCGGCGGGATTCTCCAAAAACTCGAGCGCCGATTCCGCGGTCATCACGGCTGATCCCAGGTCTGTCAGGACCACGGTGCCAGTTGCCCCGGCGCCATCCCCGCCGGCCTGCCCGGACGTTCCTCGGCCAGCCTGTCCCCCGGCCTTTTCCAGGGCGGCGAGGACTTTCTCCAGGCTGGTGCCGATCCTGCCATCGTCGGTGCCCCCGGCTGGCAGGATCACTACATCCGGTGCCATTTGGGCGGCAAGCTCCACGGCGCCGTCGGCAATTTTTTCGCTGTGCGACACCACCACGATGCTGACAGTCACGCAGCCGCCCCAACGGCAGCACGCAGGATCAACGCGCTGGACACTGCTCCCGGGTCACGGTGGCCCGCACTGCGTTCGCCAAGATAGCTCGCGCGGCCTTTCCGTGCCACCATCGGGTCGGTGGCCACCGCCCCAGCCTCCGCTGCCTCAGCGGCTGCCACCAGGACGGCCAGCACATCGTTGCTGCCGCCGTCGGCTGCGGCGCGGGCGGCATCAACTGCCGGCGTCCACGCATCCACCATGGTCTTGTCCCCGGATTCCGCCTTGCCGCGCGCCACGATGCCGTCCCTGGCGGCCTCCAGGGCGCCGGCCCAGGCAGCGGGGTCAATCTCGGCGGAATCACCCAGAGCGGTGGCGGCGCGAAGGAACGCTGTCCCGTAGAGCGGGCCGGCCGCGCCGCCTACCTTGGACATCAGCGTCATGGCTGTCATCTTCAGCGCCGCCCCCGGCGTTTCGGGCGCGGATTCACCGAGCTTGGCAAGGACCGCCTGGAAGCCGCGGTCCATGTTCTCGCCGTGGTCCGAATCCCCGATGGCACGGTCCAGTTCGATGAGTTCAACGCGGTGTTCAGCCATGGCCTGCGCGCACAAGGTCAGCCACTTGACGGCCCAGTTGGCATCCAGCACCACGGCTACACGCCCCAGCGCAGGGCGGGGGTGTGCACGGGGGCGTCCCAGAGTTCGGTGAGCTCGTCGTCGAGCCGGAGGACGGAGATGGAACATCCCTGCATTTCCAGCGCCGTGATGTAGTTGCCCACCAGCGAACGTTCCACCGTGGCGCCGGCATCCGCCAGCACCTGCACCGCCCGCCGGTACACGATGTAGAGCTCGCTCAGCGGGGTGCCGCCCATGCCGTTGACGAACAGCAGTACTTTGTCGCCGGAACTGATCTTGAGGTCGGCCAGGACGGGTTCCAGCAGGCGGTTGGTGATGCTGTCCGCATTTTCCATGGGGATCCGGTGCCTGCCGGGTTCGCCGTGGATGCCGATCCCGATCTCGATCTCATCCTCGGCGAGGTCGAAGCTTGGCGTGCCGGCATGCGGCACAGTGCAGGCTGACAGCGCAACGCCCATGGTCCGGACGTTGGCGTTGACCCGTTCGCCGATGGCGGCCACGGCGTCCAGGCCATCACCACGCTCGGCAGCGGCGCCGGCGATCTTCTCCACGAGCACGGTGCCGCCCACTCCCCGGCGGCCGGCGGTGTACAGCGAGTCCTCCACCGCGACGTCGTCGTTGACCAGTACGGTCCGGACGCTTACGCCCTCAGCCTCGGCCAGTTCGCCGGCGGTCTCGAAGTTCAGGACGTCCCCGGTGTAGTTCTTGACGATATGCACGACGCCGGCACCGGAGTTGACTGCGAGGGTGGCGGGAAGGATCTGGTCCGGGGTAGGTGAGGTGAACACCGCCCCGGGCACCGCGGCGTCGAGCATTCCCCGCCCTACATAGCCGGCATGCAGCGGCTCATGCCCGCTGCCGCCGCCTGAAACCAGCCCCACCTTGCCTGCCACTGGCGCGTCCTTGCGCGTGATGTAGATGGGGTCTTCGCTGACGGTGACAAGTCCGGCGTGTGCCAGGCCAAAGCCCTGGACAGCTTCCTGGACAACGGCTTTTGGATCGTTGATGAGTTTCTTCATGGCGGTGCTCCTGGCTGTGCTCCTGAAGGATGTGTTTCCGACCCTACTACCGGGATCGCAGGTGGCGGTAGGTTCCTCCGGCCCGGGTTTTCTGGCCGCGTCCGCCGGCGGCGGGTCCCGGACGCAGCAAAGGGACAGCCCCCAATGACTGTCCCTTCCCTGAGGCCCCCCACATATCGGCCTCCAGTAGTTTATCCATCAATTCGAGTAAAACCAAGAGGGGTATGCCTCGGGCGGCCCCAGGGCTGCCTAAAGGGTGCGGATCATCCGGGTGTTGCCCAAGGTGTTCGGCTTGACCCGCGCCAGGTCCAGGAATTCAGCCACACCTTCGTCGTGCGAACGCAGAAGCTCCGAATACACTTCCGGGTCCACTGCGGACTGGTCCGCCATCACCTCGAACCCGTGGCGTTTGAAGAAGTCCACCTCGAAGGTAAGGCAGAAGACCCGGGACACGCCGAGGGCGCGGGCCTCCTCCAGCAAGCTCTCCACCAGGACGTGGCCCACGCCCTTGCCACGCCATTGCCCGGAGGCCGCGAGGGTGCGGATTTCAGCCAGGTCCTCCCACATGACGTGCAGCGCCCCGCAGCCGATCATTTCTCCGTCGCTCGACTCGGCGATGCGGAACTCCTGCAGGCTCTCGTAGTAGGCCACCGTCTCCTTCGCCATGAGGATGCGTTCCTCGGCCAGGGGCGCCACCAGCTTCTTGATGGCGGGGACGTCGCTGGTGCGTGCTGGGCGGATGCGGAAGGAGTCGGTCACAAGGCAATCCTACGAGGCGAAGGCTTCCGGCTCGGGGACTGCGGCATATACCGCGTGCTCGCTCGTTCCTCGCTTAGACGCACGCTACGTAAATGCCCCAGCCCCCTTCGCCTCGCAATCTTCCCCGGCGATCGACGCCTTGCGCCTGTTGGCGGGAAATTACAGCCCCAGCTCGGCCGGCAGCTCGGTCTCCTTGCCCAGGACGTTCTTCGCCAGGAACCACTCCACCACCTGGTACCAGACCTTGGCGTGCTGCGGCTGGAGGACCCAGTGGTTCTCGTCCGGGAAGTAGAGGAACCTGTGAGGGGTCTGCCCGTCCTGGTCTGCCGCCAGCCGCGACTTGGACAGCAGCTCGTACCAGAGCCGCAGGCCCTCCCCGATGGGCACCCTGTAGTCCTTGTCGCCATGGATCACCAGCATGGGCGAACTGATCTTCCCGGCGTGCAGGTGCGGTGAATTCTCCAGCGCCATCTCTTCGGTCATTTCCTTCAGCCAGTACTGCGAGGCATCCGTGGTGGGTCCGAACTGGTCCAGCGCCCAAAGGCTGGCGTGGGTGACCACGGCCTTGAACCGGTCCGTGTTGCCCGCCACCCAGTTGGCCATGTACCCGCCGAAGGAGCCGCCCATCGCAGCAGTCCGGGCCTCATCAATGTCCGACCGCTCCACCGCCGCGTCCGTGACGGCCATGAGGTCGGTGAACGGCGCCTTGCCCCAGGCACCCCAGCCGCGCTGGATGAAGGCCTGGCCGTAGCCCGTGGACAATGCCGGGTCCGGGAGCAGCACCGCGTAGCCCTTCGCCGTCAGGAGCCAGGGATTCCACCGCCAGGTCCAGGCGTTCCAGGATCCCAGGGGGCCGCCGTGGATCCAGAGCAGCATCGGCGCGGGCTCCTCTGCTGATGCGCCCTCGGGCAGGGCAAGGTAGGCCGGAACCCGGGAGCCGTCCGGAGCCGTGGCGGCGATCCGTTCCAGCCGGCCCGGGCGGGACGGCCGGTCGGCAGGGGCTGGAAGCCGGGTGGTTTCCCCGGTGGCCACATCGATCCGCACAGCTTCGGGCGGGAATTCGTAGGAGCTGCGCAGCGCGTAGGCATAGCGCCCCTCCGGCGAAACAACGACGTCGGAGTAGGCCGCCGCGTCCTGCGTCACCCGGGCAACACCCACCTCGGCGGCAGCCGCCGGAACGCTGACCCGGAAGACCGGCGCCGCGCCGTCGTCGTCCGCCGTGACCAGGAGGGCGGAACCGTCCGGAAGCCACGCTGCCGGCCTGGGCCAGCGGTCCCAGTCATGGGCCAGTGGCTGGAGGCCGCCGGGCTCCCCTGCTCCCCCGGAGACGTCCAGGAGGTGCATCCTGACCTCTGGAGCCTGCTGCGGGGTGGAGTCGCTTTCACTGATCACCACCAGGGTCTTGCCGTCCGGGCTGACCGGACCCGGGAAATAGCTCATGCCCTCCTGGTCCAGGAGCACTTTGAGGCTGCCCGATGCCACATCCACCGCCACCAGGACGGAGCGGCTGTCCGCCTTGGCGAGGGGTTTGGTGAAGCTGCTGTAGACGGTCTTCCCGTCGGGGCTGACCACTGTCTCGGCCTCCCTCAGCCGCGGGCCGGCGTCGGGCGTGAGGTTGCGCAGGACCAGGGGAGCTGTGGCGTCAACGGTTGTGGGCTTGCCGGGCCCCTTGTCTGCCCCGGCTTCCACGGCGAAGATCCGCGGCTGGCCGGGGCCAAGGTCGGCGTCCCAGTAGCGGACCGGGTATTCGCTGTGCAGGATGGCGGAGACCTTCCTGTCCTTGCGGGATTTGCGCCGTTCGGCGTCGTCCTCCTCATCGGCCGACCCTGCCAGTACCTCGGCTGCCACGAATGCCGCATCAGCGTTCCTGGCGGTCATCACCTTGCTGACGCCGCCGGGCCGGCTGAGGACCACGCGGGCTTCCCCACCGTCTGCTGGAAGGAGCCACAGTGCATTGACCGCCTCTTCATCGGGGCTGTCCGGGTCGGGGCGCGCGGACGTGAAGTAGACGTCGCCGTTCGCGGCGAAAGCCGCGCCTGCTTCGCCCTTGGCGCTGCGGGTGATGCGCCGGGCGTGCTTCTGGCCGGCCGGGTCCAGCTCCCACAGGGCGGTGGCAAACTCGGTGCCCTTTCCGTTCAGGGTGGCGACGGTGGTCACCAAGCGGGAGCCGTCCGGGCTCAGGGCGAGGCCGCTTACCCGCGGGATGGACAGGTAGTGGTCGAGGTCGTGGAAAGGGGTCAGTGGTTGCTCGTCCGGGATCGCCGGATTCTGATTAGCCATGCCCCGATTCAACACGCTTTGTGGCCTGGAGCACAGCCGCCACTCTCAGTTCCACGGACAGCCCAACGCTATGGACGGCCCTGGCCCGCATAACCGTTGCCGGACACCACCGGTTATGCGGGTACGGGCCGCCTGTGCCGGGCGAGAGGCGGCAAAGCGAAAGCCCCGCCTCTCCTTGCGGGAGTGGCGGGGCTTTGGCTGTGGCGCTTAGACGCTCGGGGCGATTTCCGGGATGCGCGGCTTGGCGTTGCCGGCGAAGGTGAACTTCGCGTCGTCGCCTTCGCCTTCGACATCCACCACGACGATGTCGCCGGTGTGGATCTCGCCGAAGAGGATCTTCTCGGAGAGCTGGTCCTCGATCTCGCGCTGGATGGTGCGGCGCAGCGGCCGGGCACCCATGGCGGGGTCGTAGCCGCGGGTCGCGAGGAGCACCTTGGCGGCCTTGGTGAGCTCGATGCCCATGTCCTTGTCCTTGAGGCGCTTCTCCAGGCGGGTCACGAACAGGTCCACGATCTCGATGATCTCGTCCTGCGTGAGCTGCGGGAACACCACGACGTCGTCAACACGGTTCAGGAACTCGGGGCGGAAGTGCTGCTTCAGTTCCTCCGTGACACGGGCACGCATGCGGTTGTAGCCGGTCTGCGTGTCGGTGCCGGACTGGAAGCCGGTGGCAACGCTCTTGGAGATGTCCCGGGTACCCAGGTTGGTGGTCATGATGATCACGGTGTTCTTGAAGTCCACCACGCGGCCCTGGGAGTCGGTCAGGCGGCCGTCTTCCAGGATCTGCAGCAGCGAGTTGAAGAGGTCCGCGTGGGCCTTCTCCACTTCGTCGAACAGCACCACGGAGAACGGACGGCGGCGGACCTTCTCGGTCAGCTGGCCACCCTCTTCGTAGCCCACGTAGCCCGGAGGGGCACCGAAGAGCCGCGAAACGGTGTGCTTCTCGGAGTACTCGGACATGTCCAGCGTGATGAGGGCGTCCTCTTCACCGAACAGGAACTCCGCGAGTGCCTTGGCGAGCTCGGTCTTGCCGACGCCGGTGGGGCCGGCGAAGATGAATGAGCCGCCGGGGCGCTTGGGGTCCTTCAGCCCTGCACGGGTGCGGCGGATGGCCTGGGACAGTGCCTTGATGGCCTCATCCTGGCCCACCACGCGCTTGTGCAGTTCCTCTTCCATCTTGAGCAGGCGCGAGGACTCTTCCTCGGTCAGCTTGAAGACGGGGATGCCGGTGGAGTTGGCCAGCACCTCGGCGATGAGATCCTCATCCACCTCGGAGATGTCATCCATGCCGCCGGACTTCCAGTGGCGCTCCTTCTCCGCCCGCTCGGAGATCATCTTCTGCTCCTTGTCGCGGAGCGAAGCTGCACCTTCGAAGTCCTGGGCGTCGATGGCGGATTCCTTCTCCATCTTCAGCTTGGCGATGCGCTCGTCCATGGCCTTGAGCTCCGGCGGAGCGGTCATGCGGCGGATGCGCAGTCGGGCACCGGCTTCATCGATCAGGTCGATGGCCTTGTCCGGCAGGAAGCGGTCAGAGATGTAGCGCTCGGCCAGGCTGGCGGCGGACGCCAGGGCGCCGTCGGTGATGGTGACGCGGTGGTGTGCCTCGTACCGGTCGCGCAGGCCCTTAAGGATCTCGATGGCGTGGGCCACGGAGGGTTCCTTGACCTGGATCGGCTGGAAGCGGCGCTCCAGCGCGGCGTCCTTCTCGATGTGCTTGCGGTACTCATCCAGGGTGGTGGCGCCAATGGTCTGCAGCTCGCCGCGGGCCAGCATGGGCTTCAGGATCGAGGCTGCGTCAATGGCGCCTTCGGCGGCACCAGCACCCACCAGGGTGTGGATCTCATCGATGAACAGGATGATGTCGCCGCGGGTGCGGATCTCCTTGAGGACCTTCTTCAGGCGCTCTTCGAAGTCACCGCGGTAGCGGGAGCCTGCCACCAGGGAACCGAGGTCCAGGGTGTACAGCTGCTTGTCGCGGATGGTCTCCGGGACGTCGCCGCGCACGATCGCCTGGGCCAGGCCCTCGACGACGGCGGTCTTGCCGACGCCGGGCTCACCAATGAGGACCGGGTTGTTCTTGGTGCGGCGGGAAAGGACCTGCATGACGCGTTCCATTTCCTGCTCACGGCCGATGACCGGGTCCAGCTTGTTCTCGCGCGCAGCCTGGGTCAGGTTGCGGCCGAACTGGTCCAGGACCACGGAACCGGCAGGGGCACCTTCAGGCTGTCCGCCGCCGACGCCTGCGCCGGTGGTTTCCTTGCCCTGGTAGCCGGAGAGGAGCTGGATGACCTGCTGGCGGACCCGGTTGAGGTCGGCGCCGAGCTTGACCAGAACCTGTGCGGCAACGCCTTCACCCTCGCGGATGAGGCCGAGCAGGATGTGCTCCGTGCCGATGTAGTTGTGGCCCAGCTGGAGGGCTTCGCGCAGCGAGAGCTCCAGTACCTTCTTGGCACGGGGGGTGAAGGGGATGTGGCCGGAGGGAGCCTGCTGGCCCTGTCCGATGATCTCCTGCACCTGCTCGCGAACGCCGTCGAGCGAAATGCTCAAAGACTCAAGAGCTTTGGCGGCAACGCCCTCACCCTCATGGATCAGACCCAAGAGGATGTGTTCGGTACCGATGTAATTGTGGTTCAGCATGCGTGCCTCTTCTTGGGCAAGCACAACTACGCGACGGGCACGGTCCGTAAATCGCTCAAACATTTCGCCACACTCCTAGCTACGACGTACTTTGATGCTACGTGGCCGCCCCTGAGTTGTGGAGCGTGTTCGCCACAGGGGAAACCGCGCCCCTTGCGGGAATAACGGCGGCGGCCAGTCGCGGCCCCGTGGACCGGGCCAGCAAAGACGGGGCAGCCCTGGTCAAAGGCGCCGGCCGGAGCGCTCACGGCCAAGCGAATAATGGCTGGCAGCACCCGTTCATGCGCAACGGCACAATTGGGCCAAAGGACCCTGTGCGAAGGCCTTGCGTAGCAGTAATTACTGAAAATGAAAAACCCCGCCCCGCCGGGTGGCGGTAGCGGGGTTTCGGCGGAGCTAAAGGCAGTCCTAGGAATTTGCCTTTTGGTAGGCTTCCTGGATTTCGGCCTGAATTCGGCCGCGGCTGTTAACGGTGTAGCCGTTATCCCGCGCCCATTGCCGGATTTGCGCCGAGTCGTGGCTGCGGCCACCCGTTGCTGCCTTGGCCCGCTGGACGCGGCCTCCGGATGCCTTGCGCGCGGCAGTGGTGAACCTCTCCAATGAAGACCGGAGTTCAGCGGCATTGGCTGCCGACAGGTCAATCTCATAGTTGACCCCGTCGAGGCCAAACTTAACATTCTCGTCTGCGGATCCCCCATCCAGATCATCAACGAGGATGATGTTTACTTTCTGTGCCATTTAGGTCTTCCTCTTGCTGGAAAGTTCGGTTTTCAGAAAAGCAGGATGTTTCCCATAAAAAAGTATGACTCTTATCTTGGCAACGCGTCAAAGCGCCTAATGGTTCCTTGGGGATAAAACCGGAAAGCAGGGGGTTTATCTATTTGGATTCCGAACCCGGTTGCTCCGTGGGCTGCACCGCGAGGGAATCCGCTTCGGCCTGGGCGCGGGCTTCCGCCTGCCGCTCTGCCTTGTCCGCGTTGAAGATTGCTTTCATGGCGAACCAGAAAAGCAGGCCCACCACGAGGGAGGGAAGAATGACTGCTACGTATTCCATGGTCAGTGCCCTTCGGGCTTCAGCAGGGGGAACAGGATGGTTTCGCGGATGCCGGCTCCGGTGAAGAGCATCACCAGCCGGTCGATGCCCAGGCCGATGCCGCCCATGGGAGGAGCGCCGTATTCCAGGGCGCGCAGGAAGTCCTCGTCAAGCTGCATGGCCTCGACGTCGCCGGCAGCGGCGTGCAGGGACTGCTCGGTGAGCCGTTCGCGCTGGATGACGGGGTCGATCAGTTCGGAGAAGGCGGTGCCGCGCTCCATGCCGCCGATGATGAGGTCCCAGGCTTCGATGAGGCGGCCGTCCTCGCGGTGCGGGCGGGCCAGCGGCTGCGCGGAGGGCGGGTAGTCGTAGACGAAGGTGGGGTTCAGCAGGGTGGGCTCCACGATTTCACCGAAGAGCTCCACTGCCAGCTTCTCGGCGTCCCACTTGGGATCCACCTTGACGTCATGCTTGGCTGCAAGCTCCCTAAGCACCTCAGCGGAGGTGTCCGGGGTGATTTCCTGCCCAACGGCGTCGGAAAGTCCGGGGTAGACGGCCAGCCAGGTCCACTCGCCGTCGAGGTTGATCTCCCCCGCCCCGGTCTGCAGGACGCGTCCGGCACCCACGGCGTCCGCGGCGTCGAGGATGATTTCCTTGATCCGCTCGGCCATGACGAACTGGTCCGCCCAGGCCTCGTAGCACTCAAGTGTGGTGAATTCGGGGCTGTGGGTGGAGTCCACGCCTTCGTTGCGGAACACGCGGCCCATGTCGTAGACGCGGTCGATTCCGCCCACCACGGCGCGCTTGAGGTACAGCTCGGTGGCGATGCGGAGGGTCATCTTCTGGTCGAAGGCGTTCATGTGGGTCTCGAACGGACGCGCCAGGGCGCCGCCGTGGACCAGGTTCAGGATGGGCGTTTCCACTTCCACGTAGCGGTGCCGGAACAGCGTTTCGCGGATGGACCGGGTGATGGCCGCGCGGGTGTAGACCATCTCGCGGGCCTCGTCCCGGACCATCAGGTCCACGTAGCGCTGGCGGACGCGGGTTTCCTCGTTGAGTTCCGCGTGCAGGACGGGCAGCGGGCGCAGTGCCTTGGAGGCCATGGACCAGGACTCGGCCATGATGGACAGTTCGCCGCGGCGGGAGGAGATGACCTCGCCCTTGATGAAGACGTGGTCGCCCAGGTCAACCAGGGCCTTCCAGTCGGCGAGGGCTTCCTCGCCCACGTTGGCCAGGCTCAGCATGGCCTGCAGGCGCGTTCCCTTACCGTCGGTGCCGCCTTCCTGCAGGGTGGCGAAGCAAAGCTTTCCGGTGTTGCGGACAAAGACCACGCGGCCGGTGACGCCTACGATGTCGCCGGTGGTGTCGTCCGCCTCGAGGTGGGCGTACTTTTCCCGGATCTCGGCCAGGGAGTGCGTGCGTTCCACTCCCACGGGGTACGCCTCCGTGCCGCGCTCAAGAAGTTTGGCGCGCTTTTCCATGCGGATCCGCATCTGCTCGCTGGCGTCGATGGGCTCTTGGGCATTCTTGGGCGCGGGGGTGTTTTGGGAAGTCACAATCATCAAGTTTACCGGGCATTGGCTGCCCGGACTTTCAGCTTCCCCGCAGGCTTGCGCCCTAGGATGGGCGGGTGAAAGAACGGGTACTTCCAACGCACGACGGCGGCAGGCTGGCTTTGTACAGCTACGGCACCGATGATGCCCCGGGCGAAAAGCGGGTGCTGGTGATCGGCGGCGCGTTCCTCACGGCGCTGATCTACCGCCCGTTCTCGATTGAGCTGGCCAAGGGCCTGGGCGACGGCTGGGCTGTTGACGTGTATGACCGGCGGGGCCGGGGCAACTCGTCCGGACAGCCCGCGGACTACTCCATGGCCACCGAAATCGAGGATGTCCGCACTGTGCTCACAGCCACCGGCGCCCGGAATATCCTGGGCCACAGCCTGGGTGGCTCGGTGGCACTGAACGCCGTCCAGGAGTTCACCGGGACCGGGTTCGTCCCGGACAAGCTCGCCGTGTACGACGCGGCGGTGAACATCGACGGCAGCATCGACACCGCATGGCTGGACGGATTCGAGGACGCCGTGAACAACGGCAGGGTGGGTCACGCGCTGGCGCACATGAAGAAGGCCACCAGCCCGGGTTCAGCCATGGCCAGGATTCCGGAACCGGTCCTGGCCGGCCTGATGGCGGTGTTGTCGCGGACCAAGGTCAACAGGATGTTCCAGCAGGTCATGCCCAGCGGTGTGGGAGAGCTCAGGGCCGCGTACGACGAAAAGGACCACGCCAGGGACTTCAGCGTGCTGCCCGCCGGAACCCACTTCATGGCAGGCGGAAAGAGTCCCAGCTATTACAGGGTGACGGCGGAACGGCTCCACGCCGCTGTGCCGGGGAGCACCTACCAGCTGTCCCCCAAGTGCTTCCACGGCTCCATACCAGCGGCCGTGAAGGAACTGGTGACGGACATCTCGGCATACTTCAAGGACGAAGGTCCGGACGGGAAGCCCCGCCCGGACACTCCTGACGCTATCCCCGTTCGCCGCGGCTGAACCCGGCGAGCGCAGCCTCGCCGAGGTCCCGCCATACCGTCCGCGGCGCCGGCGCCACGCTGCGGTCGGCCAGCCAGTCGCCCCAGGCGGTGATGTCCTCCCCGCGTTCGGCGGCAACGGCGTCGCAGGCGAACCCGACTGCGGTGGACCCGTCGGCGAGCTGAATGGAACCGAGCAGCATGGGTTCGGGGAGGTCCGCCAGGAACGTCCCCAGGGCGGCCGGGGACAGCAGCCACCGCTCCCCCACCAGTTCGGCGCCGTCGTCGGACCGGTAGACGCCCGGCTTGGGCGGCACTGTATCCAGCGCCACCATCCGGTATCGTGCAGCCGTCCGGACCGGGCCGTCCCAGAATGCGCCGCGCTCCTCCAGCTGCTGCGCCAGCGGCTGCCCCTTCCGGTGCGCGCCGACCACCACCAGCGGCAGCGCCGTTGCCCCCGCGGCCACCGGCCAGGGAACGGACGACGACGGCTGGCTGGCTCCTGCGATTGCCTCCGGTCGTGCACCGCCCGGCACCGCCGCGGCGGCGAAGAGCGCAGGCGGGGCGGGGGTGGCTTCGATGCGGCGGGCGATGTCCGCGGCCACGGCGTCATCGAAGGTCCGGCCCACCACGGTGAGCCCGAACTGGGCGCCGTCCACCTCTCCGGCAGGAACTGCCACTGCACACAGGTCGAACAGGTTGCAGAAGTTGGTATAGGTGCCCATCAGGGAGTTCACGCCCACCGGATCCGCTGCCACTTCGGCAAGCGTCGGGTGGAACGGCGCCGTCGGGATGAGCAGGGCGTCGAAGCCCTTCAGCCGCGCCATGGCCCTGGATTTCAGTTCCTGCAGCCGGGCGGTATCGGCCACGTACTGGTGGGCGGGCACTGTGCCGGCCGCCCGGATGATGCGCCCCACCGTGGGATCGATCCCCGCATGGCTTTCCGCGCCGGCGTCGTGCTCCTCAAGGAAGCTGCCCACGGCGGCGTGGCGTTCGGCAACCAGGCCGCCGTCGTACAGCAGCCGTGCCGCCTGGAGGAAGTCGTCGAATTCGATGGGTGCTGTTTCCACACCGGAGGCCGTGAGCCGGTCGATGTGCCGCCCAAACTCGGCTGCCCAGGCCGGCGGAAGGGCCGGCAGGGTGGCCGGATACGCGACGCGGGGCCGTGACGGCGCGGCCAGCCGGACGTCCGTGGGCCAGGCGCGGGAGTTGCCGGCCATGACGCCCATGGCGAGTTCAGCGGTGGACAGGTCCCGGGCGAAGATGGTGACGGCGTCCCAGGACCGGCAGGCGGGAACCACGCCGGCCGTGGAAACGACGTCCAGGGTGGCTTTGATCCCCACAATGCCCTGCAGCCCGGCAGGGACGCGGCCGGAGCCGGCGGTGTCAGTACCGATGGCGATGTCCACCAGTCCCAGTGCCACGGCCACCGCGGACCCGGAACTGGACCCGCCGGAGATGTGGTCCGTGCGGCGGGAATCGCGCACGGCGCCGTGGGGGCTCCGCGTGCCGACCAGCCCGGTGGCGAACTGGTCCAGGTTGGTGGCCCCCAGGACCAGCGCCCCCGCGGAGCGGAGGCGGGCCACGGCTTCGGCGTCCTTGTCCGGGATGTACGCAAAGCCGGGGCACGCTGCCGTGGTGGGGATGCCTGCCACGTCCACGTTGTTCTTCACGCCGAGCAGGAGCCCGGCCAACGGGAGGTCTGCGCCGCCGGCCACTGCGGCGTCGATGGATGCTGCCTCGGCCAGGAGATCGTCCCCGCCGCGGATCGTGATCCAGATTTCGGGCCGGTCCGCTGCTTCGATGGCGGCGAGCGCTGCCTTGACGCGCCGGGTGGTGTTGCCGGTGGCTGTGGTGCTCATACTGCTGCCTCTTCCAGTTCCAGAGTTTCCAGCCCTGCAGGCTCAGCGGGGGCGCCCAGGACCACCACTGCCTCGCCGGCCACCACCTGCGAACCTGCGGTGGGCAGGACGCGGAGCACCACACCGTCGCAGGGCGCCGCCAGGACGGTTTCCATCTTCATGGCCTCCAGGGACACCAGCGGCTGGCCTTTGACCACGTGGTCCCCGGCCGCAACGTCCACCTTCCAGACGCTGGCGGCGAAGGGTGCGGAGACCAGTGCGCCGTCGTCGGGAACCACCACGTCATCCGTTGAAGGGGCCACGACGGCGGCCAGAGCCTCCGCGCGGTCGAACTCGCCGGCGTCGGCCCACGCCTGGCGTTCCACCGCGAAGGCGGCACCCTGCTTTTCCCGGAACAGCCCGATCGAGTCACGGTTTTCGGCCAGGAACGCCTCATGCTCGGCCAGGGAGAAGGTTCCCTCCTCGATCTCCACGCCACGGCCGCGTCCGGCTGCCATGTCGGCGCGCAGGTCCAGGAGTTCCTCCGGGCTGACGGGGTACCAGGAGATCCGGTCAAAGAAGCGGAGCAGCCACGGGGATCCCGGCTCGAACGGGGCGGAATCCGCGTAGCGCGACCACACCTGGGTGGTGCGCCCCACGAACTGGTAACCGCCGGGGCCTTCCATGCCGTAAATGCACATGTACGCCCCGCCGATGCCCACGGCGTTTTCCGGCGTCCAGGTCCGGGCCGGGTTGTACTTGGTGGTGACCAGGCGGTGCCGCGGGTCCAGCGGGGTGGCCACCGGCGCGCCCAGGTACACGTCTCCGAGGCCGAGGACCAGGTACTCGGCGTTGAAGACGGTGTCGAAAACGTCGTTGACCGAATCCAGGCCGTTGATGCGGCGAATGAACTCGATGTTCCACGGGCACCACGGGGCGTCGTCCCGGACGCCTGCCATATACCGCTCTATAGCCTCGCGGGTAGCGGGATCATCCCAGGACAGCGGCAGCCGGACCGTACGGCTGGGAACCACCAGTTCGGAGCTCGCCGGCAGGGCGGCCTCGATGTCCTGGACCAGGTCCAGCAGCCGCGTGGTGGACAGGAC
Source organism: Arthrobacter sp. NicSoilC5 (assembly GCF_019977395.1). Lineage (NCBI taxonomy): Bacteria > Bacillati > Actinomycetota > Actinomycetes > Micrococcales > Micrococcaceae > Arthrobacter > Arthrobacter sp. NicSoilC5. The sequence continues at coordinate 3,220,042 of NZ_AP024660.1, read as the reverse complement.
GGATGGGTCCACCTTGATCTGCAGGGAGCGGATGCCCGGGGTTAGGTCCACGATGCCGGGTACGCGGAGCGCCTCAATGTGCTGGTGCAGGGCGTGGACCCGGGCGCGCAGGCCAAGGTCCAGCACCATCTCGCCGTATTCGACCAGCAGGTTGTCGTCTCCTGACCGGCGGTAGGTGACCGCGGGCCGGCCGGAACCTTCCGGCACCCTGCCCAGCACGCCGTCGTCGCCATCCCCGCGGACGGGGCGGCCGGGGCGGCCAGCCGCCTGAGCTGCCGGGGACGGGTTCGCTGACCAGTCAGCATCCCCCGGGAGGACCAGCTGGCGGCCCGGACCCAGGTCCTTGGCCGACGGCGCCTGGCCGGCTGTGATGGGCACGAACCGGACCTTGTCTCCGGGCCGGAGCTGGCCGAGCTTCCAGCGTTCGGCCGTCACCACGGTCACGGGGCAGACGAAACCGCCAAGGCTCGGGCCGTCCGGGCCGAGCAGGATCGGGGTGTCGCCGGTGAAGTCCAGGGCCCCCACGGAGTAGGCGGTGTCGTGGATGTTGGACGGGTGCAGGCCTGCCTCGCCGCCATCGGTCCGGGCCCAGCGGGGCTTGGGGCCAATGAGCCGCACGCCGGTGCGGGCGGAGTTGAAGTGCACCTCGTACTCCGCGGCGTACAGTTCTTCGATATCTTCGCGCTGGAAGAACTCGGGGGCGCCGTGCGGGCCTTCGGCCACGGCCAGTTCCCAAGTGGAGGTAAGGGCAGGGCGGCTGTCCAGGGGCACCGCACTGCCGGGGGCTTGTTCGACGGCGGACTTCACCGCGCGGAGGACGTCGCCGGCGCGCAGGACCCGCCCGGCGTGGCCGCCGAACTGCCCGAGCGTAAAGGTGGAGGCGCTGCCCAGGTACTGCGGGATATCCAGGCCGCCCTGGAACAGGATGTAGCCCCGCAGGCCGTTCCCGGTGGCCGTGCCGGCGTCGAGCGTTCCACCTGCCGGAACGACGACGGGCGTCCAGGCGGCCACCTCCGCGCCGTCAACCGTCACCGTGACGTCCGCCCCGGTAACGCAGACGGTGGTGGAGTGCGTGAAGGTCAGGCTGGGACCGGTCATGGTGAACTCCAGGCCCGGCGCGCCCTCCGGGTTGCCCAGGGCGGTGTTGCCCAGGCGGAAGGACAGGTCATCCATGGGGCCGCTGGGCGGGACACCGATCTGCCAAAGGCCGGTGCGGCCGGGCCAGTCCTGCACGCTGGTCTGCAGGCCGGGGCGGTTCACGGTGATGCGCGGTTCCGGATCCCCCACGGAGTCCAGGGTGCTGGTGGAGTGCTGCACGCTGCGGACCACATCCAGGCCGCCCACGGCACAGAGCATGCCCAGATTGGTCTCGATGCCGTCGATCCGGGTGTTTTCCAGGGCTGCGGCCAGGCGGTCAAAGGCCTCCGTGCGGCTGGCACCGGAGGTGATGATCTTGCCCAGGAGGGGATCGTAGTTGGTGGAGACTTCCGTGCCGGTTTCCACCCAGGCGTCCACCCGGGCTTCCCCCGCCGCGGGGTAGGCGGCGTTGGTAACGGTTCCGGCGCTGGGCTGGAACCCACGGGCCGGGTCCTCGGCGTAGAGGCGGGCTTCCACGGCGTGGCCGGTGACGGGCAGTGCCTCCGGCACGTTCTCCAGCACCGCGTGCCCTGCGCTCCCGCCCTGCGCCAGGCGGAGCATCCACTCCACCAGGTCAACGCCGGTGACGGCCTCGGTCACGGGGTGCTCCACCTGGAGGCGGGCGTTGACTTCCAGGAAGGAGGCTTCCCGGCGGGCGGAGTCGTAGACGAACTCGACTGTGCCCGCGGAGCGGTACTTAAGGGAGGCGCAGAGCGCCCGTGAGGTGCGGTGCAGTTCCGCGCGGAGGTCTTCGGGCAGGTCCGGGGCCGGAGCTTCCTCAAGGACCTTCTGGTGGCGGCGCTGCAGCGAGCAGTCACGGTCGCCCAGGCTCACCACCCGGCCTTCGCCGTCGCCAAAGACCTGGACCTCGATGTGCCGTGCGTTCTCCACGTACCGCTCGGCGAAGACCCCGGCGGTTCCGAAGCTGGCGCCGGCCAGGCGGGCCACGCGGGGAAAGCTTTCGGCGAGTTCCGCCTCGGAGCGGCACACCGTCATGCCGATGCCGCCGCCACCGCCGGTGGCCTTGAGCATCAGCGGGAACCCGATCGTCCTGCCGGCTTCGACGGCGGCATCCACGTCCTCCAGCAGCCCGGAACCGGCGATCATCGGCACCCCGGCCGCCCGGGCGGCGTCGCGCGCGGTGTGCTTGGTGCCGAAGATGCGCAGCTGCTCCGGGGTGGGGCCAACAAAGACCAGGCCCGCGGCTTCCACCGCTTCGGCGAAGGCTGCGTCCTCAGACAGGAAGCCGTAGCCGGGGTGGATGGCGCCGGCACCGGTGGCCTTGGCGGCGGCCAGGATCGCATCGACCCGGAGGTAGGACTCCTTGGCCGGGGCGGGCCCCAGGAGCACGGCTTCGTCGGCGAGCCGGACGTGCTTGGCGCCGCGGTCAGCCTCGGAGAAGACGGCCACGGTGCGCAGTCCCAGCTTCTTCGCGGATTCGATGATGCGGCAGGCGATTTCGCCGCGGTTGGCAACCAGCAGGGTGTCGAAGGTGTTCAGGTGGTTGTTCACAGTGCAGCCTCCGGCCGGGTGACGATCATGCGGACGGGGGTGGGGTTGAAACCGTTGCAGGGGTTGTTGACCTGCGGGCAGTTGGAGACCAGCACCAGGGTGTCCACCTCCGCCCGCAGCGCCACGCGCTTTCCGGGGGCGGACAGGCCGTCCACAATGCCCAGGGCGCCGTCCGGGTCCACCGGGACGTTCATGAACCAGTTGATGTTGGAGACGAGGTCGCGTTTGCCGAGGCTCCAGCGGAAACCCTCGATCAGGAAGTTCTCCACGCAGGCGTGCTGTTCGCGGGTGTGCTGGCCGTACCGGAGGGTGTTGGATTCCTGCGAGCAGGCACCGCCGATGGTGTCGTGCACGCCCACTTCGTCCGCCACGACGGTCATCAGGGGCGCACCGGTGTCCGCCCTCAGGACGGAACCGGTGGTGAGGATGATCGACTGCTGCGCGGCGATGGTTGCCGGAGCCGAGTAGCGGACAGTGGTGTCTGCCGCGGCGTACAGGAGGCAGTCCACGGCCTGGTTGCCTTCCAGGTCCACGATGGTGAGGACGTCACCGGCGGCCACCACGGCGGACCAGGGTCCGCGGGCTTCGACGAATTCATCCAGGATCACGGTGCCGGCAGCGAGCGCGGTTTCCGCGGCGTCGGGGCGGGTGCTTGTAACGGTGTTCATCGGGCGTCCCTTGCGGTGAGGTCGTGTTCGGTGTTGCGGAGGGCCTGCAGGTGTTCCGGGCTGAGCGGTCCGGCGAGGCGTCCCGCTTCGAGTTCCGCGAGGTCCTGCGGGGCGTGCCAGGCGGTGATGTCCACGGCGGTTCCGGTGAAGTCACGGCGGGGATCCAGCGGGTGCGCGGTGTTGGCGAGGACCAGCACGGCGTCCATCTGGAGGAGAAGCTCGACGGCGGCGCCCGGTCCGGTGCTCCCGGTGAAGGTGATGCTTCCGGCCGGGTCAACGGTGATGCCCTTGAAGAGCGAGAGCGACGGCGCCACGTCGCGGGTGCCCAGGCCGTTCTTGAGGGCGCCCAGGGTGAGCAGTTCGCGGGCGGCCGGTGAGGCGCTGTGGACGGTCCCGGCGCCGTACCTGGCAGTGTTGCCTGCCAGGGTGGTGGCCCCGGTGAGGGCATCGTGCCGGCTGGAGGTGTCCGCCACGATGGTGGCCATCAGGCGGCCTGCGTCGGACAGCAGTGGGTGGCCGGTGGCGGGGTAGGCCTGCCACGGGACCTTGACGGTGTCGGCAATGTTAAGGCGTTCGTGCAGGGCGCCGGTCCGGTAGAGCAGGGTGTGGACGCACGCGTCGCCGGCGGTGTCCGTGAGCCGGATCCGGGTGCCCCGGGCCAGCGCCATGGTGGTGTAGCGGCCAAAGGCGAGGGACTCTGCCCACGTGGGGGACGCGCCGTCGGGCATTCCTGCCAGCAGGTGCTGCGGCGCGGAGGCTGCCGGGACGAAGCGCATGGTGTCCACGGTCTTACCGTGCTGTTCCCTGGCGTGGGTGCGGGCGCCGGCGGTGGTGGCGGTACCGGTTGTTGGCGTTTCAATGGTCTGTGTCATGTCAGTCCTGGATGTCGTGGATGTTTTGGGAAGGGCGGGGTGGCCCGTCAGGCCTTGATTGCCGCATTCCGGCGCCCGACCCAGAGGCCCAGGAGCAGGACGGCCGTGACCATGAGCGGCGCGGACCAGAGGAGGAGCCCGTTTTCGCCTGAGGGGTCGTACACCTCGGGCCGCGGCCAGGCGAGGTTGACCACCATGACTGCGCCGTAGAGCACTGCGAGGATGTTGACCGGCAGGCCCCAGCGGCCCAGTGAGAAGAGGCCCGCGGGCATGGCCTGTCCCACCCGGTCCCAGTCGCCGCGGAGGCGGTTGGCCAGCTGCGGGACGGTGACCAGGAGGTAAGCGAGGTAGACCATCACGATGCAGACGCTGCAGAGGGTGGTGAACAGCGCCGCGTTGCCTACGTTGATGGCCAGCACCGCGACGGCCAGGGCACCGATCACGATCGAGGGCCACATGGGGGTGCCGCGGGTGGGGTGCACGGAGGAAAGGAGTCGCGACGCCGGGAGCTTGCCGTCGCGGGCCATGGAGAACACCAGGCGGGAACCCGCAGTCTGGATTGCCAGGGTGCAGACGAAGATGGCGATGGCCACGTCCACCAGCAGGACCTTGCCCCAGAAGGTGCCCAGGACGGCGGTGAGCACGTAGGGCAGGCCTTCGGTGGCGAGGCGGCCATCGTCCAGGCTGGGGGCTGCCATCAGTGCGGTGATGATCATCAGTGCACCCCCGACGCCGGAGATGAGCAGGGCGGAGAGGATGGTCCGCGGTGCGGTGCGGCGCGGGTCCTTGGTTTCTTCTGAGAGCTCGCCCGCGGAGTTGAAGCCCACCATGACGTAGGCGGCCATGAGTCCTGAGACCAGGAAGGCTCCCACCGCGCCCAGGTCGGATCCCTGCAGCACGCTGGTGTCAGCAACCACGTCCGGTCCGCGCTGGGCGGCACTGATGAGGGCCAGGATTACGGCCGCGACGCCGACGATCTCGCAGGTGACGCCAACGGAGTTCACATGGGCCATGAGCTTCACGCCCAGGGAGTTGATGATGGTGGTGGCCACCAGGAGGACCGCGCCCAGGACCACGGCGTTCGAAGCCCCGGTCACGGTGTTGAGTGCCGGGTCCCCGCCCACCACCTGGAAGCCGTCCCACAGCTGGGGCAGCACTACCTGCAGGGCGATCGCGGCCGCGGCGGCGGTGACCACCTGCGCGATGGACATGAACCAGCCGGCGAACCAGCCAACGCCTTCTCCCCCGACGCGCCGCGCCCACTGGTAGACGGCGCCGGACAGTGGGTAGCGGGCGGCAAGTTCGGCGAAATTCAGCGCCACCAGCAACTGGCCCACCAGGACGACCGGCCAGGTCCAGAAGAACGCCGGGCCGGCAAAGGAGTAGCCGAAGGCGAAGAGCTGGAAGATGGTGGTGAGGATGGAGACGAAGGAAAAGCCGGCGGCAAAGGAAGCGTAGCGGCCGAGCTTTCGGTGGAGGGTGGGCTGGTAGCCAAGGGACGTCAGGTCTGCATCGTCCTGGTGGACGGTGGGGAGGACGGTTGATGTCATCGGGAATCTCCGGGGCTGGAAAGGAATCTGGGGGGGCAAAGCCTCCCGGCACCGCAGCGCTCGGCCGAAGGCTGCTGATTACCGGTCACTTGATAGTTTTCCAGCGGGATGTCCCCAAACAGTTTCGCCTCTGTAAAAGGCGGATAGACATCTTGTTTCGGCCAGATTTCCGTCCCCTCACCGGCTCCATTTGGCATCTCAGCCCTGACCGGTGCAGCGCCCGGTGGTGCAAGAATGAAGCAGTGACTTCAGCCGGACCGGGACGCCCCCGCCACCAGCAACCCTCCCGGCCAGGTGCCACCGCCCGCGAGGAAATACTCGACGCCGCGGCAGAGCTCTTCACCACGCAAGGCTTCGCCAGCACCTCCACCCGGTCCATTGCGGACGCCGTGGGAATCCGGCAGTCGTCGCTCTACCACCACTTCAAAACCAAGGACGACATCCTTGAGGACCTGCTGGAGGGGACGGTGTCCGGCGGCCTGACGTTCGCGCGCGCAGTGGCGGCGCTCCCTGCCGGGATCCCGGAAACCGAAGGCCCGGCTGGGAGCCGGCTGCACGCCGTCGCACTTTATGACGGCACCCAGCTGTGCAATGCCCGGTGGAACCTCGGCGTCCTCTACCACCTGCCGGAGGTGCGGAGCACGCGCTTTGCCCGGTTCCTGAACGACCGGCAGGAACTCCGGCACCTGTACGGAGAGCTGGGCGGTGGCCTGTCAGCCACCGCGGCGGGACCCGACGGCGGCGACTTCACCTTCCGCCTGGTGGAATCCCTGATCTACCTCCGGGCGGACGGGGCAGTGGGGCCGGACTCGCCCCTGCAGGCGGCCGACGCCGGTCTGATCCTGTGCGGGCTGGGCGGGGAGCTGCCGGCCATCCGCGCGGCGAGCCGGTCCCTCATTGACCGGCTGGCCTGAGCCGACGCTCTCCGGGATGCCCGCAACCACTTGCTCGGCTAGGCTCAGAGCATGACGCGAGAGAACATTAGGACCCCCGACGGCGGAACGATTGAGCTCTTCTCCACCGGCGCGGAACTGGCGTCGGCCGGGTCCGGCGTGGTGGTGGTGCCGCCCTCCATGGTGACGGCCGCGGACTACACCAAGTTCGCCCAAAAGCTGAGCGCCGCCCTGGGCCGGCCGGTCCACACGTTCAACCGGCGTGGCCGCGGATCGTCGTCGCCGCAACCCGAGGACTACACGCTGGACGTGGACATCCGGGACCTGGACACGGTCATGAAGCACACCTCCAGCACGGACGTCTTTGGACACAGTTTCGGCGGAGCAGTTGCCCTGCACGCCGCGCGGACCCTGCCCGTGGAACGGCTCGCCGTCTACGATCCCGCAGTCTCCGTGAACGGCAGCGTCACCGCCGACTGGATCGTGGAATATGAGCGTGCCATCGCCGCCAAGGATGACGACCGCGCCCTCGCCGTGATCCAGCGCGGCCTGGAAGCCGGCGGTGCATTTTCTTCGCGCATGCCGCTGTCCATGCTGACCCTGGCCAACAAGCTGACCGCGGGCACCACCGAAGGCAAGCAGCAGCGCGAACTGATGCGCACCGGCGTCCGGGAAATCAAAGCCATCATCGCCGCCGACATGCCGGCCGAACCGTTCCAGGCACTCCCCCTGGAGACGCTGATTGTGGTGGGCGAGAAGAGCCCCGCCTACTTCGGCATCGCCTGCGGCCAGATCCACGACGTACTCTCCGGCTCCAGCTACACCATCCTGCCCGGCTTCGGCCACGACGGCGCCATCAAGGCCCCGGACAAGCTGATCAAGGAACTGAGCGACTTCTTCGCCGGCTAGTGTCCTGCGCCGTGGCCCGGGCCGGCACCTTCGGTCTTGCGCATCATCGCGGACAGTACGACGGCGGCAAAGGCTATGACGGTTGCCGTCATGAAGGCGGCACTCATCCCTGCTACGAGTCCCGACGCCGCACTCACCACAGCGAAGATGGACACCAGCAGGGCCGTGCCCGCCGCACCGGCCACCTGCTGCGTGGTGCTCATGATCGCTGAGCCGTGGGAGTAGAGGTGCGGCGGCAGCGGGTTCAAGCCCGTGGTGAAGGCTGGGGTGAACAGCAGCGCCAGGCCGAAGCTCAGCGCCACGTGCAGGGTGATGATCCACCAAACCGCTGTGCCGGCGTCGAGCATTGAAAATTGCCAAAGGGCCACCACCATCAGGATGGAGCCGGTGACGGTAAGCGGCAGCGGGCCTACCTTGTCGAACGCGCGGCCGATGACAGGGCCCAGCAGCCCCATGGCCAGGCCGCCGGGAAGCAGCGCCAGGCCGGTCTCGAGCGACCCCAGGCCGCGGACTTCCTGCAGGTAGAGCGGGAGCAGGATGACGCCGCCGAACAGCGCCATCATGGCCACCACCATCAGGAGGACCGAGACGGTGAACATCCGGAAGTTGAACGCGCGAAGATCCAGCAGCGGCGCGGCGGCCTTCTGGAGCCGGGCCTGGCGCAGGACGAATACCGTGAGCGCTGCGACGCCGATGACAAGGGCCGCGATGGCACCGGCACCCGGGCCAGCCTGGCCGCCGTGGCCGCCGCCGATCTGGCTGAGCCCGTAGACCAGGCCGCCGAAAGCGGGAACGGTGAGGACAACGGACAGGACGTCGAGCTTGCCCTTCTCCACCTCGCCCACGTTCGTGAGGTATTTGGCGCCGATGGCCAGCGCTGCGAGGGCCACGGGCAGGACGAAGACGAACATGAAGCGCCAGGTGAAATGCTCAAGGATCAGCCCGGAGACGGTGGGGCCCATGGCCGGTGCCACCGAGATGGCAATGCTCACGTTGCCCATGACGGCGCCACGCTTTGCCAGCGGGACCAGGGTGAGGATGGTGGTCATCAGCAGCGGCAGCATGATGGCGGTGCCGCCGGCCTGGACGATCCGTGCCAGGAGCAGGACCTCGAACCCCGGGGCCACCGCGGCCAGTGCTGTTCCGCCCGCGAACAGGCCCATGGCCAGCATGAAGACGGCCCGAGTGGAGAGGCGCTGGAGGATGAAGCCGGTGGTGGGGATGACCACGGCCATGGTGAGCATGAATCCGGTGGACAGCCATTGAACAGTGGGGGCGTCCACCCGGAGGTCCACCATGAGCCGCTGCAGGGCAACATTCATGATGGTCTCGTTGAGGATCACCACGAACGTCGCCACCAGCAGCGTGCTGATGATGGTCACGGACTCCCGAGACATCTTCTCCGGGGCAGCGGGCAGGGTTCCTTGGCGGATTCCTTCGCCGGGTCCTTGGTCAGGGGCGGGCTGTCCGCTGGCGTTCGGAGAGACTTCGGTAGACATGGGTGTTCCCTCAGGGGTGTTTTAAGAGTGATGCGCGGTCGGCGCCGCTGCAGATTCCAACACTCTACCCGCTGGAGTAATTCCTCCGCATGGGTACTTTTTACCCCTGAGGGAACATTAGGGCTTTGCTTTAGGCGGTCTGCCCTGCGTGCTGGCCTTCGGAGATTTCTTCCACCAGCTTGTTGTTGAACGCCGGGAGGTCATCAGGGTTCCGGCTGGTCACCAGGCCCTGGTCAACCACCACTTCCTGGTCCGTCCAGTTGGCGCCCGCGTTCTTCAGGTCGGTTTCCAGCGTGAAGTAGGACGTGACATTCCGGCCCCGGATGACTCCGGCCTCGATGAGCAGCCACGGTCCATGGCAGATCGATGCCACGGGCTTGTGCTGTTCGAAGAAGTTCCGCGTGAAGCTCTGGGCGTCCTTGTCGACGCGGAGGTGGTCTGCGTTCACCACGCCACCCGGGAGTACCAGCGCGTCGAAGTCCGAGGCGTTCGCCTCCGCGACCGTCAGGTCGACGTCGAAGGTATCGCCCTTCTCCGTGCCGTTGTAGCCCTGCAGCTTGCCGCTCTTCGGCGCCACCAGGGTGGGCTCGCCGCCGGCGTCCTTCACTGCCTGCCAGGGACTGGTGAGCTCTACCTGCTCCACTCCGTCAGTCAGCAGGAATGCGACCTTCTTGCCTGCGATGCTGTGCTCTGACATTGTTCCTCCTCATCCTTGCGGTTGCGCGCTTTTGGCACGCGGGGGTCCCGCTTGAGAGTTGATTGCCTGACCACTCCAGCCTAGGAAATGGGAAAGTAATAAGCAAGCTGACTATCCATCTTGCGTGCTCTCACGAGTGCGCCGCGCAAGCTCCTTTGCGCGGCGGGTATTTGGGGTGCGCCGGGGATTTTGCGCCCTGGAATTGCGTACGACGGCGGCAGGCAGCTTGCGCGGCCGAGGCACCTTGGACGGCCGGTGGCGTTTGGACGTGACGGTTGGGCCTCCGGCAGCTCCCGACCGGTGGCCAGTGATGGGCGATGCCACGTCAGAATGTCAGTGGGTCGCTGGATGATATGGGTATGGGAATCGGGACAGGCGGGGCAGCGGTTGTGGAGGGACTTGAATCCTCCATGGCTGCCTTCCGCAGGCTGATTCAGGAAGACACCGCCCTTGCATCCGGTGCCTGCGTTGGCACTGACGTGGATGTGCTGCAGCGGCGGTACGAACTCCGCCTGAAACGGCTGGAGGTCGTGAAGCGGCTGGAAGGCCAGCTCGCCGCGGTCAAGGCCCGCGACGTTGCCGACGCCGTCGAGATCCAGCACGCACTGCTGGCCCCGGACGCCCCAGTGCATGAGCGGACCTATGCGGAGATGTCGGCCGTGGAGGAGATCGCCGGGGTGCTGACCATCAGCTCCGCGGCAGCAGGGGCGTTGGTGGAGCACTCACGCCGGATCTGCTCCCTGCCGCTGGTGTTCGAAGCCTTGGCCACCGGGGACATGTCGTGGCAGCACGCCCGCATCGTTGCGGACGAAACCGAGAGCGTCGACTGGACTGGTGCTGCTGCGCTGGTGGCGCATTTCTTCGACCCTGACGCACCCCAGCCCGCCCGCGGCGCCGCCCCCGGCGAGCTCGTACCGTGCCGGTTCCGGGCCAAGGTCCGTGGGTGGCGGGAACGCCACCATCCGGAATCGATCCAGAAGCGCCACGCCAAAAGTACCGCTGACCGGCGGATGGAATACACCCCCGACAAGGACGGCATGGCCTGGGTCTCCCTCTACCTCCCTGGGGACACCGCCTGCGCCATCTGGAACCGCACCACGGCCACCGCCCGCGGACTCCAAGGCCCCGACGAAGAGCGCACCCTCACCCAGCTCCGCCCCGATATCGCCGCCAGCCTCCTCCTCGGCGCCGGCCAGATGGCGGGCGAGGGGTCCACCGGCACCGCCCCGGGCACGCAGGGTGTCACAGGGATCGGGAAGGTCCCTGCGCCGCGGGCCGACGTCCTGGTCACCGTGCCCGTGTTCGCCCTCCTCGGACTGACGGATGAACCCGCCGTGCTGGATGGTTTCGGCCCGATTCCGGCGTCCATGGCCCGGAAACTTGTCGCCGACGGGGCGGACTCGTTCTACCGGGTCCTGGTCGACCCCCGCGACGGGGCACCACTGGAAATCGGCCGGAAAAACTACCGGCTCACCGAGGCCATCAAACGCTGGATCAGGATGCGGGATGCCAAATGCACTTTCCCCGGCTGCACCAACCGCACCCCCGACAACGAAACCGACCACCTACAAGCGTGGCAACACGGCGGCACCACTGGAACCAGTAACTTGGCACAGCTCTGCCCCAAACACCACCGGCTCAAACATCACAGCCAATGGACACCGGACCCCGCCAACAAGAATGAACCACCCGGCTGGACCTCACCAACGGGCAGGCACTACAACCCAGAACACCCCGACCCCGAACCAACCCACTGGCCACCAGAAAGCTGGCCGCAGGGGTCGCAATGGCCGCAGTGGCTCCAGTGGGCCGCGCCCGCCCTCTGCCAATGCCTGGAGGCCAGCCTCAATAACCTTCCGCAGTGGGAACCCGACGACGACAGATACGTGGACCTCAACGACCTGCCGGCCGACGATCCCCTCTGGGCCGAATTCCTCGCCACGCCATTCGCCCTTTTCCCGGAGGCCATTGGTGCCCGGCCGTAGGCGGCCATGGACAGTTCCGAGGCCACTTCTGAAGCCCGTCCTGCAGCGCCCGCCGCTATGCCCTGTGGTGCTCGATCAGCCAGGCAGCCATCTGCTGGGCGCGCTTCCCGGCGTCCAGGTCACCGCCGGTGGCCGAGATGATGGAGCCCTTCATCAGGATCTGCCAGGAACGCGCGAACCCGTCAGGGTCCACAAGCCCGGCTTCTTCGGCCAGGGCCTGCACGTGGCTCCGAAGTTTTGCCAGGTAGTTGATGCTGGCCTGCCCCAGGGGGTGGGACGGTCCCATCTCCAGCAGGACCTGGGTGAAGGTGCTCCCTTCGAAGTCATCGCGCCGGAACCATTCCCCCAGGACGTCGAAGATCGCCAGCAGACGCTCCTCCGGTGTCTGTCCCCGGCCGCGGGCCTGGGCCACTATTGCTTCAACAGTCCACAGTTTGTCCCGCTGCTCCAGGAAGGCCAGGACCAACGAATCCTTTGACGGGAAATGCCGGTAGAAGGTGGCCTTGGCCACCCCTGACCGCTCGATGAGCTCATTGACACCCACGTCCCGGATTCCCCTGCGCGAAAACAGCTCGTATGCCACCGTGAGGATCCGCTCCACGGAATTGGTGTTGCCCTCCCCCGACGAGGCCGGGGAAGACGCATCGGATATCGGGACCTTCGCCTCTGTGCTCATGAGACTTGGAGTCTAGTGCAGGGGAGACAGACTGGTCTTGCCCGCTGTAGTGTTTCTCCTACGCAGTTCTTTAGAACACCGCAAGGCGCCCCCAAAGGGTCCGCCGGTTTGGAGCAAGGAGGCCCCAATGTCAGCAGAGCGGATGTTCCAAAGTGTCCCGTCGGATCCCGATCCCTGGATGTCCAGTGATACGCCCGAAGAGGTCAGGCAGTTCGCCATCGAGTCGCTCCGGTGGCAGGCGCAGGAAATCATCGATGAACTGCTTGGCGGCCAGGATCCCAGTGAAGAACTCGTCCGGGCCCGCCTTCGCCGCTGCGTCGCCAGGAACCCGGGCCGCCCTGAACGCGCGCTGCTCGAACAGCTCATGATCAACCGGGACCACTCAGGGCTATAACGGGCACGGTATGCCCCGGGCCGGCGGGGCAGCTATGAACGGCAGCTACGAACTCAGCGGAATGTTGTCGATCAGGCGCACCGGGCCCACCTTGGCCGCGATAAGCGCCAGGGCCTCGCCGCGGAAGGGTGTTTCCCGGCAGTTCTCGGCCAGCGGCTCAAGGGTGCCCGGGTCCACTACGTCAAAATAGTCCAGCGAGACCAAGGGCTGGGATTCCACCATCGCCAGCGCGGAGTCGAGGTCCAGCGGCTCATGGGCGTTCGCCCTTTCCTCCAGCAGCCGCAGGGCCCTGGACAGGACCAGCGCGGCGTCCCGTTCGGCATCGGACAGGAAGCGGTTCCGGCTGGACAGCGCCAGCCCGTCCGTTGCGCGCACCGTAGGCACACCCACGATCTCCACCGGGAAGTTCAGGTCGGAAACCATCCGCCGGACCAGGGCCAGCTGCTGGGCGTCCTTTTGCCCGAAGTAGGCCCGGTACGCCGGCAGGCTGCCGCCGGCAGAACCCGCGGGACCGGCGGGAAGACCGGCCGCCGGCATGCCGTAGTGCAGCAGTTTGGCCACCACAGTGAGTGCCCCGTCAAAGTGGCCGGGCCGCGAGGCGCCCTCCCACTTATTCCCCAGGCGGCCCGAAGTGATCCGCACCAGGGGTTCGCCGCCGGGATAGACCTCCTCCACGGAGGGCGCGAACGCGAGGTCAACGCCCTGCTCCTCGAGCAGGGCGAGGTCCGCGTCGAGTGTCCGTGGGTAGCGGTCCAGGTCAACGGCATCGCCGAACTGCAGGGGGTTGACGAAGATGCTGGCCACCACCACATCGTTCTGCTCGACGGCGGTGCGCGCCAGCGTTGCATGGCCTTCGTGGAGGGCGCCCATGGTGGGCACAAGCCCCTGGGAGACACCCTGTTTCGCGCCGAGCAAGCGGGCGCTTTCGGCTTTCAGGCCGGCCACGGTGGTGACGAGTTGGATGGGCATTCAGTCTTCCTTCGGATCGAGGGCCTCGCGCAGCCCCTTCAGCTGGTCGGGTTTCAGCAGGCCGCGCCCTTCAGCGCGCAGGGCAGTGGCGCGGGCCATCGCAAGGTAGGCCTCAAGCACGTCCCCATGCCCGCCGCCGTCGAACTCCCGCAACGCCTCGGCGTGCGCACGCACGGTGCCCACGTCACCGCGGGCCACCGGCCCGGTCAGCGCAGACTCTCCCGAGGCCAGCGCGTTTTCCAGGGTGGCGCGCAGCAGCGGCCCCAGCATGCGTTCGGGCGATTCCACTCCCACCTCGCGCAGGAGCTGCGACGCCTGTGCCACCAAGGTGACCAGGTGGTTGGAACCATGGGCCAGGGCCGCGTGGTAGAGCGTCCGGTCCGCCTCGGCAATGACCACAGGCTCCGCCCCCATCTCCACCACCAGCGCCTGCGCGATGGGGAGCATGGCGGCATCGGCCGTCACGCCGAAGGTGCAGTCCAGCAGCCGGGTGAGGTCCAGGCTCATGCCCGTGAACGTCATGGTCGGGTGCAGCGCCAGCGGCACGGCGCCGGCGGCACGGACCGGATGCAGTACGCCCACGCCGAACCGGCCCGAGGTATGTGCCACGAGCTGCCCCGGCTGCCAGGCCCCGAGCTTCGCCAGACCCTCCACCAAATCCGGCAGCGCGTCGTCGGGCACCGCCAGCAGCACCAGTTCGGCACGTTCCACGATGTCCTGCACCTCAAGGATGGGCACCCCGGGAAGCAGTGCCTCGGCCCGGTCCCGGCTGGCGTCGGAGACGGCTGACACTCCCACGACGGCGTGCTCGGCTGCGCGCAGGGCCGCGCCGAGCACGGCGCCCACTTTGCCGGCGCCGATGATTCCGACGCCGAGGCGTCCGGGCTTAGCCATGCGTCTGGCCTTCCTGTTGGTAATGGGTGCGGGCTTCACTGGCTGGAGCCCCAGGGTACGGCGCCCCGGGAACCGGTGTGCCCGGCACGGGCGCAGGTTCCACTGCCGGAACAACCTGCCGCAACCATTGTTCGGTGGTTTGCCGCTTCCTGGCCAGCCGGGCCCGCGCCGACTGCTCGTCGAAGAGTTGCCTGGCCTCGTCCAGCCCCGCCTGGGTCAGCCGCGGGGCAACGGGACCGGCCGTCGTATGCAGGACCAGGTCGGCCACCCGGAACCGGCGCGCCACGGGCCCCTGGTGGATCGCCAGTGACTGCGTGCGTTGATGGGGCACCAGCACAAGGTCCCGCCACCAGCGTCCGGAGCGGATCAGCAGTGCCGTGTCCGTGGCGGCAAACCCGTTCCGCCGCCAGCCCAGGGGCGCCAGCAGCCGGGCCCGCCGGGGCGTGGTGGTGAACCCGCCGTCGGAATCCCTGCCGGTAAGCCCCGCGGCGAACACCTCCGCAGGGCGATCCGTTCCCGGGTCCGGCAGGACGAGCGAGAGCATGGCAAGGACGTCGGCGAACTTGCCCACCGGCAGGAGGATGGTCCTGGTGTTGCCTTCGACGGCGTTGCCGGACGTCCCGTAGCCGGCAACGTTCACCTGCATCCGGTACCAGCCGAACGGACGCCACAGCGGAGGCTGGGCAATCTTCACGGCCTGGATCCGACCCGGCGGAAGTGTCTGCGCCTGGGTGTCCAGCAGCCCGTACCGCAGCCGGATGCCGTCCGGTGAGACGGCGGCGGTGAAGTTGTAGCCCTTGTTGAAGAAGTTCCAGTAGCTGGCGGCAAGGCCCAGCGCTGCGGGTACCAGGTAGAAGTAGAAAGCGCGGTTGTCCGTCAGCGCGGACAGGACCACGGAAGCGAAACCGCCCACCACAATGAAGAAACTTTGCTCGCTCAACAGGAGCGATCCGACAAGGCGCGACGGCGGCACGCTGAGTACCTGGATTTCGGGCGCCTCAGGTGCGGGCGGGGCAAAGGACGCCGCCGACGGGCTGCCGGGACCTGGATGCGCCGCGGCGCCGGCCGCCGGGCCCGCACCGAAACCTGCCTCAGCCCCGGAGGCCCGGGCCAGGATGGTGGCGCGCAGTCGGCGGGCGTCGTCGATCCTGAGGTACGCCAGGCGCACGGCGGATTCGCCGGCGTCGGCAACTTCAAACTTGAGTTCGGCCAGGCCAAAGATGCGGGCCAGCAGTGGCTGCACGATGTCAATGGCCTGCACCCGGTCCAGGCGTGCCTGCCGGTGCTGGCGGAAGAGGAGGCCGGTGTTGACCCGGACATAGCCGCCGGAGACCTGGTATTTGGTGAAATACCAGGTCAGGACGAACCCCAGGACTGCCACGGCCAGCACCGCGGCACCGCCGCCCAGGAGCCACGGCGCACGGCGGGCGAACCCGTCCTCGAACACAGGCTGGCCCTGGAGTGTCCGCTCAAACAGGTCGCGGCCGAAGAAGAACGTGATGGCGGCCAGTGCAACCCAGCCACGGACAAAAGGTGAGGCGGGATGCACACGCAGCCATTCGCCGTCGGGCGTTCCCGTGTCTTCCGGGCCGGTGCCGGCAGGCGGCAGCGCCGGACCGGGCAGCTGGCCGTCAGTGGTCACAGTCCTGCCAGCCTGGCTTCGCCGCGGGCGGCCAGCTGTTCACGGAGCCGGGCGCCTTCAGCCGCCGGGAGGCCGGGGATGCGCGCATTGGTGCCGGGGGACGCTGTGTGGAGCTTGACGGTACACAAGCCCATGCCCCGCTCCACAGGTCCCACGGCGATGTCCACATACTGCATGCGTCCGTACGGGACGGCCATGGTGCGCTGGAAGAAGATGCCGCTCCTGACCAGGAGGTCCTCGTCGCGCTCCGCGTAGCCGATGGCCCGGACCTGCCGCGGGATGAGGACCAGCCGCCATAAGGCAAGCAGCAGGGTGGCGGCCGGAACGGTGATGGCCAGCCACAGCGGCGGCCACCGCCACCATCCCAGGAGGACGAACACCAGCGGCGCGGACAGGACCAGTATGGCGGCGATGTTGGCCAGGGCCCATTCCACCAGGCGGACGATGACGTATTTCGGTGACACCCGCTGCCAGTCGATCCCCGGCGGGTCAATCGCCTCGGTACGCATACTCGCCTTCCCCTGCGGCTTCCCCGCGGGCAGGCCGGCCCTTCTTCCCGTCAACGCTGTTGGTGTCGCCGTCTTCCGGCGGGATCCTGCAGAACCGCTCCACGACGAGCCCCACCACGATCATCACCAGGCCGCCGCCCGCCATGGCCAGGGCAAGCCAGGTGATGCCTTGGTCGCTGCGCAGGCTCCAGATGCGCAGCTGGTCCAGGAAGATTCCCACATGCCATCCCAGGAGCACCGTTCCGGCGTAGGCGCACGCCTGCGCCAGGATCAGGGTCCGGGCGGCCAGGAGGGGATCCAGCTGCGTCTTCTTCGCCTTGCTGTTGGGCTGGTGGCTGTTCCGCCACCTCAGGATCCGGATACCCAGGATCAGGGTGATGATGACGATGACGCCCATCGTGGCCAGCGCGGTGGCAGGCAGGACAGGCGTGGCCATGCTGTACCGGCTGGTGACAACCGTGGCCGACCAGCCCGCGATGGCAAGGATGACGCAGATCAGCAGCAGGCGCAGCGGGTTGATGGGCTTCATCTCTCCTCCACCGCTCCCGCCGTCGGCATCCCGTCAAATTCCCCGAACCCGTCGAACGGGGCAAGATCCTTGAAATCGTCCGCCTGGACTGCCAGGGTGCTGATCCGTTCGCCGTTCAGCGTGGCGGCGGGTTCGATGAGCGACCACGGGTAGAGGACGAAAGCGCGTGAGGCCGCCCGGGGGTGGGGGATGGTCAGGGCGGGGTCGTCACTGCGGAGCTCGCCGTAGGTGATGATGTCGACGTCGAGCGTCCGCGGCCCCCAGCGGACCTCACGGACGCGGAGGTGCTTGTTTTCCACGGCCTGGCAATGTTCCAGCAGTTCGGCAGGGGTGAGGCTGGTTTCCACCGTGATGACCATGTTCAGGAAGTCCGGCTGGCCGGCAGGGCCGCCCACGGCTTTGGTCTGGACTATGGGCGAGACGGCAAGCAGCCGTACTTCGGGCGGATCCACCAGGTCCGCCACAGCCTCGGTCAGGGTCTCGTTCCGTTCACCAAGGTTGCTGCCCAGGGCCAGCACGGCCTTGGTGTAGATCCCGTTCATGCCTGCGCACCGGACAGCGCAGGGGCGGCGGGAACCCGCTCGCGGTGGACCGTGACGGCCACGTCTCCGAAGGGGACCTCGATGGGGGCCTGCGGCTTATGGACGGTGATGTCCACGGCCTGGAGCGCGAATTCGGCCAGGAGACTGTCGGCGATCCGCACGGCGAGTGCCTCAATGAGGTTCAGGGGCTCCCCGGTGATCCACTCGGTAATACGCTGCGCCACCTCACCGTAGTGGGCGGTGTCCCGGACGTCGTCGGACTGCGCCGCTTCGGTGAAGTCCAGGTAGAGCACGGCGTCCACAACAAAGGGCTGGCCCTCCCGGCGTTCAAAATCGAAGACACCGTGGTGGCCGACGGCGGTCACTCCGGTCAGCGTAATCCTGTCCATGGGTCCCCCGGCCCTATTGCGTTTTGGGTACGGCTTGTGTTGTGGGTGCCGCCATGCGCGCAGCCACCTTGACCGCGTCAAGGCTGGAACCGACGTCGTGTACGCGGACGGCCCAGGCCCCTCGGTAGGCGCTGATCGCTGTGATTGCGGCCGTGGCACTGTCCCGCTCGTCAGGAGCGGCGGACTTCCCGGCCACGGTGAGCAGGGTGCCGAGGAAACGCTTGCGGGAGGCAGCCACCAGGACCTTGTGGCCCAGGCTGTCCAGCTGGTCCAGGTTCTGCAGCAGTTCCCAGTTCTGGGCGTCGTTCTTCGCGAACCCCAGGCCCGGATCGATGATGATCTGTTCCCTGCTGACACCGGCTGCGTAGAGCTTGTCCCGTACTCCTGCCAGTTCCGCCACCACTTCCCCGGCCACATCCGTGTATTCGGCGAGCGAGTTCATGGTCCGGGCGTCGCCCCGGCGGTGCGTGAGGACATAGGGTGCCTTGGAGGCCGCCACAAGCTCCACCATCTCCGGTTCGATGGTCAGCCCGGAGACGTCATTGATGATGGCCGCGCCCGCCTTCAGGGCAGCGGCTGCGGTGGAGGCGTGCGTGGTGTCGATGCTGACCAGCGCGCCGGCCTTCACCAGCGCTTCGATCACCGGCAGGACGCGGCGCTGCTCTTCGTCGGGGGTGACGTCGTCGGCGCCGGGCCGGGTGGACTCGCCCCCGACGTCGATGATGTCCGCACCCGCGTAGAACATCCGCAGGCCTGCCGCGATGGCGGTGTCCGCCGTCGCGTGCTTGCCGCCGTCGCTGAATGAATCCGGGGTGACGTTCAGGATGCCCATGACCAGGGTGCGGCCGGTGGGGAGGTCCTCAAAGCGGGCAGCCGGGCGGGGCTTGCGCAGGATGGGCAGCGGGGACGTAGCGGGCCCCGTTCCAGGGGCTGCAGCGAGTGAATCCATGGTGTGTGGTTACCTTCCGAGGATGAGGCTCATGGCTTCGGCACGGGTGGCCGGGTCATGAAGCTGCCCGCGGACCGCACTGGTGACGGTCTTCGCTCCGGGCTTGCGGATGCCGCGCATGGACATGCACATGTGCTCGCATTCGACGACGACGATCGCACCGCGGGGTTTGAGGTGCTGCACCATCGCTTCGACAATTTCGGTAGTCAGCCGCTCCTGTACCTGGGGGCGGCGGGCGTAGATGTCCACCAGCCGGGCCAGCTTGCTCAGCCCGGTCACCTTGCCGTCGTGCGAGGGGATGTAGCCAACGTGGGCCACCCCGTGGAACGGCACCAGGTGGTGCTCGCACGTGGAGTAGAAGGGGATGTCCTTGACCAGGACCAGTTCCTCGTGGTCCAGGTCGAAGGTGGTGGACAGGACGTCCGCAGGATCATGGTGCAGTCCGGCGAACACCTCGGCGTACGCCTTCGCAACCCTTTTCGGCGTGTCCACGAGGCCGCCGCGGTCCGGGTCCTCGCCGATGGCAAGGAGGATCTCGCGGACGGCCGCCTCAATCCGTGGCCGGTCCACCTTTTCGCGCTTGGAGTGGTGGGAACCGTCCTCCGCCGGGTAGGCGGCGGAGGCGGAAACGTCGTCGTCGTCGAAGGAAGTCACAAGGAAAGCTTAGCCGCGAAGGGTGTCAGGCCCCGAGTCGGGGGTGCCTCCGTGAAACGGAGCATCCTCCGACACGCCCTGCGGGTGCGGGGGCTGGGCGTCCAGCGGCTCGTCAAGGCGCGCCTTCTTCGCTTCCTCCTGCGCTTCCCGTTCAGCCCGTTCCTGGCGGCTCTCCACCGGTCCGGTCAACTGGACGGGACGGGTTTCCTTGGACAGCCACACCTCGCGGAAGTCCCGCTTGCGGACGTCACGGAAGATGTCGGCAATCTCGGCCTGGTTGAGGGTCTCCCGCTCGAGCAGCTCCAAGGCGAGGTAGTCCAGGATATCCCGGTTCTCGGTGAGGATTTCGTAGGCCTCGTCATGTGCCTGCTCGATCAGGCGGCGCACTTCCTCGTCCACGACATAGGCAATCTGGTCAGAGTAGTTCCGCTCGTGCCCTGCGTCGCGGCCCAGGAACGGTTCACCGCCGCCCTGGCCCAGGCGGACTGCACCGACGCGTTCGCTCATGCCGTATTCAGTGACCATCTTGCGTGCGGTGCCGGTGGCCTTTTCGATGTCATTAGAAGCACCGGTGGAGGGATCATGGAACACGATCTCCTCGGCGACGCGTCCACCCATGGCGTAGGCCATCTGGTCCAGGAGTTCGTTGCGGGTCACGGAGTACTTGTCGTTTTCCGGGACCACCATGGTGTAACCAAGGGCGCGGCCGCGGGGAAGGATGGTGATCTTGGTGACCGGAGCGGAGTTCCGAAGGGCCGCCGCCACCAGGGCGTGGCCGCCTTCGTGGTAGGCGGTGATCTTGCGCTCGTGTTCCTTCATGACGCGGCTGCGCTTCTGCGGGCCGGCCATGACGCGGTCAATGGCCTCATCCAGGGCGCGGTCGTCAATCAGGTTGGCGTTGGAACGCGCGGTGAGCAGAGCGGCCTCGTTGAGGACGTTGGCGAGGTCGGCACCGGTGTACCCGGGCGTCTTCTTCGCCACACCCTTCAGGTCCACCCCGGGAGCCATCGGCTTGCCCTTGGCGTGCACCTGCAGGATCTGGTCGCGGCCGATCAGGTCCGGCGCTTCCACGGACACCTGGCGGTCGAAGCGGCCGGGGCGCAGCAGGGCCGGGTCCAGGACGTCTGGCCGGTTGGTGGCCGCAATGAGGATCACGTTGGTCTTGACGTCGAAGCCGTCCATCTCCACCAGCAGCTGGTTGAGGGTCTGCTCGCGTTCGTCGTTGCCGCCGCCGATGCCGGCGCCGCGGTGCCGGCCGACGGCGTCGATCTCATCCACGAAGATGATGGCGGGCGAGTTGGCCTTGGCCTGTTCGAAGAGGTCGCGGACACGGGATGCACCGACGCCGACGAACATTTCCACGAAGTCAGAGCCGGAAATGGAGAAGAAGGGTACGCCGGCCTCACCGGCAACCGCGCGGGCCAGCAGGGTCTTACCGGTACCTGGCGGGCCGTAGAGCAGCACGCCCTTGGGGATCTTGGCGCCGACGGCCTGGAACTTGGCTGGTTCCTGCAGGAATTCCTTGATCTCCTGGAGTTCCTCCACGGCCTCATCGGCACCTGCAACGTCAGCGAAGGTGACCTGCGGCATGTCCTTGCTGACCATCTTGGCCTTGGACTTGCCGAACTGCATGATCTTGGAGCCGCCGCCCTGCATGCGGGTCATCAGGAACCAGAAGAGTGCGCCCAGCAGGATCACGGGGATCAGGAGGGAAAGCAGGCCGGAGAACCAGTTGCTTTCAATCGGCTGGTCGGTGAACCCCTGGGCCGGCTTGGCGTCGGTGACTGCCTTCACCACGTCCTGTGCGCGGGCATCCACGAAGAAGAACTGGACGCTCTTGCCTTTGTCCTGCCCGTCCACCTGCAGGTTGTCCTTCAGCGTGAGGTCAACGCGGTTCTCGCCGTCGAAGATCTTGGCCTGCTCCACCTTGTTGCTGGAGAGCAGTTCCAGGCCCTTGTCCGTGTCGATCCGGGCCGCACCGCCGGGGGCGAGCGTTGCAAAAGCCACAAGGAGCAGACCGACCACAACGACGATCCAGATGCCCGGGCCTTTGAAGAAGTTCTTAGCTTTCATCTGTTCGGGGCTGGCCCCGTCCCTTCCGGTAGTGCTTCACGGCGAGTAGTCTGCGCGCGTGATGGTGCTGCGTCAGCTTCTAGCTATACACCGTCCGGAGTAAATCACGCATAGCGAAAAGCAAAAGTTCCCTGTGGGCGTAGATGGTGCGGCAGTCCGCAGAATACCGCGTCAGGGCTGCCGCTTCCCGGTATCCGGCAGCCCCACGGACCCACGCGTGACCAGCCGGCACCCGAGCCGCACTGGGTCCGGTCCGCCTGTGGGTGGGGTGGGGCCGGCCTCCGCTGCGGCGCTTTCGAGTTCATTGATCAGCCGGTTGACGGCCCAGGCCCCCATTTCGGAGTGCGGCACGGCGACCGTCGTCAGCCCCGGATGGAGGTTGGCGGCCAGCAGTTCCTCATCGCCGAACCCGACGACGGACAGGTTGCCGGGGATGGACAGGCCCAGTTCCGCGGCGGCGCGGTAGGCGCCCATGGCCAGGGAGTCACTGCAGCAAAAGAGGGCCGACGGCGGGTTGGCGGCTGCCAGGATTCTGCGGGCAGCCGCGTACCCGCCGGATGCATCGGGCGACGCCGCCTCGCCAGTGGCGGAGGCACCGTCCAGTCCCGCACGCTGAAGTGCGTCCCGGAAGCCCCGGATGCGCTGGCGGGTGGAGTGGTTCTCTTCAGCGGTGGTGAGCAGTCCGATCCGGGTGTGGCCGGCAGCGAGCAGTGCTTCCACCGCGGCTGCAGCCCCACCGTATTCGTCGGCCACGACGGCGGGAAGGCTCCGGTCCGCGGCGACTTCATCCAGCAGGACCGCGGGGACCTTGCCCGGGGTGGCGGAATGCTGCAGGACGCGCCGGTGGCCGGCCGCGTAGAGGATTCCGTCCACCTGCCGTGCCAGGAGAGACTCCACGCCAGCTTGTATGGGGTCGGTTGCACGCTGGCTGGGTTCCCGGCAGGACTTCAAGCCGGGCTGCGTGCCGGCTTCCGCTTGCGCCTGCCCCGGGATGTTGACGACCATCAGGGCGTAGCCGCGGGCACGTGCCGCCTGCTCCGCGCCCAGGATGATGCGGCCGGCGTGCGGAGTGGTGGCCACATCCTCAATGGCCAGGCCCAGCACACCGGACCTGCGGCTGCGGAGGGCGCGCGCCAGGCGGTTGGGGCCGTACCCCAGCCGGGCCGCCG
Organism: Arthrobacter sp. NicSoilC5; assembly: GCF_019977395.1. Classification (NCBI taxonomy): domain Bacteria; kingdom Bacillati; phylum Actinomycetota; class Actinomycetes; order Micrococcales; family Micrococcaceae; genus Arthrobacter; species Arthrobacter sp. NicSoilC5. The sequence goes on along the minus strand of NZ_AP024660.1, from coordinate 3,196,931 downwards.
TCGTCCGCACTTTCTCGCGGGTTTCCGGGCTGACCCGGGCGAAAGGCACGTCGTTGAGGACGTGCGAGACCGTGGTGACCGAGACGCCGGCTTCCCGCGCCACGTCCCGGATGCCCACGCTGCCGCTACTCACGCTTCCCGCACCTCAGCAAGGCCACTGCGGGATGGGATGTCACGGCAGTCCCGGCAGTCCCGGGCGGCGGCACCATTGCCGTGAACCGCCATGCCGAGGGAAGGGGTTACTCGTAGACGTGCGGCGCCAGGGTGCCCACGAAGTCCAGGTTGCGGTACTTTTCCGCGTAGTCCAGGCCGTAGCCCACCACGAATTCGTTGGGGATGTCGTAGCCCACGTACTTGACGTCGATTTCCACCTTGGCTGCGGTGGGCTTGCGGAACGCGGTGCAGATTTCCACGGACGCGGTGCCACGGGATTCCAGGTTGGTCTTGAGCCAGGACAGGGTCAGGCCGGAGTCGATGATGTCCTCGACGATCAGCACGTCCTTACCCATCAGGTCGGTGTCCAGGTCCTTGAGGATCCGCACCACGCCGGAGGACTGAGTACCCGAGCCGTAGGAGGACACGGCCATCCAGTCCATGGAGATGTGGCTGTGCAGTGCCCGGGCCAGGTCAGCCATGACCATGACGGCGCCCTTGAGGACGCCAACGATGAGGATTTCGCGTCCTTCGTAGTCTTTGTCGATCTGCGCGGCGAGTTCGGTGATCCGCTGCTGGATCTGTTCCTTGGTGTAGAGAACGTGCTTGAGATCTGCCTGGACGTCGTTTGAATCCACCAATGGCTCCTGTTTAGATGCGGGGTGCGACTATTTTGCGGGCGGTTTTTGAGGCCGGAATACTAGCTTCCCACAGCGCGCGGGTTCGCGGGGAACGGAACCGGCGCCGCCCGGGGCCCCTGCAGCCGCCGCGTCCTTCGATTCCTCCAGCTGCGCGAGTGACAACCGGTACACACTCACACCGCCGGGAAGCTCAACCGGTCCGGCCGAGCCATGCCGCCGGAGCAGCGCTTCTGCCGCCAAAAGGCGCCGGTAGCTGGGCTGCTGCCCGCCGGCGTCGGCCGCTGCCTTGGCGATGACACGGAACCTGATGGCCGGTGCAAGCGCCCGCAGCGCCTCCTCCGGCAGGCTCAGTCCGCTGCCGTCCAGTTCCACCAGGGAGGCGTAGGTGCTTTCCGCCACATCCTCCAGGTAGTCGGCGTCCAGCTGCAGGATGGCGGCTGTCCGGGCCAGGGATTCGGCGACGCCGGGACCAAGTTTTTCCTCAAGGTGCGGGAGGACTTCCACCCGGGTCCGTGACCGGGCGAAGGCGGGATCGGAGTTGGTGGGATCGTGCCAGGGATCCAGCTCTTCCACGGCACAGATTTCCTCGGTGTCCACCCGGCGGAGTTCCAGGAAGGGGCGCAGGAGGACGGCATTTCCGGTTCCAGGACGGGCCGGACGCATCCCTGCGAGGGACCGCGTGCCGGAGCCGCGGGCCAGGCCCAGCAGTACTTGTTCGGCCTGGTCGTCCAGGGTGTGCCCCAGCAGGATTGCCTCCGCGCCGTGATCTGCGGCTGCGGCCTCAAGCGCGGCATGCCGGGCTTCACGGGCGGCGGCTTCGGGGCCCATGCCGGCACCGGCCACCGTAACGGTCCGGATTTCCACCGGGTGCAGTCCCAGGTCCTGCAGTGCTTCCACGGTGCGGGCGGCAATATCGGCCGACCCCTCCTGCAGCTGGTGGTCCACCACCACGGCGCCGACGGTCAGCGGGCGGCCGTCCACGTGGCCGCGGCGGGCAAAGTACGCGGCGACGGCGGCGAGCGCCAGGGAGTCCGGGCCGCCGCTGCAAGCTACGAGGACGTGGCGGGGATAGCCGGCCCCGGCCAGGGCGTTTTGCAGCAGTTTGCGCGCAGTGCCGACGACGGGCGCCAACCTGCCCGGCCGGCGTCGGCCGCTCCGCGCGCCCTGTCCTTCAGCCGCCGGGGCGCCCACCGGTACCTCTGAAGGCAACTAGAGGCCCATCCGGTCGAGCCACAGCTTGGCGTCGTGGATCTCGGGCTCGGTGGGAAGGTGGTCCACCGAGTCCCATACCTTGTTGAAGCCCTCCATGCCGGCCACGTCCACAACGGCGCGGACAAAGCGGGCACCGTCGGAGTACTGGCGCATTTTGGCGTCCAGGCCCAGGAGGCTGCGGATGAACTTCTCGATGACGCCCCGGTCCTTGCCGCGGTCGTTGAACCGCTGCCGGATGGTCTTCACGGACGGGACAATGCTGGCGTCGACGGCGTCCATCACCACGTTGGCGTGCCCTTCGAGCAGGCTCATCACGGCGGTGAGGTGCGAGATGGCGGCCTTTTCCTCCGGATCCTGCAGCAGGTCCAGGATGGCGCCGCGGCCCGGCGTGTCTCCGCTGGCAGAGCGGTCCTTCAGTGAACGCGCGGCAGCTGAGGCACGCTCCATCAGGGAATCGACGTTGCCCAGCAGGTGCCCGCTGAGTTCGTCGATTTGCTCCAGCATGTGGTGGCGCAGCCATGGTGCCGCCGCGAACTGCACCCGGTGCGTCTGCTCGTGCAGGCACACCCAGAGCCGGAAGTCCTCCGGGGCGACGTTCAGTTCGCGCTCAACCGAGACGATGTTCGGTGCCACCAGCAGGAGCCGGCCGGCAGCAGGGGCCGTGGAGTTCTCCGCCAGCGCCGCAAAGGGATCGTACTGGCCCAGGACCTTGCTGGACAGGAAGGCCAGGACGGCGCCCAACTGGCTGCCGGTAATGGCGCCGCTGACCTGGGCGGCCGCGGGGCTGAGGTTTCCGCGCCGGGTGTCCAGCATCTTCTGCATGGCGGGCTTGAGCATCACCGCGAAGCTTTGGGTGTTGGCCTTGGCCCAGGACGCCCGGTCCACCACCAGCACGGAGGAATCGCGAAGGTCTCGCGCCGCTTCCAGCCCGGTGATCTCGTGGACGTGCGGCACGGATGCGTCCGCCAGCCGGCGCAGGCTGTCCACCGCCTCCCCAATGGCTTTTCCGTCGAGCACGGGTCCGGCCGGAGCCAGCCTCGCCGCGGCAGAGGCAGCGAGGTCCCAGTTGATCAGGGCCTGCGCCTGGTTGGACTGGGCTGCCTGGTTGGACTGGGCTTCCGGGGACAACGTCGGTGCGGACTCGCGCGCAGTGGACTCCATGGTTCCCATCAGAACACAGCAGGCCAGGGATCGTCCTTAAGTTCGCTGACCGGCGAAACTTCCACAGCCCCTGCACAGGGAGGCGAAAGCGCTGTCCCAGACCCGCCGGGCAGGCTGGAAACCGCAGGGCAGCCTGCCTGTCCAGGAGCGGCCCGCCCCCGCACAACCGTTGCTGCCCCGCACCGTTTATGCGGGGCAGGGCCGCCCATGCGGTCCACGGCCATAACCATCGAAGGAGGAACCATGATCCCCTACCGTCCCATCGCTCCCCTGACCATCGGCCCGCGCACGGGCTGGAAGTCGGTGCTGGCTGCCGTCGTGATGGCCGCGCTGCTGGGGACTACCGCAAGCCCGCGCTAGCGGCAGCCGCAGCCCGCCAGCGCGGTAGCTGCCCGGTCCAGCGCCACCTTGTTGCCGGCGGCTCCGGGCGTCAGGCCGTTGCCGATGAAGGAGAACACCAGGAGCCGGCCGTCGGCGTCAACCACATAGCCGCTCAGCGCCAGCACGGTATTCAGGGTCCCGGTCTTTGCGCGGACCAGCCCGGCGCCGCCCGAGGTGGTGGCATCCCCGTAACGGGTGTCCAACGTGCCCGACAATCCGCCAACCGGGAATCCGTCCAGTGCGGCGCGAAGCCTGGCATCCGTTCCCGTGGTCATGACCCGCACCACGTCCGTGAACTGGCGGGCCGTGACCTGGTTGCCCATGGCCAGGCCGCACACATCCACCAGCTTCACGGCGTCCACTGTGATCCCGGCGGCCGCAAGCTCGGCGGCGACCGCGGCAATGGCGCCGTCATTGCTTCCGGGCCGTCCCGTGCCCAACGCGGCCATCCGGCCCATGGTTTCGGCAAGGTAGTTGTCCGAGACCTGCAGCATCAGGTCCACCTGCTCCGCCACGGTGGCCGAGTCAACACCGGCCAGGGCTGCAGCGCCGGCCTTGGCCGCGCCGGGTGAACGGTCGACGCCGGCCGCCACCGTCAGTCCCGCCCCGGCGCCTGCCGCACGGAGCTGGGCCGCGAACGCTTCCGCCGCAGCCATGGCCGCGTCCTGGGGGCGGGGACCGGTGGTTACGGCGGGATCAAAGCGTGCGGAGTTGAGCGCCAGCGGGTACAGCGGAGCGATTTCGCCGGCTTCCACGTCGCCGGACTGCCAGTTGGGATTCAGTGCAGGGCCGGTGAAGAGGGAGTCGTCCAGCAGGACCTTGATGTCACCGGTGGTACCGGCGGCCTGCAGGGCCTGCACGGTGAGGGCTGCGAGCGTGGCCAGGCCGGCATGGCCCATGGCCTGTCCGGGCCGCGACTCCCCCGCGCCCAGGAGGACGTCGCCGCCGCCCACCAGGACCACCTGCCCGGGAGCAGGGCCCTGCACCACGTTCGTGGTGAAACGGTGCTCCGGCCCCAGGGTGCGCAGCGCGGCCACGGCGGTCAGCAGCTTGAGGTTCGACGCCGGCACCCGGCCTTCGGCGCCACCCCGGTCAAAGAGGACCTGGCCCGTGAGCGCGTCCTGGACCATGCCCGTGAAAGTACCGCCGCCGTCGGCTGTCAATAACGGTTCCACCTGCGCCGCCACGGCTGACGGCGCGGGTACGGGGGCGGCAGGCTGAAGGGGTGCCAGCACCTGCGGGGCGGAAAGTGTGGCGGGGGCCTGTTGCCAGGCGGGCGCAGCGGGGGCCGGCGCCGGGGCCTCCGGTCCGCGGAATCCGGGAGCCACGAGCAGGGCCGCCGGGATGGCCAGCGCGAGCAGGACCAGGGTGGCCAGGACCAGGTGCCAGGACTTCCCTGCCTCCTGGGTGATGCCGCCGGAACGCCGGGAACGCCGGGCGCGCAACGGTTCCCCGCCGGTTGGTTTGGTCATGCTGGTGCCGGTCCTCAAGTCCTGAAATTTCCCCACAAGTTCCTGATTCCAGGGCCTCTCGCTATATCCTCAATTGTAGTCGGCGGCACCGACACGCTTTTTTGTGGGCCCGTCAAGTGTGCCGCGCACCCCCTGCAATTGCCGAGGAGCATTCCCATGAAGCACGACGTGACCATCGAGATCCCCAAGGGATCACGCGTCAAGTACGAAGTTGACCACGAGACCGGCCGCGTCCGCCTGGACCGCGTCCTCTTCACCTCCATGCAGTACCCCACGCACTACGGGTACTTCGAGAACACCCTCGGCGAGGACGGCGACCCGCTGGACGCTCTGGTGCTCCTGCAGGACTTCGACCTGCACCCCGGCGTCATCGTCGAGTCCCGCCCCATCGGTGTCTTCAACATGACCGACGACGGCGGCGGAGACGCCAAGATCCTGTGCGTGCCGGTGGACGCCCGCTTTGACCACATCCAGGAAGTCAGCGACGTCAACGAGTACCTGATCAAGGAAATCGAGCACTTCTTCACCCGCTACAAGGACCTGGAGCCGGGCAAGTGGGTCAAGGCCGAGGGCTGGGGCGACCGCGCCGCCGCCGAAGCCGAGCTGGAAGCTTCCATCAAGCGCTACGTGCCCACCGGACACTGATTTCCAGGTTGGGCTTGCCCCAACAACTGCTTTAGGGTCCGCCGGCGGGTGCCCGGCTTTTCGAAGCCGGGCACCCGCCGTCGTTGTTTCAGGAAGTTATGGCATGGTGGGGCTGTGAGTTCCGAGCCAGCCGTGACGTCCCAGCTTCTGTTCCATCCCCCGTGCGGGCCCGTCAGCGGCCGGCGCGACGGCGGCGTCATTCGTGCCACCGGCATTCCCTACGCCACCGCCCACCGGTTCCAGGTGCCGGCCCCGGTTCCGGACTGGACCGCCGAATATGCCGCCACCTCTCCCGCACCCGCCTGCCCCCAGGCTCCGGTGCCGTTCCTGGACGACGTCCTGGGCACCAAATACGGCGAGCTGCCGGGCAGCGAGGACTGCCAGAACCTTTCCATCACACTGCCCGGCGACCTGAAGCCGGACGAGAAGCTGCCCGTCATGGTCTGGATCCACGGCGGCTCCTACACCACCGGCTCCGGGGACCTGGCCATCTTCGACCCCGCACGGCTGGTGGCCGAAAACCGGGTGATCGTGGTCTCCGTGACGTACCGGCTCGGGCTGTTCGGGTTCCTCGCCACACCGGCAGGCCGGCCCGGCAACCTGGGACTCCTGGACCAGCTCGAGGCTTTCCGGTGGGTGCAGCGGAACATTGCCGCGTTCGGGGGCGATCCCGGCAGGGTCACCGCCTTCGGCCAGTCCGCCGGGGGCGACGCGATCGCCCACCTGATGGCCACGCCCGAGGCACCATCCCTTTTCCAGCGCGCCATCATCCAAAGCGCCCCGCTGGGCATTACCCGCGGCCGGGCGAAAATGAACCATGCCATGGGCATTGCTGCGGACGGGGTCTCCGAGCAGACGCCCGCCATGGACGTGGTGGCTCTCGAAGCCCAGGTCACGCAGGTGGCCCGGAAGTTCGGCATGCTGGCGGCCATGCCGTTTGGTACCCAGTACGGCCATGATCCGCTTCCGGAGGAGTCCGGGATCGAGGCTGCCTGGAGCCGGACAGCGCCGTCGATCGAGGTGCTGATCGGCCATACCTCCGAGGAGGCCCGCCTGTTCCTCCCCCGCAGCCCCCGCCTGATGCGCCTGGCCGCGGTTCCGGTGGTGGGCCGCGCCGCCGTCCGCGCCATCGACTGGGCGGTCACCGAAACCGTGTACGGCCGGGCAACCCGCAGGTTCGCGCGCCGGCATGCCAAGGCGGGCGGGCGGGCGCACCGCTACATCCTGGACTGGCACGCGCCCGGCAACATCTTCGGCGCCGCCCACACCGTGGACCTGCCCCTCCTGCTCGGCAACCGGAAGACCTGGGACGGCGTTGGGCTCATTGCCGGCGCGGACTGGGCGGACGTGGACGCCGCGGGCCGCAGGATGCGCGCCCTGTGGGCCGGCTTCGCGCGGGGCACTGACCTTGGCGGATCCGGGAGCATCCCCGGCGTCCTGCGCTACCGCGCGGTCTGACGCAATGCCGTTTGACCGCAGTGTTGATGAGCAGCCCATGAGGACCCTTGGCGTGGATCTGGCGGCGGCGGCCAAGAAGACTGCCGTGGCGGTCATCGAGTGGAGCGATGACCAGGCCCGGCTGGCCCACCTGGCCCTGGACGTTGACGACCAGGAGATCGTGGACCTGTTCGGCACCTGCGGCATGACCGGCGTCGACTGCCCCGTGGGCTGGCCTGACGCGCTGATTCCGTTCCTCACCGGCCACCTGGCCTTCAACGCAGCACCCGTCCTGGAACATGACGGCATCGCGGGCCGGCGGCTCCTCGCCTACCGGGACACCGACCGGTTCTGCACCGCCCGGACCGGCCTGATCCCCCTGAGCGTTTCCGCCGACCGGCTGGCCCACCCTGCCATGCGCTGCGCGGTGATCCAGGCGAAGATCGCGGCACTGCACGGCCCGCAGCTCCGGGACGGCTCGGGGCGCTTTGCCGAGGTGTACCCGGCGGCGTCGCTGAAGATCTGGGGCCTCAACGGGCGCGGCTACAAAGGCCGCGGCATCCCCGAAGCCGAACGCCTGGGCCTCCTCCTGGCGGCCCTCGAGGAGCAGGCGCCCTGGCTGGACCTGGCCGGGCACCGGGACAGGCTAACCGCTTCGGACGACCTGTTCGATGCCGTCATCGCCTCGCTGACCGCCCGGGCCGTGGCCCGCCGTCGTACCCTCGCCCCTGACGATGCGCATGCCCGGGCGGCCCGCAGCGAAGGCTGGATCCACCTGCCCTCCTGCACGCTGGACGACCTCCCGCTTTAGGGCGTCAGCCGCCCAGTTTCCAGTTCCGGATTTCTTCCGGGTCCTCGCCGTGCGTGCGGGTGTGTTCGCGCGCCCGGTTGCGCCGGTCCTGCAGGTCCTGGCGCAGGAGTGAGTGCTTCTCGGCAAGGCCCGGTACGCGATCGATCGCGTCGATGGCCAGGGTGAAGCGGTCGATGCCGTTGAGCATGGCCATATCGAACGGGGTGGTGGTGGTCCCCTCTTCCTTGTAGCCGTGCACGTGAAGCCCCTGCTGGTTGGTGCGCCGGTACGCCAGCCGGTGGATCAGCGCCGGGTAGCCGTGGTACGCGAAGATGACGGGTTTGTCAGCGGTGAAGATGCCGTCGAAGTCATGGGCGGGGAGGCCGTGCGGGTGCTCGCTTTCGTCCTGCAGCCGCATCAGGTCCACTACGTTGACCACCCGCACCTTGAGGCCGGGGGCGCCGTTGCGGAGCAGTTCCGCGGCGGCAACGGTCTCCACGGTGGGGACGTCGCCCGCGCAGGCCAGTACGACGTCGGGCTCCTCGCCGGGCACCTCGGAGCCGGCGAACGTCCAGATGCCCAGGCCGCGGTGGCAGTGGTTGGCGGCATCGGCCGGGCCCAGCCAGGTGGGCGAGGGCTGCTTGCCGCTGACCACGATGTTCACGTAGTCCGTCGACGCCAGGCAGTGCTCCATGACGGACAGCAGGGTGTTGGCGTCCGGCGGCAGGTACACCCGGATGACCTCGGCCCTTTTGTTGACCGCGTGGTCGATGAAGCCCGGGTCCTGGTGCGAGAAACCGTTGTGGTCCTGCTGCCACACGTGGGAGGACAGCAGGTAGTTCAGCGAGGGGACCGGCTGGCGCCAGTGAAGTTTGCGGGATACCTTCAGCCACTTTGCGTGCTGGTTGAACATCGAATCGACGATGTGGACGAAAGCTTCGTAGCAGTTAAACACGCCGTGGCGGCCGGTGAGGAGGTAGCCTTCCAGCCAGCCCTGGCACAGGTGCTCGCTCAGTACCTCCATCACCCGTCCGGACCGTGCCAGGTGCTCGTCGACGTCGTCAATCCGGTACTGCCACACCTTGTCGGTGACCTCGTAGACGTTCTGCAGCCTGTTGGACGCCGTCTCGTCCGGGCCGAACAGCCGGAAGTTGTCCATGTTCTGTGCGATGACGTCCCGCATCCAGGAGCCGAGGGTGATCATCGGGCTGACCCGGTCGGTTCCCGGGTTGGGCACCTCCACGGCGTGGTCCTGGTACGCGGGCAGTTTCAGCGCGCGTCGGAGCAGTCCGCCGTTGGCGTGCGGTGTGGCACTCATGCGGAAGTCACCGGCGGGCGCACCCCGTGCGACGTCGGGCCGGAGCCTGCCGTCGCCGTCGAACTGTTCGTCCGGGCGGTATGACTGCAGCCACTCCTCCAACTGCTTCAGGTGCTCCCCGTTGGTGCGGACCTCGGACAGCGGCACCTGGTGCGCCCGCCACGTGCCTTCCACCTGCAGCCCGTCCACGGTGCCCGGCCCGGTCCAGCCCTTGGGCGAGCGCAGGACGATCATGGGCCAGCGGTGGCCGCCCTCCCCCGCCTCTTCTGCATCCGGATCCTGCCGGTGGGCGTCCTGGATGGCCTTGATATCGGCCAGGCAGCGGTCCAGCACGGCCGCGAAATCCCGGTGCGCCTGCTCCGTGTTGTCCGGATCCGCCACCGTCACGAAATACGGCTCATGGCCGTAGCCGCGCAGCAGCTGCTCCAGCTGGTCCTGCGGCATCCGGGCCAGGACCGTGGGGTTGGCGATCTTGTAGCCGTTCAGGTGCAGGATGGGCAGCACGGCACCGTCAGTGGCCGGGTCCAGGAAGTTGTGGGAGTGCCAGCTGGCGGCCAGCGGTCCGGTCTCCGCCTCGCCGTCACCGATCACGACGGCGGTCACCAGCTGCGGGTTGTCGAAGACCGATCCGTAGGCGTGGGCCAGGCAGTATCCCAGTTCGCCGCCCTCGCTGATGGAGCCCGGGCTTTCCGGTGCGGCGTGGCTGGGGATGCCGCCCGGGTAGGAGAACTGCCGGAACAGTTCCGCCAGGCCGGCCTCGTCATTGCCCACGTGGGCATAGATTTCGGAGTAGGTTCCCTCCAGCCAGGCATTGGCGACGACGGCGGGGCCGCCATGGCCGGGACCTGCCACGAAGAGCATCTCCAGTGAGTCGCGGCGGATGACGCGGTTCAGGTGGGCGTACACGAAGTTGAGCCCGGGCGTGGTGCCCCAGTGGCCCAGCAGGCGGGACTTGGTGTCCTCAGCCTGCAGTGGCTCGCGCAGCAGCGGGTTGGACCGCAGGTAGATCTGGCCCACCGAGAGATAGTTGGCGGCGCGCCACCAGCGGTCGACGAGTTCCAGTTCCCCCTGCCCGATGCCTTCCTGCCACACGTCGTCCTGCTGCATTGTGTCCTGCATTCCATCGCGCCCAGTGCTGCCGGCCATAACCATCCTCACCTCGGGTGTGCCGCTGCAGGCGGCCGTTTCCCCATCGCAACAGATGGAGGGGCAGGGAGGCAACCCCCGCCGTCGGACCTTCCCTTTACCGCCTTCGGCACCTGTAGGGTACTAAGCAAGCTTAGCTTTCGCTGAGGCGGAGGCTGGGAACATCAAAACGTGGGGAGATCAAGACATGCCAGCCGAAGACGACGTTGTAATTCCCGGGGCTCCGTCCAGCGAGCCGCCGGCGTTCGAGGAGCCCACCAGCCCGCGGGAGCCGTTGCCGCCCAAACCGGACCAGCGCGGCCCCGAGGCCGTGTCCCCCACGGGCAGCCCTACCGGCGCGCCGGCCACCGCCCGCGCCCAGTCCGGCCAGTACCTGACCACGGCCCAGGGCCTGCGGCTGCAGGATACGGACCATTCCCTGAAGGCCGGCGCCCGCGGCCCCATCCTGCTGCAGGACCACCACCTGCGCGAGAAGATCACCCACTTTGACCACGAACGGATCCCGGAGCGCGTTGTCCACGCACGCGGCGCGGGCGCGCACGGGGTGTTCCGGTCCTACGGCACGGCGTCGAAGGTAACGCGCGCCGGTTTCCTTGCCGCGGACGTCGAAACGCCCGTGTTTGTTCGGTTTTCCACGGTGCTTGGCTCCCGTGGGTCAGCCGACGCCGTGCGGGACACCCGGGGGTTCTCCACGAAGTTCTACACCGATGAGGGCACCTACGACCTCGTAGGGAACAACATTCCCGTCTTCTTCATCCAGGACGGCATGAAGTTCCCGGATGTGGTGCACGCGGCCAAGCCCCACCCGGACCGCGAGATTCCGCAGGCCCAGAGCGCGCACGACACGTTCTGGGACTTCGTATCGCTCCACACCGAGGCGCAGGCCCACACCCTGTGGAACATGTCGGACCGCGGCATCCCCCGGTCATACCGGACCATGGAGGGCTTCGGCGTCCACACCTTCCGGCTCGTCAACGCCGCCGGCGACACCACCCTGGTGAAGTTCCACTGGAAGCCCAAGCAGGGCGTGCACTCGCTGGTCTGGGAAGAAGCCCAGATCATCAACGGCATGGACCCGGACTTCCACCGGCGCGATCTGGCTGATGCCATCGAGGCCGGCGCCTACCCGGAGTGGGAACTGGGAATCCAGACCTTCCCGGACACGGAAGACCAGATGTTCCAGGGAATCGACCTGCTGGATCCCACCAAATTCGTCCCCGAGGAACTGGCGCCGGTGCAGCCCATCGGGCTCATGACCCTTAACGCGAACCCCACCAACTACTTCGCGGAAACCGAGCAGGTGGCCTTCCACCCGGGGCACCTGGTTCCGGGCATCGACGTCACCAACGATCCCCTGCTGCAGGTGCGCCTGTTCTCCTACCTGGACACCCAGATTTCACGCCTGGGCGGCCCCAACTTCGCGCAGATCCCCATCAACCGGCCGCAGGCCCCGGTCAACGACATGCTCCGCGACGGCATGCACCAAACGGCGGTCCACTCCGGGGTTGCCCCCTACCGGCCCAATTCGCTGGATGGCGGCTGCCCGTTCCTGGCCGGGCAGGACATGGGCGCGTTCGTGGACGTACCGGAAGCGGTGGCGGAATCCATCAAGGAGCGGCGCAACCCGGCCTCCTTCGATGACCACTACAGCCAGGCCCGGCTGTTCTTCCGCAGCCTGAGCGCCGTGGAGCAGGACCATGTGATCCAGGCCTACACGTTCGAGCTCGGCAAGTGCTACGAAAGCGCCGTCCGCGAACGCCAGCTGCAGGCCCTGGCCAATATCGACTCCGGGCTCTGCACCGCGGTGGCCGCCGGCCTGGGCATGCCCGCGCCGGAGGCCACGGAGCAGGTCCCGGACCGGGATCCCAGCCCTTCCGTGTCCCAGGTGGGTGGAACGTGGCCTGTTGCCGGGCGCATTGTGGGCATCATCGCCGATCCCTCCAGCGACCTGTCCCAGGTGGAGGCGGCCCGGAAGGCGCTCGACGGCGAGGGCATGGTCCCGCTGGTCATCGCACCCAACGGGGGCGTGCTTTCCTCCGACGGGTCGTCGGTGACGGTGCAGCGGACCTTCCTCACGGCACGGTCCACAGAGTTTGACGCCCTCATCGTGGCCGGGGGCAAGCAGCCCGCGCCCGATGCGTCCGCGGGGCGCGACGCCAAGGCCGGGGAGCCGGCTGACGGACTGGATCCGCGGGTGGCTCTCATGCTGTCCGAGGCCTACCGCCATGCCAAGGCCATCGCCGCCTGGGGCTCCGGCTCGGCCGTCCTGGAAGCGGCCGGCATCCCGCAGGGGGCCGCAGGGGTAATTGGCGGGAACGATGCTGCCTCGGTAACCACCGAACTTTCGGGGCTCATCGCCGCCCACCGCGCCTGGGACCGTTTCCCGGCAGCGGGCGCCGCTGCGGAACAGGGAAACTGACCCGGGCCTGTTGGCCTGCCGGTCTGTGGCTGGGGGTCCGCGTCCATGCGATGCGGACTCCCAGCCGTTTGCCGGGGTGGGGACCGGCGGGCCGCCCAAGGCGAAACCGGCCGTTTCGCAATTCCTACTTCCGGGTAGTGTGGACCCAGAATGTTCACCCTGACCATCAACCAGACGGACAGCCGCCGCGACGGCGACCAGGTGCCGCAGCTGCTCAAGGCGCTGCGGCACATTCCCGCGCGCCTGGATTTTGACAGGTCGGTCGAGGACGAAGTCCAGGGGATCGTCGACTGCCCGCACCAGGCCGTGGACGCCGCGCTGATCGCGCTGCGAAGCGGGCACTGGTACGTGGGTATCGGAGCGGGGCCCGTGAACGAGCCGCTGCCCAACCAGGTCAAGGACGCGTCCGGGCACGGCCTGGTCTATGCGCGCCGGGCCGTGGACCGGCTCCGCACCAGCAAGGAGCGGGTGCCGGTTGCGGTGGAGGGGCCACTGGTCGACGTTGCCCACGACGCCGAAGCAATCCTGCGGCTGCTGGGCCATATCGTGCGCGACCGGTCAGGCGCGGAATGGCGCGTGCTGGACCTGCTGACCCCCGGGGTCCGCGGCCAGCAGAAAGCGGTGGCGCAGGAGCTGGGCATCACCACCCAGGCCGTCAGCAAAGCGGTGGCCCGGGCACAGTGGAATGAGGAACACGCCGCCCGGCCCGCTGCCGCGAGACTGCTGGCGCTGATCCTTGAGGTGCGCTGAGCGCTGGTGGGCTGACCGCCTGAGCCGGGTCCCGCCGTCGTCAATTGCCGCAGGGCTTTTCCGGGCTTTAGCTCCCGGTGGCGGCCAGGACCGGCTCACCGTTGAAGTACTCCAGCTTCCAGCCATCGATCGCGTGGTGGTGCGCCAGGTTGAGGGCCGCATTGTCCACGCTCGCCAGCGTCTGGCCGATGGCGCGGCTGAGGCTGACGCGCAGCAGCGTGCCATGCGTGACCACCAGGAGCCGCTGGCCGCGGAACTCCCCGGCCAGGGCTTCCAGCGCTGCGAGGCCGCGGTCGGCGGCTTCGTCTTCACTTTCGGCGCCCTTGAACCCGCCGGGCACGCGCAGCGCCTCCAGCTCGGGGCCGGCCTGCATCCCTTCGGCCGGGCCGAAGCTGCGTTCGGTGAGTTCCGGGACGCGCCGGGCCACGGTGAGCCCGAGCCCTTCGGCGATCAGGTCCGCGGTCTCGGCAGCGCGGCTGAGCGGGGAGGAGACGATGGCGTCCCATTCGTACGGAGCCAGGATGCCGACGGCGTCCCGCGCCTGGCCGCGTCCGACGTCGTTCAGGGGGATGTCGGTTGATCCCTGCAGCCGGCGCTCGGCATTCCAGTCGGTCTGGCCATGGCGGACGAGGGCGAACGTCGTAAGGGTCATGCCTCTATTCTGCCTTGGCTCCAGGCCCGCACCGGAATCGCGGCAGCGGACGGTGCCCTCAGCGCCTTAGAGGAGGCTGCGCAGCACGTGGGCGGCGCCGTCGTCGTGCACTGAGTGAGTGACTTCGTCCGCTGCGGCGACCACTTCCGCCGGGGCCTGCCCCATGGCGACGCCGCGGCCGGCCCAGGTGAGCATTTCGATGTCGTTCCGGCCGTCCCCCACCGCAACCGTCAGGTGTTCTTCGAAGCCAAGGCGGACCCGCAGGTTTTCCAGGGCGCTGGCCTTGGTCACACCCGCTGCGGCGATGTCCAGCCACGCAGTCCAGCCCACCGAGTAGGTCACCCCCGCGAGGCCCACGTGGTTGATGGCCTCGTTGAACTCCTCGGGCGTGTTTTCGGTGCTGAACACCACCACGCGGACGGCTGTTGCCTCCAGCATGGTGTGGAAGTCGACGCCTACCGCCTCCACCCCGAAGCTGGCATCCTGGAACCGTTCGGTGGAGAGGAAGTTGCCGTCAGCGTCCTCAAGCGCATACTTGGCGGACGGAAGCCGTTCGCGGAGGGCACGCAGCGCCGGGGCGGGATCAAACGTGGCTTTGTGGATGACCTCGTAGCCGTTGTCCAGTTCCGGGTGGAGCCGGAGGGTCACGCCGCCGTTGCAGCAGACGGCGTACCCGCGCTCGATGCCGATCTTCTCGATGATGGGAAGCGTGGCGTTCAGGGAGCGGCCGGTGGCGATCATCACCTCGTGCCCGGCGGCCACGACGGCCTGCGCGGCTTCCCGTACGCCAGGGGACATATGCCCGTCGTGGTTGACCAGGGTGCCGTCCACGTCCAGGGCGACCATGAATTTCCGGTCCACCGCGGCGAGGCTGATGTTGTTCTGGTTGTAGTCTCGATTGTTGTCTCGCCGGTCATCGTTGCCGGCGACTGAGGTTTCAGTCAGCGTTGTCATCCACATAGTGAAGCAGACCTAACTGACACGCGCTAGGACGCGGACCACAGGTTTATTGAACTGTTGGTTAACACGGCGGGTTTCCACATGGATGCGCTTGCCGGCGCGTGCCTTCACCCCGGCCCTGAGCGGTCCTGTCCGTTAGGAGGGCACTTGATTCCTCGAATCCCGACCTTGTTCGCGCATCCGCGCCTTCAGCGTTCCGATCGGCGAACAAGGCTCTGATTCAGGCGGCGGCAGGCTACGGGCGCGGGCGGAGGCCTGCGGCGAGGAGCTTGTAACGCAGCTTGTTTGGGTCCGTCAGGTCTGCCCACCCCCACCGGACGAAACCATGGCCGAGGGCACGGATCCGGTCTTCGCGGAGCTTCTCCCGGTAAACAGCCTCCTCTGCGCTGATCCCGTTCCGCCGGGCAAACTCCACGTACTTCCCTTTGCCGTCGAATTCACCCACCACGCTTTGCCGGGGCCACCAGAAGTCACTCCTGCCGATGAAGCCGGCGCCATCCCTGAAGACCTGCTGAAGGACCGGTTGCTCAAAGCCGAGGAATTCAAAGACGGCACGGCTGTAGGACTCACCAACCGACTCCGGCTGCGGGCTGGCAAGGCCGGCCGCACGCTCCGCGCGGCAGCGGGCAGCAGCGGAAGGAAGGGCCGCTATGCCAGCGGCAATTTCCGGCACGGACAGGAGGCTGACACCCTCCTCCAGCACGCCATCTGGCAGTAGCCTGCGGGCGGCCCCGTCCGCGAGCACCAGGGCCTGGCTAAGCTCCGCTGAGGCCAGTACGTCCACGGTGGTCTTGGTGAGCCCTGAACAGAGGAACTCGCCAAAGGGCACGGCATTGAACCCGGTCATAAGGCGGTACCGAAGCGGATAGGAACGCGTGCGGCGGACGTTCCCGGCGGAAGCGTCCCCACCCAGTACCAGCAGCGGCGAATTTCTGACGCCGCTGCGGCCGGGAAGCGTTGTGGCAAGTTCCACGCAGGGTGGCGTTCCAAGTGTTGGCAACCCACTGGCCACCGCTGCCGTAAGCCCGCACAGAACTGCACCTTTGACTGACCTGGCAACTGCCGTCGTCGTCCATTCGAAGCGCCGGGAGGGCAGTGCACGAAGCCAGTCTTCGGTGGGAACGTAGAAACCCCGGCGAATCCGCACCAGTTGCCCCGCTTTGAAGGCACGGTGCACGGCATCAGTGCCGGCGCCTGTGCGGAGAATGGCGGCAGTATCAATCAGTCCCGGCGGTACATCCATGCCATCATGATGCGCGACAGTGGAAGCAGGGATACGGGGCCGGCGCCTGCATGTGGACAACCACGAGGCGGACCTAAGCTCGTCCGCGGATCAGAACCACGTAGGGTCGGATCCGCGAACAAGCTTATGAGTGGAAGCCTAGAGGACCGGGAGGACCTCGAGGCCGCCCAGGTACTTCTGCAGCGCCTTGGGGACGTTGACGGAGCCGTCCGCGTTCTGGTGGTGCTCAAGCAGCGCCACGATCCACCGGGTGGTGGCCAGGGTGCCGTTCAGCGTGGCCACGGCGCGGGTGCCCTTGGAGACGCCTTCCGCGTTGACCACCCGTTCACGGATGTTCAGGCGGCGGGCCTGGAACGTGGTGCAGTTGGAGGTGGACGTCAGCTCGCGGTAGGCGTTCTGCGTGGGGACCCAGGCTTCGCAGTCGTACTTGCGTGCCGCGGAGGTGCCGAGGTCGCCGGCCGCGGTGTCGATGACCCGGTACGGCAGCTCGCACTTGGCCAGCATTTCCTCTTCCCAGGCCAGGAGGCGCTGGTGCTCTGCGGCAGCTTCTTCAACCGTGGTGTAGATGAACATCTCAACCTTGTTGAACTGGTGCACGCGAATGATGCCGCGGGTGTCCTTGCCGTGGGATCCGGCTTCGCGGCGGTAGCAGGAGCTCTGGCCCGCGTAGCGGATGGGACCGGCGGAGAAGTCCAGGATCTCGTCGGCGTGGTACCCGGCCAGGGCCACCTCTGAGGTGCCAACCAGGTAAAGGTCGTCTTCGGCGAGACGGTAGATCTCGGCGTCGTGCTTCACATCGAAGCCGGTGCCCTGCATCGTCTCGGGGCGCACCAGGGTGGGGGTGATCATGGGGATGAAGCCGGCTTGGATGGCCTGGTCCATGGCCATCTGCAGCAGTGCCATCTCCAACCGGGCACCCACGCCGCGCAGGAAGTAGAAGCGCGCGCCGGAGACCTTGGCGCCGCGTTCCATGTCGATGGCGCCGATCAGCTCACCGATCTCCAGGTGGTCTTTGGGCTCGAAGTCGGGGAATTCGCGCGGGGTGCCAACGGTCTTGACCACCACGTAGTCGTCCTCGCCGCCCTCGGGAACGCCGTCCTCCACCAGGTTGGGGATGGTGCGCAGCAGTTCTTCCTGCTTGGTCTGGGCGGCATCGGCCTCTGCGGACGCGGCCTTGACCGAATTGGCCAGCTCCTTGACCTCGGCCAGCAGGGCCTGCTTCTCCTCGCCCTTGGCCTTCGCTACCTTCTTGCCGAAGGCGTTCTGCTCCGCGCGGAGGTTCTCGAAGCGGAGCAGGGCCTCGCGGCGGGCGGAATTCGCGGAGATGATCGCGTCCACCACTGATTCGTCCGCGCCGCGGGCGCGCTGGCTGGCACGGAACTTGTCCGGGTTTTCGCTGAGGTCTTTTACGTCGATCACCAGACAAGGGTATCCAATTCAGTGCACGACGGCGGGCGCGCGGCCCCGTGCGGTCCCCCGCCGTGCGCCGGGCTACTGTTGAAGCACCATGAGCGACTGGATTCTCTACCTGCTGATTGCGGTGGCGCTTGCCTTCGCCACGTCCAGCTGGTGGGGGGTGCGCCGCCTCAAAGCCCTGCATGTGCGCAGCGCCGTGGCCGGCGAAGCCTACGACTCAGGGCTGGCGCGACAGCGCGTGGCCGTGGTCCTGAATCCCATCAAGGCGCGGGCCGACGAAGCCAGGGGGATGATCCACAGGGCCTGCCTGGCCGCCGGCTGGGAGGAACCGGTCTTTTTCGAGACGACGGCGGAGGACCCGGGCTTTTCGCAGATGCAGGCTGCGTTGGCGGGAAAGCCCGACGTCGTCCTGGTGGGCGGTGGCGACGGCACCGTCCGCGTGGTGGCTGAGGCCCTCGCGCACACCGGTGTTGCCATGGGCCTGATTCCGCTGGGCACGGGAAACCTGCTGGCCCGGAACGTGGACCTGGATGTGAACGACCTCCACAGCAACGTCCAGACAGCCCTTTTCGGCCGCCAACGGTACATCGACACCGCCCGGATGGCCATCGAGAACTCCCGCACAGGCCATTACTCGGAGCACGTCTTCCTGGTGATCGCCGGTATCGGCATGGACGCCGAAGTCCTGGCCGACACAAACGCGGGGCTGAAGAAGGCCGTGGGCTGGCTCGCCTACACCGAGGCCGGCGTGCGCCACCTTCCGGGCCGGCGCAAGAAGGTCTCCATCGCCCTGGATGACAACCCGGAGCAGGTCCGGAACATCCGGAGCGTGCTTTTCGCCAACTGTGGGCTGGTCCCCGGCGGCATTGATTTCATCCCGCAGGCCATGATCGACGACGGCATGCTCGACGTCGTGGTCATGAGCCCCCGCAGCGCCCTGGGCTGGCTGCTGATGTACGTGAAGATCATGTTCAAGCACAGCGGAAAGCTGCCCATCATGACCGTCTACCGGTCAGTCAAGGTGGTCATCAAGTGCCCCGAACCCATGCCCACACAGCTCGACGGCGACACGGCGGGGGAAGCCACGCAGCTCACGGTCCGGGTGGAGCCCCGGTCACTCCTGGTCAGGGTCAAAGGACAGGTACAGGACAGCGGTCCCGTGCATGGAAGCGCACACGCCGCACGGTAGCGGACGGCTGAAGCGGTGCCGCGATGCGGCCCTGAATCAGTAGTTGGCGCCGTCAGGCCCCGGACTTCTTCTCTGCCTCAGCAGCAGCTTTCGCGTCCGCATGGGCTTGTTTGGCAGCAGCATGGGCTTCGGACTGCTCGCGGATCATCGCCTGCTCCTCTTCGAAGCGCAGGCGGTCAGCACGGTCGGCGTCGTCCCCGTCCCAGTCCTGGTTATCTCCCGTGGGCTTGGGATTGACGATCATCCCCTGGCCGTCGTTGTCAGTGCTGCTGGTCATGACCCGCTCCCTTCGTCAGGGGCCATACCCCGTGTGGATCAGGCAAGCATACGCATTGTCAACACCCCACGGAAGTACTTCGGAAGGCATTTACCTACGCTTTGGGCGAAGCCCCGGAACCGCTTTCACCTGCGGTGGATTCCGCGGCGAGTATGGATTGCACCCACGTCCGGGCCGCTGCGAAAGCTTCATCGGAGGTATGTGCGGGGACCAGCGTGGCCTGCCGGTCAGCCCTGGCATACGAGCCCAGGAAACGGGTGCTTGGACTGATGCGGTGCAGACCCGCCAGCGCGTCAGCGACCCTCGCTTCGCCGACGTGGCCATCGGCGTCGATGCTGAAAAAGTAGTGGCCCAGGTACTGGCCTGTGGGGCGGGATTCAATCCTGCTGAGGTTGACGCCGCGGCTGGCGAACTGGTCCAGGATCTCCATCAGGGCGCCCGGCCGGTCCTCCGGAAGCGGGACCACGACGGTGGTTTTGTCCGCGCCGGTGCGCTCCGGCAGCGGCTCAGGCCGGCTGACCAGGATGAAGCGCGTCACCGCACCGGGGTTGTCCCCGATATTCTCCGCCAGGACCGACAGCCCTGGATGCTCCCTGGCCACCAGCGGTGCGCAGATCGCCGCGTCGTAGTGACAGTTCCCATCCAGCAATCCCAGGGCCGAGGCGGCAGTCGAGGAGCCGGGGACGTATTCCGCATCCGGTATATTCCGGTCCATCCACAGCCTGCACTGCGCCCACGCATGACCGTGGGTGGATACCCGCCGCACATCCTCCAACCGCACGCCGGGCCGGGCTACCAGGACAAAGCTGATGGGAACCAGGACTTCGCGGATGATCCGCAGTTCCTGGCCGGTGGCGATGGCGTCCAGCGTGGCGGTGACGCCGCCCTCCACCGAGTTTTCGATAGGGACCATGGCGGCGTCTGCCGAACCGTCGCGGACCTTGTCCAGGGCAGCGTTGACGTTCGACGCCGGCACCCGGACAGCCTGGGCGGCGTCAGGCACCTGCAGCAGGGCAGCCTCGGTGAAGGTGCCTTCGGGGCCCAGGAAGGCGTAGGTGCGGGACGTGCCGCCCACTAAAGGACCAGGGGCTTGAGACCGTTGTCCGAGACGAGGGGCTTGCCGGATTCGAGCCACTGGTCCATTCCGCCGGACACGTTAATGGCTGTATACCCCTGGCCCGTAAGCCATTGGGCAACGCGGAAGGAGCGGCCGCCCGTGCGGCAAATGACGTAGACGTCCTCGTCCGGGTCGAGTTCGCCCAGGCGGGCCGGAATCTGGTCCATGGGAATATGGACAGCGCCTTCAGCGTGGCCGGCAACCCACTCGTAATCCTCCCGGACGTCCAGGATCACGGCGTCTGCGGGGACGTCATGGACGGGGACGGTATCGAAATCGCTCATCGGAGTCCTGTCTTGGCGGATCTGGCGGATCAAAGTCAGGTTTAAGCCTAGCCCTTCCGCCCCGCTTCGCCCGGATCACAGCGGAAAAGGCTGCAGGTTAGGCTGGTGAAGGCCCAGGAGGTTTCCATGTCCCAGCAGCTGACAGCCCTTCCCGCGCCACCGGCATGTCCAGGCCGGAGCGCCGGGCCGCAGCCGGGGAGATGCCACCGGGGGTGCCATCGTGACTGAACTTCACGATCTCCCGGCGCTGGCCCTGCGGGACCTCCTTCGCAGCGGAGCGGTGTCCTCCACGGACGCCACTTCCCACTTCCTGGACCGGATCGGTAGCCAAAACCCCCTTCTGGGCGCCTTTATTACAGTGACGGCGGACCAGGCCATGGCGCAGGCCCGGGCGGCGGATGCCCTGCGCTCCCGCTCGGAGGCCGATGACCTGCCCCTGCTGCATGGCATGCCGGTTGCGTTCAAGGACCTCACTGATGTGGCGGGGGTGGTGACCACGCACGGCAGTGCCGCCCTGGACCACAAACCAGCCCCCGCAGATGCTCCCCTCGTGGCCCTGTTCAAGGATGCCGGCGCCATTTCGCTGGGCAAGACCCAGGTGCCCGAATTCGGACTGACGGCCTACAGCGAGAACCGCATCGCACCGCCGTCGCGCAATCCCCATGCACCCAGCAGGAGTTCGGGAGGGTCCTCCGGCGGCAGCGCAGCCGCTGTGGCCGCAGGACTGCTGCCTTTTGCCCCCGGAACCGACGGCGGTGGATCAGTCCGCATACCCGCAGCCGCCTGTGGCCTGGTGGGGCTCAAGCCCGGCCGCGGGGTGGTGGCCGCCGGGGAAAGTACCGGCGACCCTGCACGGCTGGTGGCGCCAGGCCCCCTCGCGAGGAGCGCGGAGGACGCAGCACTGATGATGGACGTCCTGGCACCAGGGAACCAATACCTTTCGGCGATCACGCAGGAGCCACCCCGGCTGCGGATCGGCGTCACGCTGGACAGCCCGTGGTCCAGCACGTTTCCGTTCACGCCGGACCGGGAGGCCCTGGACGCGCTCCAGGCCGGCGAAACCCTCCTGGAACAGGCCGGCCATACCCTTGCTGACGCCGGCATCCGCTACGACAACCGCTACCCGGACGCCTTCACCACCGCGTGGACCGCCGGAGTGGGCGCTGCCCGCATCAGCCCGTCCCGGGAAGCGCTGCTGGCGCCCCTGACCCGGACCTTCCGCCGGCGCGCCCAGCAGCGCAGCCCGGCGAAGCTGGCAGAGGCCTTGGCATTCCTCCGGCAGTTCCAGCACGACACCCTGGCACAGTACGGGCAGTGGGACCTGATGCTGATGCCGGCGCTGGCACAGACGCCGCGGCCGGTGGGCTGGTTCACCGGCACCGCCCACGGCGGTGACCGCTGGCCGTCGGCCCAGTGGCCGGGGGATGCCGACGGCGACTACCGGAAGCAGTGCGAATACGCGCCATGGTCCTCGATGGTGAATGTGTGCGGACTGCCGGCCATCACCCTCCCTGTTCACTGGACCGGCGGTGCCGCCGGGAGCGGACTTCCCATGGGAATCCAGCTGGTGGGCCCCATGGGATCAGAAGCCCTCCTCCTGCAGGTGGCGCGGCAACTGGGGTATTAGGGGCCAGTTGCACCGGGCGATCTTGGCTTCCAGGCCAGCTGGAGCCCGTGGGAGGCACCGGCGTGGGTGACGTTGTTGACCTGAACATAACGCCGGGTTAACCCGCCCGTAACCCCCGCGGCCGCAGACTGGAAAAGCACGTTTCAGCACCCTCCACCCGCCCTCCGCCTGACGAGGAGTTGCCCACAATGAACGCTGAATACCCTGCCGCCAGCCCCGGAACCACCGTGACGCCAGACGAGGAACGGCCGGACCTCAGCAACTCCAACGTCAGGGAGGACCTTGCCATGGCTGGCCGCTGCGCCCTGGTCCACCTGCCGACGGGCCGGACCTGCCTCCTGCCCATCCGCCATCAGGGGCCCTGCGAGTTCCACCGCCCGCAGGAGGCGCAGGACGTCGTGGCCAACGGCACCTGACAGTCCCCGGCGCCACTCTGCGCCGGCACCCTGCCTAAGACCCGATGCCCCGGCGCTCCTGCCCCACAGCCCGAACCCGCTGATACCCGCTGCCGCGTGCCCCGCTGCCGCACCCTCGACTCCGGCGCCAGGCAGGAGGACGATTAAGGGGCAGTCACCAATGAGGAGGTCTGTGATGTGCTACGCATCGAGCAAGGACTTCGGGTGGGGCGCAAAGAAAGAAACCAAGCGCCGGCCTGAAGCGGAACCGGAAACCCCTGCGGAAAATCCCGGGAAGCCGGTTAGGGCACAGGAATTCACGTTCTGGGCCTTCCCCAACTGGCGCAGGACGCCTGCGCCACGCACCCCCTCCGCTGAAAAGAGCAAGGAGAGGGTCTGACGCCGGGGCAGTAATGCCCCGGACGGGAGTCACTGGAGGGGTCACCGCGCTGGGACCCCTCCAGCACCACGGCCCCCTGCAACTCTCCGCCGAAATGCAGCCGCTGCGGCGCCTCGTCGTTCAGGCCGTTGTGCTGCGGTGACCCTGGCGTCTATGGTTGAACCGTAAGCATGCTTAGCATTCTGGGAAGAGGACACTATGAGCGCAGGACAGAGCACGCCTACACCTGACAGGCAGCCGGAGTCAGAACACGCCACGGCACAGCCCCTCCCCCCGGAAACTCCGGCGGAACGTCCTGTGGGGCACGGCAACGCACCCTCTTACCGGGCGGATGTACCGGAAACGACGGGCGCCAGGGGTCCAGCCACCACGGCAGGGGCCGGCCCCGAACGAAAAGTCACCCGCGCTGGCGTCATCTGGGCCGCAGTTGTGGCCGCCCTGGTGCTCCTGATCCTGCTGATCGTCTTCATCCTGCAGAACCAGGAGCTGGTCCTGGTGAAGTTCCTGGGCTTTGAGGGGTCCGTCCCGCTGGGCATGGCGCTGTTCATTGCCGCCGTGACCGGCGGCGTGCTGGTAGCCGTGGCGGGCGGCGCGCGCATCCTGCAGCTACGTTCAAACGCCCACCGGGACAGGGTCCGGCAACGCAGGTAGCCGCCGTCGACCTCAGAAGGCGCCCAGGTTCGCGAACTTCCGGGCGCGGGCGGCGACGAGGTCAGGTACCGGAACATTGGCCACCGAACCCAGTTCGTACTCGATGGCCCGCGCCATCCGGGTGCAGAAATCGCGCGGCTCCAGTGAAGCATCACCCCGCTCATCCACGATGTGGTCCACCAGGCCGCTGGCATACAGGGCAGCGACGTCAACACCCTGCGCCTGGGCCATGGCGGGCGCGAACGCGGTGGTGCGGTGCACAATGGCGCTGGCGCCTTCCGGAGGCAGTGGCGAAAGCCAGCTGTGCTGGGCGGCGATGGTCCGGTCAGCGGGCAGCAACGCCAGCGCCCCTCCCCCGGCGCCCTGGCCGAGCAGCACGGAGACCGACGGCGATTCGAGCCCGATCAGTTCGTACAGCGACCGCGCAATTTCCCCGGCAAGTCCGCCCTCCTCCGCTTCCTGCGAGAGGGCTGCACCGGCAGTATCAATGACGGTGAGCAGTGGCAGCCGCAGCTCCTCCGCCAGTTTCATGCCGCGTCGGGCCTCGCGCAGCGATCCCGGGCCCATGCCGGCGGCGTCCTTCCGCAGCGGCCGCGCATGCCCCAGCACGATGCACGGCTGGGTGCCAAAGCGGGCCAGTGCCAGCAGCAGTCCCGGGTCCTTTTCCCCCTGCCCGGTTCCGTTGAGGGGCAACGCGTCCGTGGCGCCGATCTTCAGCAGCTGGCGCAGGTCCGGCCGCCGCTGCCGCCGTGAAATCCCAATCGAGGTCCAGGCATCAGCGGTTGACGGCCTGATGTCCAGGGTTTCGGGCGGGGCGGGCACCGTCGCCGGCATGGTTCCGCCGCCGGCGCCCCCGTTCGCCGCCAGGATGTCCAGCGCGCGGCCCACCAGGTCGGCCAGGTCGCCGGGTTCCACCACGCCGTCGATCAGTCCCTTGCTGAAGAGGTTCTCCGCCACCTGCACGTTCTCCGGGAACGCTTCGCCGTACAGGGCCTCGTAGACGCGCGGGCCCAGGAAGCCCAGGAGGGCGCCCGGCTCGGCGACGTTGATGTGGCCCAAAGACCCCCAGGATGCCATCACGCCGCCGGTGGTGGGGTGCCGCAGGTAGACAAGGTAGGGAAAGCCGGCCTGCCGGTGTGCGCGGACTGCGCCGGTGATTTTCACCATGGACAGGAACGCGAGCGTCCCTTCCTGCATCCGGGTCCCGCCGGACGCGGGACCGGCCAGGAGCGGGAGCCCTTCAGCAGTGGCGCGTTCGACGGCGGCAACGATCCTTTGCGCCGCCGCGTGGCCGATCGAGCCGGCAAGGAAGGAGAATTCACTGACGATCAGCGCCACCCTGTGGCCGCGGATCAGTCCGGCGCCGGTGATGACGGACTCGTCGGCGCCGCTGCGTTCGCGCGCCCTGGCCAAATCGCCGGCGTATTCCCCGGACAGCGCGGGTTGTTGGGGTTCGGTGTCCCAGGAGACAAAGGAGCCCGGGTCCACCACGGTTTCCAGGAGCTCGGTGGCGTTCATGTGCCGCACCTTTTCCGCCGTCGCCATGCTACTTTGCCCCGGAAGCCGCAGCGGCGCCGGCCGTCGTGAGCCCGAGCCACTCCCGGATCGACTGCCCGTCCTCATCGAGCAGCGGCGGCGCGTCGTGTTCGGTCAGGGTGGTTTCCGCGGCGTCGCCAGGCGCGAAGAACCGCAGCGGCGGCCCGGGCAGGCTCACCTTTCCAAGCAGCGGATGCTGTACATCCACCACGAGCCCCTGGGACGCCACCTGCTCCCAGGCGTACACCTCGTCCAGCGAGCGCACCTTGCCTGCGGGGATCCCGGCGTCGTTCAGCTTTTGCAGCAGCTCCACCGCACCGTACTCCGAGAAGGCGCGTTCGACGGCGGCAATCACCTCCGCCCGGTTCCGCACCCTTTCGGCGTTGCTGGCGAAGCCCGGGGCAGCCGGGTCCAGGCCAAAAGCCGCGGCAAAGGACTGCCAGAGCTTCTCGCTGCCGACGCTGATCTGCACGCTCCCGTCCTTGCAGTTGAACAGGCCGTAGGGGGCAATGGAGGGGTGGTGGTTGCCCTGGGCCTGCGGAACCTCACCCGCAACGGTGGTCCTGGTGCCCTGGAAGGCGTGGACGCCGATCAGGGATGCCAGCAGCGAGGTGCGCACCAC
The DNA here is from genome assembly GCF_019977395.1 of Arthrobacter sp. NicSoilC5. NCBI lineage: Bacteria > Bacillati > Actinomycetota > Actinomycetes > Micrococcales > Micrococcaceae > Arthrobacter > Arthrobacter sp. NicSoilC5. The sequence goes on along the minus strand of NZ_AP024660.1, from coordinate 3,171,037 downwards.
CTTGCCCTGCCCGGTCCGGTTCCGCTCAACGAGGGCCGCCAGGACGCCGAACGCCCCGTTCATGCCGGAGAGCAGGTCGGCAATGGGCACGCCCACGCGCTGTGGATCATCCGGCCCGGATCCGGTCAGGGACATCAGCCCGGCCTCACCCTGGAGAATCTGGTCGTAGCCGCTGCGCTGGGATTCGGGACCGTCGTGGCCAAAGCCGGTAATGGACAGGATCACCAGGCGCGGGTTGATGGCGTGCATCGCCGCGGTGGAGAAGCCCAGCCGGTCCATGACCCCGGGCCGGAAGTTTTCGATCACCACATCCGCCCGCTCCAGGAGCCCGCGGAGCACCGCCTGGCCGTCTTCGCTCTTCAGGTCCAGGCTGATCGATTCCTTGTTGCGGTTGCAGGACATGAAGTAGGTGGACTGCAGGTCGTCTTCGGGCCCCACGAAGGGCGGGCCCCAACCCCGGGTGTCATCGCCCGTACTGGGGTTCTCCACCTTGATGACGCGGGCACCGAGGTCTGCCAGCATCATGCCGGCGTGCGGTCCGGCCAGCGCCCGGCTGAGGTCGACGACGATGTGCCCGGCCAGGGGGCCTTGGGAAGTTTCGGCGGTGCTCATGTGCTGGGTTTCCTTTCGTAAGTAGGGCGGAGGCGGTTGCGATGCCGGCTAGAGCCAGCCGGGAACCACCAGCGTCAGCCAGGCCAGGATGGGGCCTGCCACGATGACCACCCCGCTGTACCCGAGGATGCGCTTGTAGAACTTGTCCTTGTCCACGCCCTCCGGCGCGTTGGCCAGCACCAGGGCGCCGTTGGTGGAGAAGGGTGAGACGTCAACGATCGTGGCGGACACTGCCAGGGCGCAGATGACGCCGACGGCGCCGATTTCGCCGGTGGAGAGGAAGGGGACGGCGAGCGGGATAAGGGCCGCCAGGATGGCGGTGGAGGAGGCGAAGGCGGACACCACGGCGCCGATGAAGCAGATGATCAGGGCTGCGAGGAGCGGCATTCCCATGCCGGCCACGCCGCTGGAGACGAATTTGATGGTGCCGGCTTCCTCGAGTACGCCGACGAAGGTCAGCATGCCGCAGATGAGCAGCACGGTGGACCAGCTGATCTTGTTGATGGCGCCCTTCTGCGCGGCGGGTGAGACGAGGGCCAGCACGATGGCGATGGTGATGGACACGAAGCCGACGTCCATCTTGAAGCCGAGGGCCACGACGGCCAGCACGATCAGGCCGGCGATGGTGACCAGCTGCGGGATCCGGTCCTTGCGTTCCTTGGTGGCGGCGATGCCGTCACCCGCAGGGTCCCGGGGGCCGTACATGCCCGAACCGAAGCCCTTGAAGGGGACGTCGCCGCCGGCTGCCTTAGCGCCGACGCTGACGGACATGCGGGCTTCTGCCGCCTGCTCCACGAAGTGCCCCACCTTGGAGGACAGGAGGTTCCTGCCGCCCAGGACCACGAAGAGCACCACGGCGATGACCAGGTTGAAGATGAAGCTGGACAGGAACAGCGCGGTGGGGCTGAAGGCAAGGTCGGTCTTGGCCAGGATGCCGTTGACGGTGACCCCGTACACCGCGATCGGTGAGAAGCCGCCCGCCTGCGCGCCGTGGATCACCATCATGCCCATCAGGAGCGGGCTGATCTTGTACTTGCCCGCAAAGCTCAGGGCGATGGGGGCAATGATGGCGACGGCGGCGGGAGAGAGCGCGCCCACGGCCGTGATGACAGCGGTGATCGCGAACATGACCCATGGGATCAGGGCGACGCGGCTGCCCACCAACTTGACGGCACCGCGCACCAGGAGGTCGATGGTGCCGTTGTTCTGGGCGATGGCGAACAGATACGTGACGCCCACGATGGTCAGGAAGAGGCCGCCGGGAAAGTTGGCCAGAATCTCGTTGGTGGACATGCCCAGCACCACGGAGCCGAGCAGGAAGGCACCGACGAACGCGAGGGCACCCATATTGAGGGGCAGAACGGTGGCGAGCAGGAACATCGCCGCCAGGATGATGATCGACAAGACAGGAGCGGACATCGTTGGTCCTCCGTTGGGGGAAAGAATGTGACGTGAGTTACTGGCTCACTGGACTAGCCTCTTAGACAGTGAGTCTATCTGTCAATAGAACGAGGGAGTATTCTGGACCGGTAGACCCAAGGGAGGGCTTTGTGGAGAAGACAGCACGGCTGGGCCTGGAACGCGTGACGCGGCCACGGCTGTACGAGCAGCTGGTGGAACAGATCCTTGCCTATATCGAGTCCGCCCAGCTGAAGCCCGGCGACCTGCTGCCGGCCGAGCGCGACCTTGCCGAGCGGCTGGGCGTCTCCCGCGCCACTCTCGCCCAGGCACTTGTGGCCCTTGAGGTCCTGGGCGTCATTGACGTGCAACACGGCACCGGAGCGGTCCTGGCCCGGAGGCCCAGCGTCGCCTCGGTGGTCAAGGGCCTGCGTGAACACCAGAGCCGGCTGCCGGAAATCGTGGAAGCCCGCAGCACCCTGGAAGTGAAGCTTGCCGCCCTTGCCGCGGAACGCCGGACAGACCAGGACCTCGCCGCGATCGACAAGGCCCTGGACGTCATGGCACAGGAAATCAGTGACGGCGACCGCGGCACCCACGGTGACGAGCTGTTCCACCGGGCGATCACCGGCGCAGCGCATTCGTCGGTGCTGGCACAGCTGATGGCTTTCATCGCGGAGATGATCCTGGAAACGAGGATGGAATCCCTGGGCCAGCCCGGCAGGCCGGAACAGTCGCTGGCGTCGCACCGGAAGATCGCGGATGCCGTACGTGCGCAGGACGCTGCGGCAGCGGCCGACGCCATGCTGGCGCACATCGAGCTCGTCTCCGACGTGGAGCTGCTCCGCTAGCAGCCGCACGCACCGGGCACCCCGCGGCGACACGCCGGGCTGTCTGGCTCCCCGGACAGCTGCGCCTGAATCGCGGTGTTTCCGCGGCGCGAAAACCGATGTGATGGACCTTACGTTTTCATCACTGAGGAGTTTGGCCATGGCCGGAGGCAGTACCGCCGTAGAGGCACGTTCGATCGACATGATCCCGCCGGGTGAGCGCCACGGCCACCCGCGGGGCCAGTTCACGCTGTGGTTCGGCGCCAACGCGCAGATCACCGCCATCGTGGATGGCGCCCTCGCGGTGGTATTCGGGGCGGATGCCTTCTGGGCCATCGTGGGCCTGCTGGTGGGCAACGTGCTGGGCGGCGCCGTCATGGCCCTCCACTCTGCCCAGGGCCCCAAACTGGGGCTGCCCCAAATGATCTCCAGCCGCGCCCAGTTCGGCGTCTACGGAGCGGTGATCCCGCTGGCGCTGGTCATCCTGATGTACGTGGGGTTCGCCTCCACGGGCACCGTCCTCTCGGGGCAGGCCATCAACCTCATGCTGGGAGTGGACACTCCCGCCGTCGGGATCCTCATCTTCGGTGCCGCCACCGCCCTGCTGGCCGTCCTGGGCTACAAGTACATCCATGCGCTGGGCCGCATCGCCACCGTGCTGGGCCTGGCCGGGTTCCTGTACCTGACAGTCGCCGTCGTCACCAAGTTCGATGTCACCCAGGTGATGATGGTCAAGGGCTTCGAATGGCCCACCTTCCTGACCGCCATTGCCCTTGGTGCGGGCTGGCAGCTGACCTTCGGCCCGTACGTGGCCGACTACTCCCGCTACCTCCCGGCCGACACCTCGGAGCGCAAGACGTTCTGGTACACCTTCGCGGGCTCGGTGGGCGGCGCGCAGTGGGCCATGACCCTGGGTGCACTGGCCGGCGGCCTGTCCGCCGCCAAACTCGGCGGGGACTTCCTGAAGAACCAGGTGGGGTACATGGGAGACCTTGCCGGCGGCGGCCTGATCGCCATCTTCATCTACCTGATGATCGTCACGGGCAAGCTGACCGTGAACTGCCTCAACGCCTACGGCGCCTTCATGTGCGGCGTCACCATCAGCACCGCCGTCAACCGCCGGGACACCGTCTCCAAAGCCGTCCGGATCGCGTTCATCGTGGCCGTCATCGGCGCCAGCGTCCTCATCGCGCTGTTCGCCAGCAAGGACTTCCTGAACCTGTTCAAGAACTTCGTGCTCCTGCTGCTCATGGTGTTCACCCCCTGGTCCGTGATCAACCTCGTGGACTACTACAAGATCTCCCGCGACCGGCTGGACATCCCGGCCCTCTACAACCCGGACGGACGTTACGGCCGCTGGAACGCCGCCGCCCTGGTCTCCTATGGAATCGGCGTCGTCATCCAGGTCCCGTTCCTGGCGCAGTCGCTGTACACCGGCCCGGTCACCAAGCTGCTGGGCGGCGCGGACATCTCCTGGCTCGTGGGGATCGTTGCCACCCTGGCCATCTACTACCCCTGGGCCAAGGCAACCAACCGCGCCCCGGCGGCGTCCATCTATCCGGACCGGCCGCTCGAGGTGCCAGCCCCCGAGGCAGTGAAGGGGTAAGGGTCGCTGTTTCCGTAAGCACGACGGCGGGCTGGGCATCAGGTGCCGCGGGCGCCTTTCGTGCCGGATCGGCGCGCCTGGCACCTGCCGGTTAGAACGTGCCGGTGTTTGACCCGGCGGTGCCGGCGACGGCCACGCCAATGATGAACAGCAGCCAGAGCGCCCCGTACCCCAGCAGGCAGAGGTAGCCCAGCACCAGGCCGGTAATGGACATCCCCTTGCCCGAGGGTTCGCGGCGCAGTGCCAGGTGGCCGGTGATGATGGCGGCGAACTGGGGAAGCAACAGCCAGCCCATGATGACCGAGGCGATGCCGCAGACCATGCTGGCGATGCTCAGGGTCTTCGGTTCCACAGTTCCGCCGTAGTAGGACGGCTGGCCGAAATACTGGGGCTGGCCATACTGGGCCTGGCTATATGGTGCCTGTCCGTACTGCGGCTGGTTGTACTGGGCCTGCCCGTACTGCGGCTGGTTGTACTGGGCCTGCCCGTACTGGCCTTGCCCGTACTGGGCCGGTGGCCGGTACCCGGGCCATGGCGAACCGTTGGGCTGGTTTTCGGGACGCTGGTAATCGGGCCCCTGGGACGGCTGGTTGGTCATGATTCCTCCCCTGCGAATCTGGCTACAGCCTACTTCAGTGCAGGATCAGACGGACGGCCAGGACCACCATCAGGACGCCGATGGCAGCGTCGATCCACCGCCAGGTGCGGGGGCTTGCCAGCACTCCTGCGAGCGCCCGCGCCCCGTACCCGAGGACTGAAAACCACAGGACGCTTCCGGCCACGGCGCCGCCGGCGAAAGTCCAGCGCAGGTCAGGACCCTGCTGGTTGGCAAGGCTGCCCAGCAGCACCACGGTGTCCAGGTAGACATGCGGGTTGAGGAATGTCAGGGCCGCCGTGGTTGCGATGACCGAACTCCTGGACCTGGGCGCCTGTTCCGCCAGCGCGGCAGGCCTGGCCGCAGCCATAAAGGACCGCACCGCGAACCACAGCAGGTAGGCGGCTCCCGCCCAGCGCAGGACTTCCAGCACTCCGGGGAACCGGGTGACCAGCGCCCCGATACCCGCCGTGCCGGCCACGATCAGCAGGGCGTCACCAGCCATGCAGACGGCCACCACTGGGCCAATGTGCTCCCGGCGGATACCTTGGCGCAGCACAAAGGCATTCTGGGCGCCGATCGCCACGATCAGCGCCAGCCCGGTCAGCATTCCCGTAATTCCTGCAGCCCACATACCAATGACCGTAAGATTCCCGCTCAGTGAAGGCAAATAACGGATTCTTGATTGTCATTAGAATATCTTCATGAACCTCGAGCACTTGAAAGCCCTCGCCGCCGTCATGGACGAAGGAACCTTTGAGGCCGCGGCAGACCTGCTCCGGATCACGCCGTCCGCGGTGAGCCAGCGGATCAAGGCGCTGGAAGCATCCGTGGGCCAGGTCCTGGTACGCCGCCGGGTGCCCTGTACCGCCACGGACGCCGGTGCGCTGATGCTGCGGATGGCCCGGCAGGTGCAGGTACTCGAGGCGGAAACGTCAGCAGCGCTGGGGGCGGGGTCGCCGGCACGGGCCCACCTGCCGGTGGCCGTGAACGCCGACTCGCTGGCCACGTGGTTCATTCCGGTCCTGCACCAGGCCGCGGGCTGGGAGGACTCTGCACTGGACCTCCACGTGGAGGACCAGGGCTACAGCAGCCAACTGCTCCGCGACGGTGCGGTGATGGGCGCGGTGACGTCCGACCCCGTCCCGGTCAGCGGGTGCCGCGTGGAACTGCTGGGATCCATGCGCTACATCCCGGTGGCCGCCCCCGCGCTGCGCCGCCGCTTTTCCGCCTCCGGCAGGGTGGACTGGGCGGCAATGCCGGTGCTGAAATTCAACACGAAGGACACGCTTCAGCAGCAACTGCTCACCGGAAAGAGCGTGCCTGGACTTCCCCCCACGCACACCGTGCCTTCTTCCCAGGGGTTCCTGGCAGCCGTCACGGCCGGCCTGGGCTGGGGAATGATCCCGGAGCTTCAACTCACCGGCGAACTGGCCGACGGCGTCCTGGTCCGGCTGGAGGAGGACACCCACCAGGATGTGGCCCTCTACTGGCAGGCGTGGGCCCTGGATTCAGACCGGCTCGCGCGGCTGGGCGCGGCTGTCCGGACGGCCGCCGGAACCCTGCTGCAGCCCGGGGGCGGCGGCCGGGAAGCTAACGGGCCAAGTAGGGCAGGATATAGACGGCGAAAATAACGAATGCAGCCAGCAGCGCCAGCTTTCCTCCGCTGGTACTGCCGTGCTGCTGCGCTTTGGCGTTCCGGCCGTGGCGCCCCGGGCCGGCCGGTCGCGCTGACCGCTTTTTTGCCGACACCCCAGCCGTCCCGCTGGTCCCCTGGCCTGCCGGTTTTTCCCGTGGCGGCAGGGCCCGGCCGGCGGGGTGCCGCGCTGCACTGCGGGCCCTGGCGGCCTCGTCGCCGGAGCCGGTTTTACGTGCCGGGGGCACCGCGGGGCCGGCTGGGGGCAGCGCACCCGCCGGGCGCACCACCGTTCCCGGGCGCACGTTGCGCAGGGCCGTGATGCCCGGCTCCTGCTCATGCGTAAGCTGCCGGCCCAGCTCCTCATAGAGGCCCACGACTGCCTGCTGGTCAAGGACGGCAGGCAACGCCTCGATGGCCCCGACAACCCGCTGGGAACCGGCCACGGCGACGTCCGAGGCCGTCACCCCGAAAAGGTCCGGCTGCGCAGCCATGCAAATGAGCGGACGCACCAGCCTGCGGTGCGGCGGAGCCAGCACCGAGGCGACAGCGGCGCACTGGGCCAGGGCGCCCTCCACGGCCTGGGTCCGCGCGTAACGGCCCTGCCACAGCACCCCGGAAGCCACCCGCACCTCACCGGTCCAGTTCTTCGAATCCACCACCACCACGCCGCCCGGGCCCACCAGGACATGGTCCAGGTTTGCCTTTGGCCTGCCCGGCCAATGGACATCGTGGAGTACGTACCAGCCGCGGGGAACCAGATCGCTGAGCTTGTCGGCCACCATCCGCTCCCCCACCGCACCGGCGTCCCATGCCTTGGTGGAATGTTCGGCCTGGTCCAGCCGCCGCTTCAGCCGTGCAACGCGCTCGGCAGCAAGCCTGGACTGTTCCGCTGCCCCGTCTCCTGCCCCCATTGGACGTCCCCGTTTCCTTGCCGGACAGGACGACGCCGGCGGCCCGCCGTCGTCCGTTCCTTTCGCGTGTTTTCGTGGAATTTTCTTGAAATTAGCAGGGCACGGAAGGCCCGGTATATAGGTACTTTTGCGGCCGTGTACTCAGGTTGACTACTTGGTTTGCGTCCGTCACAGCAGGTCACAGCGTCCGGATTCTGGGCGGATCGTTTTGACTCCTGCCAGCTTCTGGCATGCTGGAGCCATGGCTAGCCGCGCGGGTACAGTTGCCCAACCCCAGGACCTTGTTGACATCACTGCGCTCCTTGACGCGTATTACGACATCGCGCCGGACCTCAGTGATCCCGGCCAGCGCGTGGTGTTCGGGACATCCGGGCACCGGGGATCCAGCCTTAAGGCCTCCTTCAACGAGCAGCACATCGTGGCCATCACCCAGGCCATCGTGGAGTACCGGGCGGCGCAGGGCGTCACCGGTCCGCTGTTCCTGGCCAAGGACACCCACGCACTGAGCGAGCCGGCACAGAACTCGGCCCTCGAGGTCCTCGCCGCCAACGGCGTCCAGGTGCTGGTCGATGCCCGGCACGGCTACACCCCCACGCCGGCACTGAGCCACGCCATCCTCACCTACAACCGGAAGGCGGCGCCCGGGGCCCCGCAGGCTGACGGCATCGTGGTGACGCCCAGCCACAACCCGCCGGCCGACGGCGGCTTCAAGTACAACCCCCCGCACGGCGGCCCGGCTGACTCGGACGCCACGGGCTGGATCGCCAACCGGGCCAATGAGCTGCTGGAAAACGGCCTGCGCGGCGTGAAGCGGATTCCGCTGGGCGACGCGCAGTCCGCGGACACCACCGGAAAGTTCGATTTCCTCTCCAGCTACGTGGACGATCTTCCGTCCGTCCTGAACCTGGACGCCATCCGCGAGGCCGGCGTCCGGATCGGCGCCGACCCCATGGGCGGGGCCTCCGTGGACTACTGGGGCGAGATCGCCGAGCGCCACCACCTGGACCTCACCGTGGTGAACCCCACGGTGGATCCGCAGTGGGCGTTCATGACCCTGGACTGGGACGAGAAGATCCGGATGGACTGCTCATCGCCGTCCGCCATGGCATCGCTGATCCAGCGGATGGCTGCCGGCGGATCCACCTTCGATGTCGCCACCGGCAATGACGCCGACGCCGACCGCCACGGCATCGTCACCCCTGACGGCGGACTGATGAACCCCAACCACTACCTCGCCGTAGCCATCGACTACCTTTACCGCAACCGCAGCGGCTGGAACCCGGCCTCGGTGGTGGGCAAGACCCTGGTGTCCTCCTCCATCATCGACCGCGTGGCGCAGAGCCTGGGCCGCAAGCTCGTGGAGGTCCCGGTGGGCTTCAAATGGTTCGTCCCCGGCCTGCTGTCCGGTGAAGGCGCGTTCGGCGGCGAGGAATCCGCCGGCGCCTCCTTCAACAAGCTGGACGGCAGCGTGTGGACCACGGACAAGGACGGCATCCTGCTGGCCCTGCTGGCGTCCGAGATCACCGCGGTCACGGGCAAGTCCCCGTCGCAGCTGTACAAGGGCCTGACCGACCAGTTCGGCGCCCCCGTCTACGCCCGGATCGACGCCGCCGCAACACGTGAGCAGAAGGCAAAGCTGGGCAAGCTGTCCGCCGCGGACGTCACTGCCACCTCACTGGCCGGCGAAGAGATCACCGCCAAGCTCACCGAGGCCCCCGGCAACGGCGCACCCATCGGCGGCCTGAAGGTGGTCACGGAGAACGCCTGGTTCGCGGCCCGCCCGTCCGGCACCGAGGACGTGTACAAGATCTACGCCGAGTCCTTCAAGGGCGAGGAGCACCTGAAGCAGGTGCAGGCGGAGGCCAAGGCGCTGGTGGACAGCGTTATCGCCTAGCTTTCACCTTCGCGGCACCACAGCCGGAGGACGCGCCTGATGGTGTGGTCGCCGTCGGGAGCCATGTCCACCAGGGCGACGCGGTCAAGCACGACGGCGTCGCCCTGGTGGAGGCGCTTGCCACCGTGGTGCGAGACGTGGGGGCGGTAACCGGCAAAGGTGTGCGCGGGCGTCAGGATCCTGCCGCGCACGCCGTCGACGACAGAAACCAACTGCACGTGCAGGGCCTGCAGATCCGGCTGGGGCTTGATGAGGTTGACCGGTACCGAACCGTTGCGGCCGAACGCCGCGTCCTCCCCCACCGTGAGCGCGGCACCCAGCGCAGCGGCGATCGGCGCATCAGCAAGCCCGGCGATGCTTTCCGCGACGTCCGCGGGGTCCTGGGCGTTTGTGGTGGCGGCAGCGCCGGCGTCGAGCCTCACGTCAAACCGCACCAGCGTGATGTGCAGCGGCCAGTCCGTCCGCGGGAAAACCTGGCCGTCGGCCACGGGCTCGACGAACGCCACGAAGATCAGGTTCCGCATCGGGATGCCCCCAGTCTCCCACTCCCCCTCAGACGCCCCATCACCTCCCGCCCATAAAACCCCAACGCCCCATCAGCTCTTGCCCATAAAACCCGAACGCCTCATCAGTAGGTGATGGGGCGTTGGGGAAAAGGGGGCAGGAAGTGATGGCGCGTCGGGGAGGGTTAGACGGTGCGGACGGCCTCGCCGTAGGAGAACTTGGGCTTGGCCTCGCCCCAGGCTTCCTCACCGGGCTGGCCGATGTTGACCACCAGGAAGCTCTTCTGGTCGCCGGCCGGGAAGAAGGCAGCGTCGATCGCGGCGAAGTCGGCGCCCGTCATGGGGCCGGCGGCGAAGCCGAGCGATCGGACAGCCAGGATGAAGTAGCCGGCCTGCAGGTGGGCGTTGTTGTTGCCCGTGGCGGCGGCCAGGGCCGGATCGGCGTCGTACATGGCCTTGGGGGCGTTGTAGCCGGGGAGGAAGTTGTCCCACTTGCCGGCCCAGTCAGTGTCGTAGCTGAGGATTGCCACGAGCGGGGCGGAGGCCGTCTTGGCCTGGTTGCCGCGGGACAGGGCATCCACCAGGGTGGCGCGGGCCTCGGCCGAGCGGACGTAGGTGACGCGCAGCGGCTGGGAGTTGAACGCGGTGGGGCCGAACTTGGTGAGCTCGTAGATGGCCTGGGCCTGCTCCTCGGTCACCTCACCGGTGAACGAGTTGGCGGTGCGGGCCTGGGCAAAGATGGCGTCGACGGCTGCCGAATCGATAACCGCTTCTTCGTGGGCAATGGTCATTGGCTTCCCTTTCGCTGCGCCGCCCGCCTGCCGGGGTGGCCTCTGTTGCTGTCCATAGTTGCAACTTCAAGTGCTTTCCTCCTCTTCCCGTGACGCCTGGTGACCTTGGCCACAGCAGGCCGCGGGAAATACTTGGCGGTATTCTGGACCGAGTTGATCTTCGCCCCTTCGCGGCACCCCCTTGAAAGGCATTCCTTCCCATGAGCATGCTCGGAATCAAATGGAAGCTGCACGGCACCGGCAAAACCATCAAGCCCGGCCAGGTGGTGGCCCCGGATGAGCGGTTGGCGTGGCCCCTGACCATCGGCGTGGGCATGCAGCACGTGGTGGCAATGTTCGGCGCCACCTTCCTGGTCCCCATCATCACCGGCATGCCGCCCGCCACCACGCTGTTCTTCTCGGGCATCGGCACGCTGCTGTTCCTGGTGATCACCAAGGGCCGGGTGCCCAGCTACCTGGGCTCAAGCTTTGCGTTCATCGCTCCCATTACCGCCTCGCAGGCGCAGTTCGGGATCCCCGGAGCCCTGGGCGGCGTGGTCCTCGCCGGTGCCACGCTGGCCCTGGTGGGTGCGGTGGTGCAGAAGTTCGGCGCCGGCTGGATCAACCGGCTAATGCCGCCCATCGTCACCGGCGCCATTGTGGCGCTGATCGGGTTGAACCTGGCCCCCGCCGCGAAGCAAAACTTCGACGCCGCCCCCATCACCGCCCTGGTCACGCTCGTCACCATCATCCTGGTCAGCGTCCTGTTCCGCGGAATCCTGGGGCGGCTCAGCATCCTGGTGGGCGTGGTCGTGGGCTACCTGGTGGCCATGCTCCGCGGCGAGGTGAAGTACGACAAGATGGACGCCGCAGCGTGGATCGGCCTGCCGCACTTCCAGACCCCCGAGTTCCATATCGGCGTGCTGGGCCTGTTCGTCCCCGTGGTCCTGGTGCTGGTGGCGGAGAATATCGGCCACGTGAAGTCGGTCGCCGCCATGACGGGCCAGAACCTCGACGGCGTCTCCGGACGCGCGCTGATGGCGGACGGCGCCGCCACCGTGCTGGCCGGCTTCGGCGGCGGCTCGGGCACCACCACCTACGCGGAGAACATCGGTGTCATGGCAGCCACCAAGGTGTATTCGACGGCCGCCTACTGGGTGGCGGGCATGTTCGCCATCCTGCTCAGCTTCTCGCCGAAGTTCGGCGAACTGATTGCGACCGTCCCGGCCGGGGTGCTGGGCGGCGCGGCCACCATGCTGTACGGCATGATCGGCATCCTCGGCGTCAAGATCTGGGTGCAGAGCAAGGTGAACTTCTCCAACCCCGTCAACCTGACCACCGCCGCCGTCGCCCTGATCATCGGCATCGCCGACTACACCTGGACCATCGGGGACCTGAAGTTCACCGGCATTGCCCTGGGATCCGCCGCCGCACTGGTGATCTACCACGGCATGAAGGCCATCGCGAAGGCGCGGGGAACTGTGGCGGAGCCCGAGACGGAGCAGGGCGTCCTGCCTCCCGCGGTCAAGTCGGCGCTGAACGCGGCAGCGAAGCGGGCACCGAAGAAGCGTTGAGGCCGAATACATCGGCAAACCACCGCCACGTCCAGCAGTCCGACCTGCCGCCGGAGCAGATCCACACCCTGGACCCGGTGCCCAAAGGCCGCCTGGCGGCCTGCGTCATCGCATTCCTTTTGGGCAGCTGGATGCTTGCAGTACCCGTGGCGCTCATTGACCAGCTCAAGGACGCTCCGGGCCCCGGGCCGGCCATTGTTTCCGGCATCGTCATCGCCCTTGGCGTGGCCACAGCCGGCCTCGGGGGTTTCCTGTTCTTCAACGCCAGGGACCGCCGGAGGCCGTGGTCCGTGGCGCTCATCGGCACCCTCGCTGCGTCTGTCATTGCCGCAGTAATGTCAGCAACCCAGCCCGCGTACGGGTTGCTGCTGACTGCCCCAGCCATCGTGGCAGGGGTCCCCGCACTCATCGCGTTGGCCAGGGACGCCAGCAGGACCTGACGCAGGCACTGCCTGCCGGCGCCGGGCAGGAGTTCCACACGGCGCGCCGGACAGAAGGCTACGCTGCCTGCCCCTCCGGTGCGGGGCCGCCCGCCATTCCCGGATTCCGGCCTGCCACCGGGTGCCCGGGCGGGAATGGCCCCGGGCGGCCCAGGCCAAACACGGGCGCCGGCTGCGGCCGCTTCGCCGCCAGTCCTTCAGCATGCCGGGGAAGCAACTGCTTCAGTACCCAGGGCACAAAGTACTGCCGCGCCCACACCAGGTCCTCGGCCCGGGCCTGTGTCCACCCATGGGCCGGAAGCGGCCGCGGCTGGAGCGGCTTGAGGGCGTGCGCTACCCCCAGGGCATTGAGGGTGGCCACGGCCACGGAGTGATGGCCCAGCGGGGACAGGTGCAGCCGGTCCGGGTCCCACATCAGTGCATGCTGAAGCTCCGGCAGGCACCACAGGTCCACCATGATGGCGTGGTGCCGCGCGCCGATCCTGTGCAGGTGCTCGTTATAGATCGCCACGCGTCCGCGGATCTTGCCGAAGACAGGAGTGTCGCCCCAGTCCGGACCTGCGTAGAGCAGCACCGTGGCACCGGTGCCTGACAGGATGCCGACAGCTTCGTCGATCTTTTCCGCCAGCTTGTCCGGATCGCCGTGGCGGAACAAGATGTCGTTACCGCCGCCGGACATCGCGATCAGGTCGGGTTTCAGTGCCAGGGCCGGCGCCAGCTGCACGTCGAGGATCTGCTGCAGAAGGAAGCCCCGGATCGCCAGGTTGGCGTAGGCGAAGTCCGGCTGGCTGTCGGCGAGTTCCTCGGCCACCCGGTCAGCCCAACCACGGAGGCCGCCCAGGCTGTTCGGCTCGGGATCGCCAATTCCTTCGGTGTAGGAGTCCCCCAGGGCAACGAACCGGTGCCAGGGATGTCTGTCCGGTCCTTCGGCGACGGAGCGCAGCTCCTGCTTCTCGATGGTCATGCCGTCCTCCCTTCCGCCGCCGGCGGGGGTTCCTTCCCCGCCGCAGCTTCCTTCCGGGGCGACTTTCCGGTTGGAAAGTCCCGCCCCGCCGTCGACGGGCGCGGAAGCTCCGCCACGCCGTCGTACGTTTCCTGCCGCCGCGCTGGAACCTGCCCGCCCCCGCGGTCCACGCCGCCGGGGGCCACAACGTTCAGTGCCGCGTCCCGCAAGTCCACTTCGTGGTGCACCGCCTGCGTCTGCAGGAACCGCAGTGCACCCTCGCGGGTGAGTCCGTATTCGTTCATGAGGCTGCGCACCGCCAGGTCCACCAGGATCAGGGAGCTTTGGACGACGGCGAGGCCGGCCGTTGCCTCCGCCCGCTCCGCCGTGCGGACGACGACGCGCAGGGCCCGCGAAACCTGGTGTGCATAGCTTTGGCTCTGCACCAGGTCATCGCTGGTGAAGGAATGCGGGGCCGCTGCGTACAGGGTGATGGCAGCGCTCGTGGCGCCTTCGGTAAGGATGGGGACGGAAAGCAGGGACTGCACGCCATGGCCGGCGGCGGCGCTGGAATAACCGGGCCAGCGCCGGTCCCGGCCCAGGTCGGACAGCAGGACGAATTCCCCGGTGCGCACGGCTTCCATGACCGGCCCGTCGGCAAACGAGCATTGTTCGCGGTCGGCCTCGCGCGCCCGCTCCGTGCTGGCCGCCAGGGTACGTGCTTTGCCCAGGCGAAAGAGGGTGGCCGCCCAGCCGAGGCCGCGGCGCTCACCTTTGATACCCGTCATGAAGTCGCGGGTGACTTCCCAGAGGTAGTCTTCGACGTCTTTGCTGTCGAATACCGGCTCCGGGGTAACTGGAAGCGGTCCCCAGCCAACCTGCCCCGTGGGATCAGCGGCCATGCTCCAGCCCTGCTATCAGCGCTTCGGCCCACTGCAAAACCTTTGCTCTAAGAATACGACCCCTTTGAGGCGTTGGTGGGGGAAACGGGTAAAACAGGGGGTTTCGCGGGTTTAGGGAGGAGCGGCGCGCCGGTGTCCCTTCCGCAGGCTCGGCTGCGCAGTAGCATCGGGAGGGGGAACACCGAATACTCCCTGCTCGCTTGGGTACCTGACCTTGGGCAAGGGGTCTTGGGGCATCCATGCCAGCACGGAAACGAGCAACGGAAAGAGGAGCTTATGCGGGAGCCGGGCACCAGCGAGCGTACTTCAGAAGCGGATGCAGCCGCCGCGGGCAATGCGGAAGTGGAAGAGGGCGCTGCGGAGCCATCACCGGACCTGGAGGTTACTTTCGACGAGCAGTTCTTCGCTGCCCGGCCCAAGGCGCTGCGGCCCATCGCGCGCCGGCGGCAGTTCGTGGGCAGTAGGCCGTCCTTCGAATTCGACGGACGGAACGCCGCGTATGTGGAGTGGCTGCGCAACCAGGCCATGCTCGGGGATGCGAATACGCTGGCACGGCAGCTGTCCGGCCAGGCCAGCATGTGGCAGAACTCGTATGCCCATCCCAACCCGCGGGCCGCCGTCGAACGCGCCTCCGTATGGTTCACCGCCTACCCGCTGTCCTTCATCACCCGGACCGGGCAGTCCTTCCTCTCCGCCCTGGGCGACCCCGAAATGTGGAAGGCTTTCCGCGAAATCGGAATCCGCGGGATCCACACCGGACCCGTGAAGCTCGCCGGCGGCATCAGCGGCTGGTCCCACACGCCCAGCGTTGACGGCCACTTTGACCGCATCAGCATGGCGATCGATCCGGTCTTCGGCACCGAAGAAGAGTTCCGCAGCATGTGCGAGGTCGCGGCTGAGCACGAGGGCACGGTGATCGATGACATCGTCCCCGGCCACACAGGCAAGGGCGCGGACTTCCGCCTGGCCGAGATGAACTTCCGGGACTACCCGGGGATCTACCACATGGTGGACATCCCGGAAGAGGACTGGAACCTGCTCCCGGACGTCCCGGAGGGGGCGGACTCGGTCAACCTCAGCCCCGACTCCGAGCAGGCCCTGCAGAAAGCCGGCTACATCATCGGCCGCCTGCAGCGGGTCATCTTCTACGAGCCCGGAGTCAAGGAGACCAACTGGAGCGCTACGCGGCCCATCGTGGACACCACCGGAAAGACCCGCCGCTGGGTCTACCTGCACTACTTCAAGGCCGGCCAGCCCTCCATCAACTGGCTTGACCCCACGTTCGCCGGCATGCGCCTGGTGGTGGGCGATGCCCTGCACTCGCTGGTGGACCTGGGCACGGGGGCGCTCCGCCTTGATGCCAACGGCTTCCTGGGCGTCGAGAAGAGCGCCGAGGAGCAGCCCGGCTGGTCCGAGGGGCATCCGCTGTCCGAGGCCGCCAACCAGCTCATCGGCTCCATGATCCGCAAGGTGGGCGGGTTCTCCTTCCAGGAGCTGAACCTGACCATTGACGACATCAAGGCAACGTCGGAGTCCGGCCCGGACCTTTCCTACGACTTCATCACCCGGCCGGCGTACCACTACGCCCTGGTCACGGCCGATACCGAGTTCCTGCGGCTGACCCTCCGGCTGTCCATGGAAATCGGGGTGGACCAGGCCTCACTGGTGCACGCACTCCAGAACCATGACGAACTCACTTACGAGCTGCTGCACTTCGCTGCCGGACACCGGGACGAGATGTTCGAGCTCAACGGTGAGGAACTCACCGGCGCCCAGCTGGCCGAGAATGTGCAGCAGACCCTGCGGGACCAGCTCACCGGGGAGAATGCGCCGTACAACGCCGTGTTCACCACCAACGGCATTGCCTGCACTACCGTCAGCTTCATCATGGCGGCCCTGGGAATCAAGGACCCGGCCACAGTTACCCCGGAGCAGGAGGCGCAGATCCGGGACGTCCACCTGCTGTTGGCCATGTACAACGCGCTCCAGCCCGGCGTCTTTGCCCTTTCCGGCTGGGACCTGACCGGCATCATGGCCCTGGACCGCAGCAGCGTCCGCGAACTCACGTCGCAGGGCGATACGCGCTGGATCAACCGGGGCGCGCACGACCTCATGGGGACCAGCCCGGACGCCACCAACTCCTCGGCCGGGATGCCGCGGGCCCGCAGCCTGTACGGATCCCTGCCGGACCAGTTGCAGGACCAGGACTCCTTCGCCCGGCGCCTCCAGCGGATCCTCGCCGTCCGGGAAGAAAACGGCATCGCCACGGGCACCCTGCTGGACGTCCCCGAGGTCTCCAACCGCGCCGCGCTGGTGCTGGTCAACCGGCTGAAGGACGGGGCCCTGCAGGTCACCGCGCTGAACTTCTCCGGGCAGGACATCGCCGGCAGCATCCAGTCCAACGAACTGCCGTCCGGCGCCAATGTCCAGGACCTGTTCAGCGGCGAAACCGTGGGGCAGGTGGATGACCTGCACAGCTTCTTCCTGGAGCTGCCCGCCTATGGCGGAACCGCGCTACTCCTGACTGAGGCCCCGGAGCCCGAAGCGGAGGCGTAAGGCTGATCGCCAGGTGGCGCCGGGGATCCTCCGGCGTCACCCGGCGATGGCGCCGGCCAGGGTGGCTTCGATGATGGCGGGCGAGAGCACGTACTGGGTGACCAGCTGGCTTGCCCCCAGCACGCCAGCCTGGCTTCCGGCGCGGGAGACGCTGATGCGCAGGTGTGAGGTGGCCAGCGGGGGCGAGCGCCGGTACACCACTTCGCGGATGCCGGCCACCACGTGCTCCCCCGTCTCACCAAAGCTGCCGCCCACCACAATCACGGACGGATTGAGCAGGTTGACCACGGTGGCCAGGACCTCACCGATGTCCCGGCCTGCCTGGCGCAGCGCCTGGATGGCCTGCAGGTTGCCGTCTGCGGCGAGCCGGATCACGTCCGCGCCCCTCCCGACGTCCAGTCCGTGCTCCCGCAAGGAACGCGCGACGGCGGGACCTGACGCGAGTGCCTCCAGGCACCCGTAGTTTCCACAGGCGCAGAGGACATCCGCGCCCCGGGCCACCTGCACGTGCCCCAGGTCGCCCGCCGTGCCGTTGGCACCGCGTTGCAGCTCGCCGTTGCTGATGATGCCGGAGCCGATGCCGGTGGCCACCTTGACGAAGAAAAAGTTGTTGTGCTCCGGCCAGTGTGCGGACTGCTCCCCCAAGGCCATGATGTTCACGTCGTTGTCCACCAGCACGTGGACGGGCAGGGACCGCTGGACGTAGCTGACCACGTCGAACCCGTCCCAGCCCGGCATGATGGGCGGCTTCACCGGTTTGCCGGTGTCATGTTCCACGGGGCCGGGCAGTCCGATGCCGATTCCAGCAAGTTCTGCGACGCTGCGTCCCGCCGAAGCGAGGAGCTCCTTGCCCTGGGCCACCACCTGGTCCAGCACGGCCTCCGGACCGTCGGCCACCTGCTGCTCGAGCCGGTGTTCGGCAAGGATCTTCCCGCCGAGGTCGGTGACCGCGACGATGACGTGAGTGGCACCCACGTCCACGGCCAGCACCAGGCGCGCTGCGGGGTTGAAGGCAAAGCGCGACGGCGGCCTGCCGCCGCTGGAGAGGGCTTCCCCTGCCGGGCCCACCAGGCCGGACAGCATGAGCGCATCGATCCGGGAGGCCACCGTGGAGCGGGCCAGCCCCGTGCTCAGGGCAAGTTCGGCGCGGGTGCGGGCCCTGCCGTCGCGGAGCAGCTGGAACAGGTCCCCGGCACGCGACAGGCTGCCGACATCGGAGTCTTTTCCGGCCTGCCTGCCCGTCGGTGAAGTCATGTCTAAGTCATAACACTGTTACTTACTGCTGTCACCACGCCAGAAGAATGACGCGCAACAAACAACTTTTGCTTGACGCGCGTCAAAAGTAGTTCTACGTTGTGACTCAAGGCACATTTGCGGTTCCGATGGCAACCATCCGCCGCACTGATCCCTCCGGTACTCCAGAGTCCGCTTACAAAGAGGTAGTTGAACTTGTCCCACATCGCAGCGCCAGCAGACCGGCCCCTGGGCGTCGGCATCCTCGGCGCCGGGCCCGTCACCCAGGCCATCCACCTCCCGGCACTGGCACGGCTCCGGGACACCCTGGAAGTACGGCACATCATGGACGTGGACCCGGCCGTGGCCTCTTCGGTGGCGGCCCGGGTCGGGGCTGCATCCAGCACCAGCCTGGAGGCCCTGCTGGGTGATCCAGGCGTGGAGATCGTGGCGATCTGCAGCCCCCACCAGTTCCACGCGGACCAGGTCATTGCCGCGTGCCGGGCCGGCAAGAAAGCCGTGCTCTGCGAGAAGCCCTTCGCCATGAACGGTGACGAGGCAGCCAGGATCGCCGAAGTCAGCGCCGCGACGGGGGTCCCGATCGTGGTGGGGGCCATGCATACATTCGACCCCGGCTGGCTCGCGGCGGAACAGAACTGGGGCGATCTTCCCGCACAGGCGCACACCATCCGTTCATCCATCGTCCTCCCGCCGAACGCCCGATTCGAAGACTTCGCCACCGAGATCATTACCCGCCCCACCACCGGCACGCCCGATTATTTGGACGTCGAGGTCATCAAGGCCATGATGCAGGGCGGCATCATGGGCCTGGCCATCCACGACCTGCCCCTGGTGCGGCGCTTCACCCCGGACTTCGATGAGATCGAGGTGCTCCAGGCGCGGCACGTCCGGCCGTTCGGTTACGCCGTCTCACTCAGGACCCCCACCCGCGTCATCGAACTGCGTGCCGTCATGAACAGCACCTGGAAGCCCGAGTGGACCTTCGAGGCCATCGGTGACGACTCCGCGCTGCGGATCGACTTCACGCCGTCCTACGTCCAGGCCGGCTCCGCCGTCGCCACGTTCTCCCGGGGCAGCGAAACCAGCACCTTCGGTCCGTACGGCCACAACGGCTACGAAGGCGAGTGGCGTGAACTGGCTGAACTGGCCCGCGGCACGCGCCCGGCCCCCTCCGCCCAGGCCCTGATCGACGACCTCACCTTCGCCCTGGCCATCTCCGCGGCCACGGTGCAGGACGTTGCAACAGGACACGCGGCCGCCACGGAAACGGCAGGAGCCACCGCATGAGCGCATACACAGTGACAGCAACGCCGCAGGCCGAAGAAGCCGGCGCGGTAGCCCTCGCAGTTGCCTCCCTGCCGGCGACCTTCGGCCCCGCGACGGAGGACCGGGCGGCTGACGTTGCGGTGATCGCCGGCGAAGCGGGCTGGACCACGGAAGCCGCCCGGGCCGTCGACGCCGGGCCGCGCGGCATCCTGGTGGTGGATCCCGTCCCCGAGGAAACCACGCAGTTGGCGGACGCTGCCCGGGCAGCCGGTGCCGCCGTCGTCCTCGATCTCCACTGGGCTTCCAACCCCGCGTTGGTTAGCGGAAGCGGCGACCCTGACGCCCGCGACGCTGTTCGCAGCGCCCTGGGCACGGCATCGTTGCTGGACAGTATTGCCACGGCAGCCCCGGGCACGGACGTGCAGCGGCTCCTGGCCCGGCACCTCGCCGCCGTGCTCGCCGTCAGCGGACAGCTCCACGGCGTCAGCGTCCTCCGCAGCGGCACCACCGGGTACACCGCCACCGGCCTGCTGGCCAACGGCGCACCGTTCACCGCCCAGGGCGTACTCACCGCAGCCCGCCCGGCCGGCGTCGGGATCCACCTCTACACGGCCGACGGCGGCGTGGACGTCCAGGTCCCGGATCCGGACGCCGCGTGGCCCGCCGAAGTCAGGGTCACCGGGGCCCACGGCCAACTTTTGCTTCCCACCCTGTACGAATCCGCCCACCGGGCGGCGTGGCGGCGGCTGAAGACCCATCTCAGCGCCGGCACGCTGCCGGACGACCTGGCCGGGTTTGCCCGGCTGACCGACCTCTACGCAACCCTCGCTGCCACGTAACCAGCCCACCGATACGCAACCGAACCAGCAGTCCAGTCCCACCTCCACTCTCAACGATGAGCAGGACCGCACCAACGGCGCACAGCGCAAGACGGTCCCGAAAGGACACATCATGAACGCAACTCCCGAACAGCGCCGCTCCTTTTCCCGGCGCGGCTTCCTGGGCCTGACGGCTGCCGCAGCCTCCGTACCCCTGCTCGCCGCCTGCGGCGGCGGCTCGGCATCGCAGGGAGGCGGCGGGGGCGGGGCCGGCGGCACCGTGAAGTTCTGGGACATGCCCTGGGCAACACCGGCCTACAACGATGCCGCCAAGGGCATCGCGGAAGGTTTCTCCGGGGCCAATGGCGCCAAGGCGAGCTACCAGATCATCCAGTGGAACAACTTCTACCAGACCTTCTCCTCCGCGATTGCCTCCAAGACGGGCCCGGCTGTGTCCACGGGCGGCGGCTTCCAGGCGTTCCAGTTCGAGCAGCAGGGCCAGATCGCCTACGCGGACAAGGTGATCGAGAAGCTGAAGGCCAACGGCCAGTTCGATGACTTCCTGCCCGGCGTGCTGGACCCCTTCAAGTCGGACAAGGGCTACGTGGCGGTCCCGTGGCAGCTGGACATGCGCGTCTTCTGGTACCGCAAGTCCCTGTTCGAGAAAGCCAACGTTGCGCTGCCCACGGACTGGCCGTCTCTGCTGGAAGCAGGCAAGGCACTGAAGAAGGTGGGCGCGTTCGGCTTCACCACCGGCGCAGGCGCAGGGAACAACTACGCCAACCACTCCATGATCATGATGATGGTCAACAACGGCGGCGGCGTCTGGAACAAGGACGGCGAGCTGGACCTGATGAATGACCGCAACGTCGAGGCTATGGAATTCGTCCTGGAGCTCGTCTCCAACGGCATCGTCGACCCGGCCGCGGTCAGCTACACCACGGACAATATGTCCGCCCAGTGGAAAGACGGCAAGGCCGGCTACGGCCTGTTCCAGGTGAACGTCCCGCAGCGCGTGGGCGACACCTCCGGCGACCTGCTGGTGGCTGACCCCATCAAGGGCCCGCACGGGGACAAGGCCACCATCGTCTTCCCGAACAACATCATGATGTACACCAACACCCCGTCGCAGGAAGCCTCGGAGGAGTTCCTGGTGTACT
The DNA here is from genome assembly GCF_019977395.1 of Arthrobacter sp. NicSoilC5. Lineage (NCBI taxonomy): Bacteria > Bacillati > Actinomycetota > Actinomycetes > Micrococcales > Micrococcaceae > Arthrobacter > Arthrobacter sp. NicSoilC5. Next base: position 3,149,366 of record NZ_AP024660.1, on the reverse strand, counting down.
ACCTGGGCCAGCTCAAGCAGCTGTGGCAGAAGAAGCTGATGTCCGCCCTGCCGGTCTTCAAGTCGATCACGGAGATCCCCGAGTTCGCCAACGACCCCAACAACGTCAAGATCGTCAAGGACTGGCAGCCCATTGCCAAGACCTTCGCCGCCCAGGGCAGCCGGCTCAATGCGAACCTGGCGGCCCTTGACGGCGGCCAGGCACTGAACCAGTTCAGCCAGACCATCATCACCGGCAAGGCCGACGCCAAGACTGCCCTGCAGACCTTCCAGTCCGGCCTCGAGTCGGTCCTGAAGAAGTAGGACCGAGCGCCCATGTCCAGCACCACCACCCAGTCCGGCCTAAGCCGGGCCCGCCGAGGGCTTGCCCCCGGCGGGTCCGGGGCCGTCCCCGGAAAACGCAAGAGCAAGCTCTCCGCGCAGGCCACCAGGACGTTCTTCTGGCTCCTGCTCCCCTCCGTGGTCCTCCTTGTCCTGATCCACGGCTACCCGCTGATCTACGCCGCCATCCAGGCGACGCACGACGGAGACCTGCTCCAGACCGGAAACTTCGTGGCGGGCCAGAACTTCGCCACCGTCCTGACCTCGCCGGCGTTCTGGAAAGCTGCCCAGTTCACGCTGTGGTTCACCATCGTGGGCGTCTTCGGGTCCTGGCTGGTGGGGCTGGGCCTGGCCCTGCTCCTGCGCACCAAGATCCCCGGCGGCGGCACTTTCAAGGTCCTGCTGCTCCTGCCCTGGGTGGTGCCCATCGTGGTGTCCTCCACTGCCTGGAACTGGCTGGTGGCCACCCCGGACAGCCTGATCCCGTCGCTGTTCCGGAACCTGGGCATGGGCACGCCACTCTTCCTGGCCGATCCCACCCTGGCCTCCATCACCGTGATGGTGTTCAAGGTCTGGGTCAGCTTCCCGTTCATGATGATGATGATCTCGGCCGCCCTGGCTTCGGTGGACACCACCGTTTATGAGGCAGCCAGCATGGATGGCGCCAGCCGCTGGCAGCAGTTCACCCAGATCACCCTGCCGTTGATCGCCCGCTCCACGTACATCAGCTGGATCCTGATGACCATCTTCTGCGTCAACGACTTTCCCACCATCTACCTGCTCACCGGCGGCGGACCGGTCAACGCCACCACCTCCCTGGTGGTCCTGGCCTACCGGACCGTGTTCCAGGACTTCGCCACCGGCCCCGGCGTGGCCATCGCCTTCCTCATGACGATGACCCTGGTGGTCATCTCGGTCATCCTGTACCGCCAGATCCGAAAGTCGAGCGTCGAATAATGAGCGCAGTCCTCCACGCCCATCCCGAATCCGGCCCCGCGCTCGGCATCGACGCCGGCAAGCGGCGCAGGGTCCTCTCCGAAGCGGGCCAGCGCGGCCGCTGGTGGCGCTTCGCCGCAATCCTCATCATCACGGGGATCGTGCTGGTGCCCATCATGGTCACCGTGCTGCTGGCCTTCACGCCCGGACCCAACAGCACTGCCACCGGGCTGACTTTCGAGAACCTCGGCAACGTCTTCTCCAAGACCCTGGCCGCCACCTGGCTGAAAAACAGCCTGGTCACCACCCTGTCCACCGTGGTGGTCTCCGTGGCTGTTGCCGCACCGGCCGGCTACGTCCTCTCCCGCGGCCGCAGCAAGGCAGTGTCCGGGTACTCGCTGCTGCTGTTCGTCATGCAGTCGCTGCCCATCATCACTTCCGTGGTCCCGCTGTTCATCCTGTTCGCCGGCATGGGCCTGGTGGACAACCTCCTGGGCCTGACCATCATCTACGTCGGCTCCACCATGACGGTGGCGACCTGGATGATGGCCGCGTACTTCGACTCCATCCCCATCAGCCTCGAGGAAGCATCCTGGATCGACGGGTGCTCCGTTTTCGGATCATTCACCAAGGTGGTGCTCCGGAACTCCCTCCCCGGCGTTCTCTCCACCGCGATCTTCGCCTTCCTCCTGGCCTGGAACGACTACCTCGTAGCCATCGTGTTCCTGCGCTCGAACGAAATCTTCACCCTTCCCATGGGCGTGCAGTCCTTCTTCCAGCAGAACGCCACGGACTGGACATCCGTCATGGCCCTGGCCGTGGTCATGATGCTCCCGCCCGTCATCGTCTTCGCCACGCTGAACAAATACTTCAGCGTCGGCGGCATCGGCGGCTCGCTCGCCGGCCGCTGACCCCAGTCCACTTCGATTCACAACAGAACGCTAAGGAAACCCATGTCCTACTCACTTCAGCTCTACACCCTGCGCAACGCGATCGCGGAGGACCTCCCGGGCACTATCCGGAAAGTCGCCGAAATCGGCTACACCCAGGTTGAGCCCTACAACTTCGTGGCCACTGCCAAGGAACTCGGCGCCGCCCTGAAGGAAAACGGCCTCACCGCGCCGTCCGGCCACGCGCCCCTGATGAGCCAGGACCAGGACGAAATCTTCGCCGCCGCGAAGGAACTGGGCATCACCACGGTCATCGATCCGTTCCTGCCCGCCGAGCACTGGCAGAAGGCGGAGGACATCCAGGCGACCGCCGCCAAGCTCAACGCCGCGGCGAAGAAGGGCGCCGGGTACGGCATCCGGGTTGGCTACCACAACCACGCCTGGGAGCTGGAGTCCACCGTCGAGGGCCGCACCGCCCTGGAGTACTTCGAGTCCCTGCTGGACCCGGAACTGGTCCTCGAAGTGGACACCTACTGGGTGGCCGTCGGCGGCCAGGACCCGATCGACATCCTCACCAAGCTCGGTGGCCGCGTGAAGTTCATCCACATCAAGGATGGCCCGCTGAACAAGGACAACAAGGCCCAGCGTCCGGCCGGCCAGGGCAAGGTCCCGGTCATGGACGTCATCGCCGCCGCGCAGTCCCTCGAGGTAGGCGTGGTGGAGTTTGACGACTACGACGGCGACATCTTCGAGGGCATCGCCCAGAGCCTTGCCTTCCTGGAGAGCAACACCGCAGCCGAAGGAGCCAACGCATGAGCACCCCCGCAGGCACGCCGGCCCGCAGCGGCCCGGTGGGAGTCGGCGTCATCGGCGCCGGTGTGATCAGCAAGCAATACCTGGACAACCTCACGGCGTTCCCGGACCTCAAGGTCCATGTCATCGCCGACCTCTTCGAGGACGCCGCCGAAGCCCGCGCCAAGGAGTACGGCATCCCTGAGTGGGGAGGCGTGGACAAGGCCCTGAACCACCCCGACGTCGAAATCATCGTCAACCTGACCATCCCCGCAGCCCACGTGGAGGTGGCCACCGCAGCCGTCAACGCGGGCAAGCACGTCTGGACGGAGAAGCCGTTCTCCCTGGACCGCGAATCCGGCCTGGGCCTGCTCAAGACCGCCGACGCCGCCGGCATCCGGCTGGGCTGCGCGCCGGACACCTTCCTCGGCGCCGGTATCCAAACGGCGCTGCGCCTGATCCAGCGCGGCGACATCGGCACGCCGCTGACCGCAATGACCACGTTCCAGACCCCCGGCCCGGAGTCGTGGCATCCGAACCCGGCCTTCCTCTTCCAGCACGGCGCCGGCCCGCTGTTCGACATGGGCCCCTACTATCTGACCACCCTGGTCCAGGCCTTCGGCTCCATCCGCAAGGTGGCCGCCGTCGGTTCCAAGTCCAAGGACGTGCGTGTGATCGGTTCGGGACCCAAGGCAGGCGAGGAGTTCACCGTCGAGGTGCCCACCCACGTCTCCGCCATGGCGCAGTTCGAATCCGGTGCCTCCTCGCACAGCGTCTTCTCCTTCGAATCCCCCCGGACCCGGATGGGTTTCGTGGAGATCACCGGAACGGAAGCCACCATTTCGCTGCCGGACCCCAACTACTTCACCGGAGACATCAAGCTCTGGCGTGCCGGCGACGAGGACTGGACCACGGTTCCCGCCACCGGGCCCGCCAACGGCCGCGGCATGGGTGTCCTGGACATGGCCCGCTCCCTCCGCGCCGGTGTGAAGCACCGTGCCACGGGTGAACTGGCGTACCACGTCCTGGACACGATGGTCTCGATCTCGGAGTCCGTCGATTCCGGCACGTTCGTGAACGTTGAAAGTTCAGCCCCGGCATCCCCCGCCCTCCCCGAGGACTGGGCGCCGGAAACCGCCACGCTCTGATCCAGCAAGTAATCCAGCACGTAGTCCAGCCAGCAGGAAGCACGCAGGAACGCACCATGACCGCACCCGCACACCCCTCCGAACCCCCGGCCTCCCGACCGGCTTCGCGCCCGCTGGGCGTGGCAGCCATCGGTTATGCCTTCATGGGCAAGGCCCACTCGAATGCGTGGCGGAATGTGGCCAGCTTCTTCGACGTCCCGGCCTTCGAGCAGAAAGTCCTCGTGGGCCGGGACGCCACCGCGGTCGCGGAGGCCGCGGAAAGGTATGGCTGGGCCGAATCGGCAACGGACTGGCGCACGGTGATCACCCGCGATGACATCGACATCGTGGACATCTGCGCCCCGGGCTGGATGCACGCGGAGATCGCCATCGCCGCGCTGGAGGCAGGCAAGCACGTCCTGGTGGAAAAACCCCTGGCCAACACCCTGGCCGAAGCCGAACTCATGACCGCCGCCGCAGCCAAAGCCAGGGCCCGGGGCGTGCAGTCGATGATCGGGTTCAACTACCGCCGCGTCCCGGCCCTGGCCCTCGCGAAGGAACTGATCGCCGAAGGCCGGCTGGGCACCGTCCGGCACGTCCGGGCCGCGTACCTGCAGGACTGGCTCGCGGACGCCCAGGCACCCATGACCTGGCGGCTGCGGAAGGAAACCGCCGGGTCCGGTGCCCTGGGCGACATCGCCTCCCACGCAATCGACCAGGTCCTGTTCCTCCTCGGCGACCAGGTCACCGAGGTGTCCGGGCGGCTCAACACTTTCGTGGACCAGCGCCCCGGCAAGAACGGCACCGAGGACGTCACGGTCGACGACGCCGCCTGGGCCACGCTGTCCCTCACCTCCGGGGCCATCGCCTCAGTGGAGGTCTCCCGGGTGGCCACGGGACGGAAAAACAGCCTCCAGATCGAGATCTATGGGGACAAGGGCAGCCTCCTGTTCGACCTGGAAAACCTCAACGAACTCGGCTTCCTGGACGCCACCGCCCCGGTTCGGGAACAGGGCTTCCGCCGAATCCTGGTCAACGAACCCAGCCACCCCTACCTGGAAGCCTGGTGGCCGCAGGGCCACATCATCGGCTGGGAACACACCTTCACCCACCAAATCCGCGACTTCCTCACCGCCATCAAGGACGGAACCCAGCCCTCGCCGTCGTTCGAAGAAGGACTGAACGTCCAGCACATCCTGAACGCCGTGGAGGAATCTGCCGCCAACAAAAGCACCCTCACCGTCGTCCGCCACTAACGCCTGACCCGGCAGCGCCCGCCAGTCCAGCTTTAAGCCAAGGAGCCCCGAATGCCCCGCCCGTTCACCCTGTTCACCGGCCAGTGGGCCGACCTGCCCTTCGAAGAAGTCGCGAAGCTTGCTTCCGGCTGGGGCTACGACGGCCTGGAAATCGCCGTCTCCGGAGACCACCTGGACGCCTGGCGCTGGGATGAACCGGGCTACGTCGAGTCCAAACTGGCAATCCTGGACAAGTACAACCTCAAGGTCTGGGCCATCTCCAACCACCTCAAGGGCCAGGCCGTCTGCGATGACCCCATCGACTTCCGCCACCAGGCCATCGTCGGGTCCAAGGTCTGGGGCGACGGCGACCCCGAAGGCGTCCGCCAGCGCGCCGCCGAGGAAATGAAGCACACCGCCCGGCTCGCCAAAGCCCTCGGCGTGGACACCGTCGTCGGGTTCACCGGCTCCTCCATCTGGCAGTACGTCGCCATGTTCCCGCCCGTCCCGGAAAAAGTCATCGACGCCGGTTACCAGGACTTCGCCGACCGCTGGAACCCCATCCTGGACGTCTTTGACGAATGCGGGGTCCGGTTCGCCCACGAAGTCCACCCCTCCGAAATCGCCTACGACTACTGGACCACCGTCCGCACCCTTGAAGCCATCGGCCACCGCGAAGCGTTCGGCCTGAACTGGGACCCCTCCCACATGATGTGGCAGGGCATTGACCCCGTCTCCTTCATCTGGGATTTCAAGGACCGGATCTACCATGTGGACTGCAAGGACACCAAGATCCGCCAAACCGGCCGCAACACCGTCCTGGGTTCCCACCTGCCCTGGGGCGACCCCCGCCGTGGCTGGGACTTCGTCTCCGCCGGCCGCGGCGACGTCCCCTGGGAAGCCTCGTTCCGCGCCCTCGCCGCCATTGGCTACACCGGCCCCATCAGCATCGAATGGGAAGACGCCGGCATGGACCGCCTCCACGGGGCCCCCGAAGCACTGGCAGCGCTCAAGAAGTACGATTTCCCAGCCTCCCAAACCAGCTTCGACGCCGCCTTCAGCAGCAAGGACTGATCCACGCCATGCGTGCCCTGCAGCCGGGCCAGCAGTGCGAGGTCTGGATTGCCTCGGCCGGCGGCGGGCTCGAACTGGCATACGCCACCGGGAATATGCTCCTGGAGGCACCTAACTGGACGCTCGATGGCCGCGCACTGATCCTGAACGGTGACGGCCTCCTGTGGAAACTGGACCTGGCGGACGGATCCCTTGCCGGGATCCGGCTGACGGGCCTCCCGGCGCTCAATAACGACCATGTCCTGGCCCCGGACGGCGACTCCATCTTCCTGTCCGGGGAGGACGGACACATCTACCGGGCGCCCCTGGCGGGTGGACAGGCCACCAGGATCACGGACGACGACGGGTCCTTCCATTTCCTGCATGGCGTCAGTCCCGACGGCACGGAGCTCGCATATGTAGGGATTGAGGGCGGCGACTTCACACGGCCGGGGCGCCTGATGACCATAAAGTCCGACGGCGGTGCTGCCGCCAGGGTCGACGTCGGGCCCGGGCACTGCGACGGGCCCGAGTACTCGCCCGGCGGCGACTGGCTGTACCTCAATACGGAATCCTTCACCACCCTCCCCGGCCATGCCCAACTCGCCCGCGTCCGGACCGACGGAAGCCAGTTCGAGCGGCTGGTGGACAGCGCTTCCGTGGACTGGTTCCCGCATCTCTCCCCCGACGGCCGCCTGGCCGGCTACATCCGCTTCCCCGCCGGAACGCAAGGCCACCCGGCAGACCTGCCGGTCGACGTCGTCCTCGTCGCCACCACTGACTGGACCACCCCGCTCCACACCTGGCCGGTCTTCGGCGGCCAGGGCACCCTGAACGTCAACAGCTGGTCGCCGGCGTCAGACCGCTTCGCGTACGTGGCCTACCCGCTGTCCGGAGCAGCCGGGAGCGGAGCCTGAGGCCCTGACGCCTACTAGGGCGCCCCGGCGGAGTCCTGCCTGAGGACGACGTCGTGCGCCTCCACCCGCCGGTCCGTCACGGTGGTGGGCGCTTCAAGGTGGACCGCGCCGGACGGCAGGATTCCGGCCCCGCCGTACCGTTCCATCACCTGCCACTGGGCCACGACGTCCTCGCCGGCATGGTCTGCCGGAAGGCTGGTCCAGAAACGGAACCCGCCGGCGTCGCTCAACGCCTCCCTGCGGTACAGCACACAGCCGCCCAGCCACGCCACGCGGTAGGGCACCCAGTCGCCGGACTGCAGGGCCAGTTCGGCACTGAGATGGCTGAGGTTCGCGGCGTTGTGCAACGGCCAGCGCTCGAATTCCGGGCTGCCCGGGCGGATGCGCTCCGGCGCCACCGGGCCCTCCCAGGCTGAGAAGGCCGCCGTTTGTTCAGGCCGGGGATCGTCCAGGAAGGACAGCCCCTGCGGCGCCATGCCCACAAACCCGCATTGCAGCTCGGCGAGGGCCTGGCTCAGCCGCTCCAGGGCGCCGGGTTCCAGCCAAACGTCGTCGTCCAGGAACAGGCACTGCTCCGCGGTGGACTGGTCCAGCAGGAACTGCCGGTGTTCGGCCAGTCCACGCCGTGGAAGGTGGCGCAGCAGCGTCACGGTCCGGCCCTGCGCCTCGAGCACCCGCACCATCGCTGCGGGTGCCGGATGTTCCCACGCGGGCTGCCCCGCTGACTGGTCGCTGATGACGACGGCGAACGCGGGTTCCTGCTGCGCTGCCAGTCCCGCAAGGGTGACGGCCAGCTCCGCCGGCCGGTTGCACGTGGGCACCAGGACATCCACCGCCACTCTGTCCGGCCGGTCCGGCTGCCGCGCCCACTGCTCCGAAGATCTCCTGCCCACAGGTCCACCTTCCTGGCGTCGAAATTGACGCCGGCGGGCAGGAGGGGACGCCTTCTGCTGCCTGCCGGCTGATGTGGTTTCGCGTGTTCCGTACCCAGCCGGACGGGATGTATGCCACTGCAGGGGACCGCCGGAATGGGGCCGGCAGGAGGAGCCGCGGGCACGGCAAAGGCCCCCGTTTCCGCTGCCGCTGCGGGCAGGGGAAACGGAGGCCAGGGGCCAGGGTGACTTATCCGGCGTCGAAGCTTTCGTCGTCGTCGTTCGGCGACTTCTCCTGCGGAAGGTCGTTTCCGCTGCCGTCCGGAATACCCGTGGCTTCCTGCCCGGACTCCGAGGAGACCGGCGCCGACCCCTTGGAGTCATCATTCGACTCGTCGATCTCCGCCGCGCTGGAGGGGAGGTCCATGTCGTGCGGGACCGGGTTCTGGCCCGTCCCGGACTGCGGTTCGTTGGTGTCAGCGCCGGCCGACGAAGCGCCGCCGGACTGCTGGCCGCCCTGGGTGCCGGCAGCCTCCTGCTCGGCGGTGGGGGTGCCGTAGCCGCCCGGGGCCGACTCGGGTTCAGCCTGCTGGTTTTCCTGCGTCATGCTTCCTCCTGTTGTGCGTTGCCGATGTTGCTGGTCTGTTGATACTGCCCGGGCGATACAACCCCGGTACTGCCTGGAGCGCGGCGCTCCCTAGAGCCCCTTGCCGCCGGTGACGGGCAGGACTGCGCCGGAGATGTAGGAGCCGTCCCCGGACGCCAGCAGTACGTAGGCTGCGGCGAGTTCGGCGGGTTGGCCCGCGCGCTCCAGCGGCGTGTCCTGGCCGAAGGACGGGAGCTTGTCCGGCCACTCGGTGGCGGGAATCAAGGGTGTCCAGATGGGGCCGGGGGCCACCGCGTTGACCCGGATCCCCTTCGGGCCGAGCTCCTGGGCCAAGGCCTTGGTGAAGGCCACCTGCGCCGCTTTGGTCATGGCGTAGTCGATGAGCTCCGGCGACGGGTTGAAGGCCTGGATGGAGGCCGTGGTGATGATCGAAGCCCCGGCCTTCAAGTGCGGCACGGCTGCCCGCGCCGACCACAGCAGTGAATAGAGGTTGGTGCGGAAGACCCGGTCGAACTCTTCGGTGGGAAGCGTCTCCAGGCTCTCCCGGTTCTTCTGGTAGGCCGCGTTCAGCACCAGGACGTCGAGCCGCCCGAATTCGGAAACGGTTTCCTCCACGATGCGGGTGCTGAACTCCTCTTCACGGCCGTCGCCCGGAAGAAGGAGGACCCGGCGCCCGGTTTTGCGGATCCACTCCGCGGTGTCCTGCGCGTCGTCTTCCTCTTCGGGCAGGTAGGAGATGGCGACGTCGGCCCCTTCGCGGGCGAACGCGATGGCTGCGGCCTTTCCGATGCCGGAGTCGCCGCCGGTGATGAGGGCGGCCTTGCCTTCGAGCTTGCCGTGTCCTTCGTAGCTGAGCTCCCCGTGGTCCGGCTTGGGGTCCATGGGTGCCGTGAGCCCGGGCTGCTTCTGTTCCTGCTCGGGAAAGGGGCCCGAGTGGTAGCCGCCGCGCGGATCCTGCGGCTGGTCTGTCTGCTTGTCCGTGTCGCTCATGTCCGCCTGCCTGCTGTCGGTTGACCTGTGTCGATAGAGAAGGGCTCCGCCGTGCTCCGGCCCTTTGAAGCTATCCCGGGCAGCGGACCAAGTCCACCACCGCGGGTAATAATCAGTAAACTTATCAAATGTTGTAGCGGGCGCAACGGCCAGCCTTGTTTCTGGGTACGGGAGGAGTAGAAAGAAGACTTGGACCGCCGCCGGGAAGGAAGGAGCGCCGATGTCCGAAGTTGAGGACTACACGGGCCGCACGGGCCGGAACGAGACCCGCGAAGAGCAGCTGGACCGCAACTGGGCCGAACTCCTGCAGGAGTTGCGGGTGCTCCAGACCGGGGTGCAGATCCTGGCCGGCTTCCTGCTGACCCTGCCGTTCCAGCAGCGCTTTGAAAAATTGGACGACTGGGAAGTTGGCCTCTACCTCACCAATGTGGTGATTGCCGCCCTGACCACCGCCTTCATCCTCCTTCCGGTCAGCGTGCACCGGCGGCTCTTCCGGAAACGGCTGAAGGAAATGCTGGTGTCCAGCGCGGACACCATCACCAAGATTGCCCTCGGCGGCATCGCCCTGTTGAGCGCGGGAACAGCCGCCCTGGTCTTTGATGTTGCGGCCGGCCGGTCCGCCGGGGTCATGGCGGGTGGCGCGCTGCTGGGCGTCATGGTGGTGATGCTGGTGTTCGTTCCGCTTCGCCTGAACAAACGGGCCACCGGGAGGATCCTCCCGGCCAAAGATAAGGAGTGAGGATGCGTAAGTGGGCCAAAGAGCACGGGCTGCTGGTGGCCAACCTGGGCCTGTTCCTCGCATTTTTCGTGGGAATGGTCCTCTCCGGTGCAGCGTCGTACAGCGAAGACCAGCAGGCCCATGGGGAGCCGGCGGTATCCGTACTTCAGTTCCTGGGAACCGGCGCCTTCGTTGAGGCCACGTTCGAGAACTGGGAGTCGGAGTTCCTGCAGATGGGCATGTACGTGGTCCTCACGGTGTTCCTGTTCCTGAAGGGCTCATCCGAGTCCAAGCCGATGGGCAGGAAGGCCCCTCAGGACCAGGACCCCCGGGAAGCGCGTATCAGCAGCGCCACCCCATGGCCGATCCGGCGCGGCGGCATGGCACTCAAGGTCTACGAGCACTCCCTGTCGATCCTGTTTTTCGTGTTGTTCCTTGCCTCGTTCCTCCTCCACGCCGCCGGCGGCGTGGACGAGTACAACCAGGACCAGCAAAGCCACGGCCAGCCCGTCATCACCTTCCTGCAGTACCTGGGCACCAGCCGCTTCTGGTTCGAGTCCTTCCAGAACTGGCAGAGCGAGTTCCTGGCCGTCGGCGTCCTGGTAGGGGCGTCGGTATACCTGCGGGAGAAGGGATCCCCGGAATCAAAACCGGTTGCCGAACCCCACTACGAGACCGGTGCCTGACGTTCCGCGCCGGTCAGGCCCCTTCGAGTACCTGGCTTGTTGCCCAGGCCAAGTACTTGCCGGCGTTTGCCACGGCATCTTCCGGACTCGACGCCACGTCCAGCAGCTGGGCCGCGGCCACCACGCCGTGTCCGGCGAGGTCCTCGAAAGTCACCAGGATCCTGCCGGCCACCACAATGACGGGTATGCCGCGGTCCCGGGCCGCGTTCGCGAGTGCGATCGGCGCCTTGCCGGTGAGCGACTGGGAGTCCATGGATCCTTCGCCGGTGATCACCAGGTCCGCCTGGTCCAGCTGGGTGGCCAGTCCGGTCAGCCCCGCCACCAGCGCAAAGCCGCCTTCCAGCGTGGCGTTGGTGAACGCAAGGAACGACGCCGGGAAGCCACCGGCTGCGCCGGCGCCGGGGACGTTTACGTCCCGGCCCGTTGCTTCCCGCAGCACCGACGCCCAGTTGCGGAGCCCGGCGTCGAGCATTTCCACGGCGTCCTGGTCCGCACCTTTCTGCGGGGCGAAGACGTGGGCAGCGCCGGACGGCCCGTACAGCGGGTTGCGGACGTCGACGGCGATGCGGAACGTGGTGGCGGAGAGCCTCGGGTCCAGCCCGCTTGTGTCCAGCGCCGTGACGTCGGCCAGCGAACCTCCCCCCAGGGGCACCACGTTCCCTGCTGAGTCCAGGGGTTTCAGGCCGAGGGCGCGCAGGGCGCCGCTGCCTCCGTCCGTCATGGCGGACCCGCCCAGGCCCAGGACGATCTCGGTGGCGCCGGCGTCGAGGGCCGCGGCGATCAGCTGGCCGCACCCATAGCTGTGGGCGCGCAAGGCGTTGGCCGGGATTGGCTCCATGTCGGCCAGGCCGGACGCCTGGGCCGTCTCGATCACCGCCGTGACCTTGCCGTCGCCCGCCTTGTGGATGGCCCAGGCGGCGCCAAGGGGGGCGAGGATGGGGCCCACCACGGCGTTCAACCGCTCCTCGTAGCCTGCCGCCACGGCCGCTTCCAGGGTGCCCTCGCCGCCGTCGGCGATGGGAAACTGGGTGGCGACGGCGTCCGGGTACACCCGGAGTGCCCCCTCAGCGATGGAGGCGGCGGCCTCAGCTGCCGTCAGGGACCCCTTGAACTTGTCCGGAGCGATAAGAATGCGCATGCGCTCCATCATGCCAGCACGCCGCCGGAAAGCGCTTGCCATCTCCGCGATGCGGACTGCGTGACTTCCCAGCCGGACGGATCAGCCTAGCCCTCGCGCCATTCATTGCCGGTGAGGTGCGATCCCGCCTGCGGGCCCATCTGGAGCATGCCGCCGTCCACCACCCAGGCCGCACCCGTCACATAGCTGGAGGCCGGCGAGGCAAGGAAGGCGATGACGTCGGCGATCTCCCGCGCGTGGCCGGGCCGTCCGAGCGGCACCCCGGGCCGTGCCGTCGTCGTCGGATCCTGGTCCTCCTGCCCCGTCATGGGCGTGGCAATCTCGCCGGGGGCCACCGTGTTGGCCGTGATGCCGTACTGGCCCAGCTCCAGTGCGAGCGTTTTCATGAGGCCGCCCAGGCCATGCTTGGAGGCATCGTAGGCGGATGAACCCACGCGCGGCTGGAACTCGTGCACGCTGGACACCGCCACCAGCCGGCCGCCCTTGCCGGCCTTGACCATGCGCCGCGCCGCCGCCTGCAGGCAGACAAAGGCGCCGTTGAGGTTCGTGTCGAGGATCTTCATCCAGTCGTCGATGCCCAGATCGAGGAACTTGGTGCTGGTTCCCGTCCCCGCGTTGTTGACGAAGACGTCCAGGCCGCCCAGCTCCTCGGCGAGGTCATCGATCACGCCCGCAGCGGAGCGGAGTTCGGTGGTGTCAAGCTGGCGGACCACGGCCTTGCGCCCCAGGCTGCGGATCTCGTCGGCCGTCCCCTCCGCGCCCGCCTTGTCCGAGTGCCAGGTGACGCCCACGTCCATCCCGGCGCGGGCCAGCGCAACAGCGGTGGCCTTGCCGATTCCCGAGTCGGAGGCGGTGACGATGGCGGCAGTGGGCGCGAAGTTGCTGGTGTCGGGCATGGCGGGCCTTTCTGTAGGTCAGGCAGGGCGGCGGAGCTCGGACTCGTAGGACTCGTCACTGACGGCAGTAGAGGCCCCGTGGCCTGCCGCCTCCAGGTTTGGCCGGCCTTCGGGCACGGCCATGAGGGGCACGGCGAAGGTCACCACGGGCCTGCTGCCGGCGTCGTCAGCCGATCTGATGGTCAGGCTCCTGGTGCCCGGCGGCACGGACGGGGTGAAGACCTGCAGGTTTCGGGCCCCCACGGTGGCGGATTCCTGCAGTGTGTATTCGGTCCCGAAGTGGTCCTGGAGCACGAGCCGGGGCTCGGGGGCGTCATCCGAGGGAAGGTGGATGTTCACCACCAACCCGGAGGCCCACACCTCCACGGACAGAATGGTGAATTCGGTGGCTGGCGTGACGTGCCGTCCATAGGTGGGGGGCAGCAGCATCCGGCGGAGTTCGCCGGACGGAATGAGGTTGTTCATGGCGGTTCCTGTAGGTCTTGCGCCTGCTGCCGGTGGCGGTACCGGAGGGTAATCCGGAACCAGCCGGGCAGGGGCGCGGGTGCGGCTTGGGCGCCTTCCGGGCTGGGATTTTCCAACCGGAAGACATTCGGTGGATGCCGTCGCTGCTGTTGCTGGTAGAGGACATTCAGTGTGTCCGGGAGTCGAAGGTGCAGAACCATCCCCCCGGCTGGCGTGGCCTTCCTTTCACCTCGGGCTAACTAGTAAGTCTACTTATCATGGAGCCTCGGGATCCGGCCCGTGTCAAGGGGAAGTACGGCGGCCTGCGGACTGGCTGCGGGAATCCGGGCAAGTCTGCGGGGACGGTCAAATGGCCAGTCCCGGGGCCTAACGGCGGGGGCGGACGATCGCGTAGTACCCGGGCACCCGGTCCTGGCCGGGCACGCCGGTCACGGGGTTGGTTTCGATGGCCGTATGGCCATCTTCAAGGAGTTCCCAGGCCGGCGCCGGGAACGTCCGTTCGCGCTCTTCGGGCCCGAAGTGTCCCGGCATGGGGAGCCCGCGGATGGCCAGCTCCAACGGCGCCGGAATGCCCCGCGTGGTTGCCCCGAGGTGGGACACATACTCCACCGGATTGCCCTGGAAGTTGGTTTCCGCCATGAAGACGGTGCCGCGGTGCCCGGCCAGGAGCCGGAGGTTTTCGACCAGTGCCATCTGGTGCGCCGGGGCAAGGACGTGCAGGACGCCGCGGATGAAGACGTTGGCCCCTTCCTTGCCTGCGTTGAGGGACTCTGCCAGGGCTGCCCCGGCACCCTCCGCCGTCATGTCCCGCGCTTCGAAAGTCACGTTGCCGCTTCCCCCGCACTCCGCCCGGGCCCTGTCAACGGCGTGCGGGGAGACATCAACGCCAACCACCCGGGGGAAGACGCCTGCGAGCGCCCGGGTGAAACTGCCATGGCCGCACCCGGTATCCACCACAGGAAGCGCAGGGTCCAGGTAGCGCAGGAGGCTGTCCTTGTAGCCCAGGAACTCATGGTCGCTGCCCGAATCCCACAGGACCTCTCCCCCGGGGCCCGTGGCCGTGATTCCTGCCCAGTAGGTATCCCATGCCTGGTGCCGGTCTTTCGGCGCACCCCGCGACAACCTGACGAGCTTGGGAAGCATCAGGTACTTCTGCAGGACGGACCGCGGCGACTTCGTTGGGGAGGACACGGCTCAAATATATGTTCCATCCCTGCCAACCGGCGCAGCTTCGGCCACATTACGGCGTGCCCTGCCCGCGGGGCACGAATGTCGGGGTGGGCGCGGGCGCTCTGGACCCGTGCTGCCCCCGTCCCCCTAGAATGTACTCAACTGGGAGGAAGGGAACACTGTGACGGCTGTGCCGAGTGGCGTGCCCCTGACCCGCACCGCCGTCGTCGCCGATCCCGACGCCGGCCGCCTGGCCCGCAACGCCCAGGCACTGCGGGACGCCGGGTACGGCGTCCAGGAAGCGGCGGACGCCGCCGGCCTCGCCGCGTTGCTGGACGCAGGCCAGCCCTCCGTCGTCGTCGCCGACGCGCTTCTGTCCCCTGCCCAGTCCGCAGCCCCCGTCCTGCTGATGGTGGACCTGGACAATCCGCAGGAGGTAGCCGCAGCCAACCCGGCCGGCGTCCACGACTGCATCACCAAGCCGCCGGAGCCCAAAGAGCTGGTCCACCGCGCATCCGTCCTCATCGAGCAGGTGTCCCGGCGCCGCGCCGCCCGGCAGGAAGCCGAGGGTCTCCGTGAGCAGCTGCGCGAGGTCTCAGCCGCGGTACGCGCCACCAACGATCCCCAGGAGATCGCCAACCACGTGGTCTCCGGTTTCGGCCGGACATTCAAGGCCGACCACGTGGTGCTGGCCACCTTCGAGGACCACCGCGTCCCGGTGATCATGGCGGCCTGGCACCGGCAGGGCCTGGTGGAACTGCCCAAGGACGCCCTCCCCGGCGAGGACGAGGCCCGCGCCACGGCCGATGCGCTTTGGGCCGGGACAGAGACGCTCTCGTCGGACGGAAACGAATCCGAGCCCAGGGCCGACGAAAAGCCTGCCAGGGCCGTGGCCGGGGCGGCCTCCACGCTGGCGGTGCCCATCGGCGAAGGCAACTCCTCCCTGGGGATCATCTGGATCGCCATGATGGACCGGCCACGGACGTGGTCCAGCGCCGAACTGGGACTGATCCAGCACGTGGCCGGAAACGCCGCCTACGGACTCATCCAGAGCCACCTGATCAGCAGCCAGCAGCAGGTGGTCAAGCAGCTGCGCGAACTCGACAAGGCAAAGACGGACTTCCTGGCCACGGTGAACCACGAGCTGCGCACGCCGCTGACCTCGATCATGGCGTACCTGGACATGATCCAGGAGAGCACCGAGCACCCGGTGTCCAAGGAGGTCCACCAGATGCTGGACATCGTGGTCCGCAACACCGAACGGCTCCGGACCCTCATCGAGGACATGCTCAGCGTCTCCCGCGGCGGGCTGGACAACGCGGACATGCAGCTCGCGCCGGTGCGCCTGGGACGGACCCTGGATTTGGTTGCCGCGGCACTCCGGCCGCTGGCCACGCTGCAGAACGTCACCATCGATGTGGACCCGGTGCCGGAGGATCCGGAGATCCTGGCCGATGAGGTGCAGCTCCAGCAGGTCTTCACCAACCTCGTGTCCAATGCCATCAAGTTCACCCCCAGCGGCGGCCGGATCGAGGTGGGCAGCGAATCCCACGCCGCGGAGGACGGGTCCAAGTGGGCCACCGTGCGCATCGCCGACACCGGCATCGGCATCTCGGACGACGAAATCAACCACGTGTTCACCAGGTTCTACCGGGCCTCGAACGCGATGAACGGCGCCATCCCGGGAACAGGGCTGGGCCTTGCCATCTCCAAGGACATTGTGGACCGCCACGGCGGGCGGATCGATGTCGCTTCCACCCTGGGCACCGGGACCACCGTCACCGTCAGCCTTCCCCTCGGCACTGACCGCGTCCAGGCCAACTAGGCGCCGAAGGAGGACTGGCCATGTTTGCCAACGACGATCCCCGGCTCTCCCAGCTCCTGGAAGGCATTGTCCGGCTTGCCTCCGGCGACCTCACGTCCCGGATAGAGGTCTCCCCGGCCCGGGACGAGCTCGATGCGATCATTATGGGCACCAATCTGCTGGCCGAAGACCTGCAGGTCATCTACGAGGAACTCGAGCAGCGGGTGCAGGTCCGGACCCAGCTCCTTCACGAGGCCCACCTTGAGATGCAGAAGATGGCCATGCAGGACCCGCTGACCGGGCTGGCCAACCGGTCGGCGCTGCTCGAAGCCCTTCGCTCCGCGCTGGAAGCCCGTGCCGCGGTGGACGGCGGGGGATCCGAAGAGGGGCCGGCCATCCTGTTGATGGACCTGGACGCGTTCAAATCCATCAACGACAGCCTGGGGCACACGGCCGGGGACCAGGTCCTGGTGACCGTGGGTGAAAGGCTCCGGACCGCGGTGCGCGCCTCCGACGTCGTAGCCCGCCTGGGCGGCGATGAATTCGCCATCGTCATGCCCTCCGCATCGGCGGACCAGGCGGCGATCGTGGCGCACCGCATCCTGGCCTCCCTCAACGACCCCATCGAGCTTCCCGGCCGCAGCGTGCGCTGTGGTGCCAGCATCGGGCTCAGCGTGGGCAGCGGGGGCCAAAGCCCTGAGGACATGCTGATGGAGGCCGACGTCGCCATGTACGCCTCCAAGGCCGAAGGGCAGAACAAGCTGCACCGGTTCGAGCCCGCCCTGCTGCTGGTGCGCCGCCTCCGCAGCCAGCTGGTGGATGACCTGCGGGCCGCCATCAAGGACGATGCACTGACCCTGTACTACCAGCCGGTGGTGGAGCTTGGCACCGGTCGGATCGAAGGCGTAGAGGCACTGGTCCGGTGGAACCACCCCACCCGCGGCTTCATCATGCCTGACGAGTTCATTCCCCTTGCCGAAGAGGCGGGCCTGATCTCCGAACTTGGACAGTGGGTCCTCAGGACTGCCGTGAAGCAGCTGCGGGCCTGGATTGATGCTGCCCTGGTGGACAGCCGGTTCTCTGTGCGCATCAACATCTCCGCCACGGACCTGCAGAGCCTGCAGTTCATCGAGGACGTGCGCAACACCCTGAAGGAGACCGGCGTCAGGCCTGAACAGGTTGTGCTGGAGTTGACGGAAGTGGCGATCGTCAAAGGCAATGAGCTGGACCGGTATTCGCTGGGCGGGCTCCGCGGCCTGGGCGTGGGCATCGAAATCGACGACTTCGGGACCGGCTACTCGTCCATCAGCTACCTTCGCCGGCTGCCGGTGGACCGGGTCAAAGTGGACCGGTCACTGATCACCGGGCTGGAGAGCGACCCCAGCCAGCCCGCGCTGGTGGCGGCAGTCCTGCAGCTGGTGCGGGCGTGCGGGCTGGAAGCGGTGTGGGAGGGCGTCGAAACGGCGGAGCAGGCAGAAATCCTCCGCGGCCTGGGTTGCCGCAGCGCCCAGGGCTACTACTTCAGCCGGCCTGTTCCCCCCGACCAGATTCCGGAACTGCTGGCTGACCAGCAGGAAAGCGCTAACCAGTAACGCAAAAACTACTGCACTTTCGTGGCCGCCGTTATACGATCAGCGTGCGGTGTCTGGTTTTTCGCCGCCTCTGAAATCAGGTTGGCAGCACCGTTCTTTTATAAGGCGTTTGGAAATTTGAACATTATGGGGCCATCGGGTCATTACTTCGTCAACTGGGGGCGTTGCTAATGTCGGTTCGGGTACAGGCATGGGGAATTATCGCCGCCGTGCTGGCGGATACGGATCCTGCGGGAACCGCTGTGCGGCAGCGGCTGAGCAACAGCCTCGATGAGAATCCCGGCGTGCCGGAACGGGCCCTGCTGGAGTATCTCCTCGAGACCCGGCGCAGCGACGCCACCATGACGGACACATTGGAAGCCGCGAAGGATATGCGGCTCACGCCGCCCGCGCTCCCGCCGCAGTTTGCGGAGCAGCTGGATGCCATCCGCAGCGCGTCCCGGATCAGCACCCTGCTTGAGAACCAGATGCTGATGACCGCGTTCCAGCCCATCTACGGGCTGGAAGGAAGAACCGTGGTGGGCGCAGAGGCGCTGTCCCGGTTCGTCAGCGACGACGGCGCAGCCGCGGAGCTGTGGTTTGCCGAGGCCGCCGCGGTGGGCCTGGGCGCCAACCTCGAGTTCTCCGCGCTGGGATCGGCGGCAGCGGCCGCGAAGGACCTGCCCGAGGACCTGTACGTGTCCCTCAACATTTCCCCCACGTCCTGCCTGGACCCGCGGCTGCCGGAGCTCTTCGACCACATTGAATTGCCCATCCACCGGGTGGTGCTCGAATTGACCCAGGACATTCCCGAAGAGGAATACCTGCAATTCCTTTCCGCGATCAATCCGCTGCGGGAAAAGGGCCTGCGCATTGCCGTCGACGACACCCACACCGGCGCCGGCGCGCTGAGCCGCATGGTCCACCTGAGGCCCGACTTCCTCAAGGTGGGCCGCAACGTGATCGGCGACGTCGACAAGGACGGCCTCCAGCGTGCGCTGGCTGCATGCCTGGTGGACTTCACCGACCAGGTTGGCATCACCCTGGTGGCCGAGGGCATCGAAACGGTGGGCGAACTCAAGGTCCTCACGGAACTGGGCATCAGCGCCGGCCAGGGCTACCTGCTGGGCCGGCCGTCGGTGCGGCCCAAGGACTGGGCCAGCTGGAACACGCGCCTCGACATGGACGGCCTGGAGCGCCACCTGGCCGGGCCGGGGGAACCTCGCGCCACCACCCGGGGAACAGAGTCGTCCTGAGAACCTGACGCAGTCAGCGGGGCGGCGGGCAGCATGCGCCGCCCCGCTGCACGTCCGGGCCCTATTCGGAGTGGCCCTGGTCCCTGCTCATCTGGCCCTCCGCCGGCGGCGTCTCTCCCGGCGGGACTCCCCCGCCCGGTTCCAGGCCGGTGACATTGCCTTCCAGCGGATCCGGGTTCGGCGAGCCGGCCGCCTCCCGGCTGCGCTGCTCCGCCGGACGGGGCTGGGCGGCGCCCACCTCTTCCTTACCCGGGCGGTCGGGGTTCGCGGGGTCATTTTCCGGATGGTAAGTGCTCATAGCCTTTCCTTTCCTCTCCGGCTGCGGTTCGGTTCCCCAGCACTGGACTAATTGTAAGCATGCTGATAATTCTGGAGGAGTAGGGCCGGCACGCCGCTGGGGCGGCCGGCACGCAACGCCGGAAGGAGCAGTCACATGGGTATCGGCGACAGCATTGGCAAGGCAGCAAAAAACGCCATGGAGGACCTGGCCGGGACATCCAAGCCGACGGAGAAAACGGACGTGCCGGACCCGGCAGATCCCAACGACGACGTGGAGGTCCACTCGTCCCTGAGCGAAGGCTCAAACGCGATTGAGGCGGAGAAGCAGAAGGCGCCCGGCCTCAAAACCGGGGCCGCCCCTGGGCCGGTCTCCAACAGCCCGCTGGGCGGCGACGCCGACAACGACAAGGCGCACAACAGCAGGGCGCACGGCGAGCGGGAGCAGAACGGCACAACGGACGACGCCGGCCTGGCCGGGGACGCCACGGCGCCCACCGCAACAGACCAGGGCTAGGCGCCCGGGAACAGGCCGGGGGCTAGGCAGCCGGGAGCAGGCCAGAGGCTAGGCAGCCGGGCCGGGCGCCCGGTTAGCCTGCCCGGGCTTCTCCGGCCACTGGCCTCGGGCGCGCAGCACGTCGCGGAGCAGGTCCGCCCGGTCGGTGACGATGCCGTCCACCCCCAGCTGGAGGAGCCGGTGCATCTCGCCGGCATCGTTGATGGTCCACACATGAACCACCAGGTCCAGGTCATGCGCCCGCCGGATGAAACCGGTGGTGACTACAGGCACCCGCCCATAGCGGACGGGCACTTGCAGAGCATGCACGTCCCGGAGCACCCGGCGCATGAGCCACCGGAACGCCGGACGTGGAAGCGCAGGCCCCAGCAAGGTGAAGAGGGCGCTCGAGGCCACTCCAGCGGACGAAGCCACAGGCTGGCTGAGCAGTTTCAGCACCGCGCGCCGCCGGCGGTCCGAAAAGCTGGTCACCAGAACGCGGTGGTGCACCTGGTGCCGCTCGATCGCGGCAGCGGTGCTGCGGACCGAGCCCCAGTCCTTGACGTCGAGGTTCAGCCGCGCTTCGGGAAGCTGGGTGACCAGTTCGTCGAACGTGGGGATGGGCTCGCGGCCGTTGATCCGCGCCCTGGCCACGTCCGCGGCCGGAAGTTCCGCCACCCGGCCCCTGCCGTCCGTGACCCGGTCCAGGGTTTCGTCATGGAAGAGCAGCAGCACGCCGTCCGCCGTCGTGTGCACATCCGTTTCAAGGTAGCGGAAGCCGAGGTCGACGCCGGCGCGGAACGCGGCCATGGAGTTTTCCAGGCCCTCAGCCGAAAATCCGCGGTGCGCCATGGCGATGGGAAGCTGCCGCCCGGCGTCGTCAGGGTGCTCAAAGAAAGGCAGGCTCACACTGCGAGCCTACCGCCCCCACCATGAGTGAAACCCACCGTCAATCCAGGCAGGCGGTCTCTCCGCAGGGAAGGATGTCCACGCCGTCGCCGCAGTGCAGCAGGGTCCGCCCACGGCCGGCGTCCAGGTGGACCCATACCGCGGTGTGGTCCGCCGTGACGGTGTCCACCACGCCGCCTGCCTCGAATCCGGGCGCGAACAGGACCCGGACCCGGTCACCCTGGCGCAACTGTTTCCAGTGCGGAGCGGGCGTTGCTTTGCGCTGCGGCGCATCGGCCGCGTGCTGCCTGACGTTTCGTGCCATCGTTGCCCCCTTCGAGCCGGCGGGAGGGTGCCTGCTCTCCACGCTTCACGCTACGCAGGGAAGGTAAACGCCAGGTGAGCGCAAGCTGTGAAAATGGGGGTGCCGGGTCCGGGACAGCCCGGGCGTCAGGAAAACTGGACGCCCAAGGCAGCGAGCCGGGCCTCCAAAACCTGGGCCACGCCGTCGTCGTCAAAATGCGGCGCCTGCTGCCCGGCCGCGCGAATGGCTTCCGGATGGCCGCTGGCCATCGCGTACCCATGACCGGCCCAGCGGAGCATCTCGATGTCGTTGGGCATGTCACCGAAGGCCACCACGTCTGCGGCGTCGATGCCCAGTGCGCCTGCGTATTCTGCAAGCGTGACGGCCTTGTTCACGCCGGGCAGCGACAGTTCCAGCATCGCAACGCCCGGGGAGGAGTGGGTGGTGGCGGCCAGATGTTCGACGGCGGGCGCCACCTCGGCGAGGAAATCGTCCGGGGTGCCGTCGCGGACGATGGCGAGGAACTTGACCACGGAGTCATCGTCCGTGAGGGTTTGCTTCAGCGGCGCCGGGGTGAATTCGGCGAGAAGTTCGCTGGAGTCGTTTTCGATGAAGCCCGGTTCCAGGTGGAATCCGGTGAGCGTTTCCGCGGCGAACAGCGCAGCCGGGCGGAGCCCCTTGATGATGCGGCGGGCTTCCAGGACGGTCTCGATGGCCAGTGTGCGGGCGGAGACCAGGCGGTCCGCTTCAAGGTCCCACACGACGGCACCATTGGAGCAGATCACCCGGCCGGTGTGGCCCAGCTGTTCCTCCAGGGGGTGCAGCCAGCGGGGCGGGCGTCCGGTCACAAACACCAGTTCGACGCCGGCATCCCGGCAGGCGTGGAAGGCACGGATGGTGCGGTCACTGATTTTTCCGTCGTGTCCGAGGATCGTTCCGTCAATATCGCTTGCTACCAACCGCATCCTGCAAGTCTACGTGGGCGGTTGGCTCCCGTGCGCCGATTCCACGGACAGGAGCCGGGCGTAGTTCAGGCACATGCTTAGGCTTTCATCGGCCGGGGCGCTGGTGCCCTTGAGGACTACCGGGGCGCCGGCGGCAAGACGCTGGCCGCCGGGCATTACCAGCGTTTCAGCGTCGAAACTGGTTCCTTCGGGGAAGATCAGGGTGTAATCGTTCCCGTCGGCAGCCTGCAGGATGACGCATCCGGCCCCGTCCCTGTCCATGTGGCCCTTGAGCTCCACCTCGGGTCCCGTTGCGGACGTCTGACTGGAGCGGACCACGGCCTTCAGCCCATCCGTTCCCGGCAGCACCGTGGTGGGAGGCTTCGCGGAGGCCGGCACCAGCCGGAAGGCGTAACGGCCCTCTGCTCCGCCTTCCGGAGTCATGACGAAGTCCACTCCCCGGACGGCGAGCGCCACCTGCGTTTTGAAGATGTTCCCGTCACAGGGGACCTGCAGCGGGGGAAGGACTTCGGCGCCGGCCTGGCTGGCAAGCGAAACCTCTGCCGTCACCGGACCCTCGCAGGTGAAATGCACCTCATAGCCACCCGGTTCCGCGCCAGTGAATCCGAAGCTGACCGTGGTGTTCGAGCTGGTGGAACCGGCGAACTCGCCGGGCAACCTGGGCTGCAGTTGCTCTTGGGACCACTGGCGCATGTCTTCCACCCCGGAAGCACGCGGATCGGCGCCGGGCTGGGCGGCAGCGGTGGCCGGGGGCGGCGGCACTGGAGCCTGCCCCTCGGGTACCTCGCTGTACGCGCACCCCGCCAGTCCCGGCGTCATCGCCGCCGCAATCCACCAAAGCCGTACCAACCGCATCGTTTCCCCCCAGAGCAGACAGTGGCCTGATTCTAGTCCCCCCGAGCGGGACTGCCCGTTGTCAGCCCTCGGGGCTACACTGAAACTATCGAACATATTTTCGAATAAAGGTGTGTTGTGGGCGTTATTGTCGGTCCCCGCGTGATAGACGCGGGCGCCTCGTTGTTCTCGGTGCTGATTTCCCCGGTCGCGGTGGCGGCGGGCTTTCCGTCGCCGGCACAGGACTACTTCGACGGCCGGATCGACCTGAACGCGCACCTGATCAAGGACATCACCAGCACCTTCGTGGTCCGGGTGACGGGGGATTCCATGGAGGGTGCCGGCATCAGCGACGGGGACGAACTGATCGTCAACCGTGCCCTCGAGCCCAGGGACGGGGCCGTGGTGATCGCCGTCCTGGACGGGGAACTGACGGTCAAGCGCTTGCGCATCACCCGCACTGGCGTGGTGCTGCAGGCGGAGAACCCCAAGTACCCGGACATCCACGTGCCCGCACTGTCCGAGCTGACCATCTGGGGCGTTGCCACCAGGTGCCTGCACCATGTCTGAGCTGCCCGCGCCTGCGGATCAGCATGGCTAAGCCAGTCCACATGCGGCAGATGCCGCAGATCGCGCACGTGGACGTCAATTGCTTCTACGCCTCCGCCGAGCGCGCCTTCGACCCCTCCCTGGAAGGGCGGCCGCTGGTGGTGCTCTCCAACAATGACGGCTGCGCCGTGACCCGCTCCCCGGAAGCGAAGGCACTGGGCATCGCCACGGGCGAACCGTGGTTCAAACTCGCGCCGCGGGCCAAGGAGTGGGGCCTGGTGGCAAAATCCAGCAACTATGAGCTGTACGGCGACATCAGCTCCCGCGTAATGGAACTGCTGGGCAGGTACTCGGCCTGGCTGGAGGTCTACAGCATCGACGAGGCATTCCTGGGCGTCAAGGGCACCCCGGACGAGCTGCTGTCCCTTGGCCGGAGGATGAAAGAGGCGGTCCGGCGGCACGTGGGGGTTCCCGTGTGCGTTGGCATCGCCCCCACTAAAACCCTGGCGAAACTCTGCAATAAATGGGCCAAGAACAATCCCGCCTTTGGCGGAGTCTGCCTGTGGGAATCCGTTCCGGCTGACGTGCGGGAGGGTTTGATGTCCCGGCTTCCTGTCGATGAGATCTGGGGCATTGCCGGGCGGCTCACAAAGCGCCTCAATGTGCTGGGCATCGTCACTGTCCAGGACCTTGTCCGGGCGGATCCGGTAATGATCAGGGATAAGTTCTCGGTGGTGCTGATGCGCACGGTCCTGGAACTGCGGGGCACCCCCTGCATCCCGATGGAAGAAGAGCGCATCGGCCGCGACCAGCTGATTTTTTCCCGCTCTTTCGCCACCCCTGTGACCACCGCCGCCGGACTTCGGGAGGTGCTCAGCATCTACGGGCAGCAGGCGAGCGCCAGGCTCTCAAAGCACGGGCTGCAGGCAAAGGTCCTGACGGCGTTTGCTGCCACGTCCCCCTTCCGGGACCACGAGCAGGCGTACCCATCGGTGTGCGTCGCGCTGCCCATGCCCACGGCGGATCCGCTGCTGCTCACCAGGGCGGCGCACGCGCTGCTGCCCAGCATCCGGGACGGACTCAAATACGCCAAGGCGGGGCTGATGCTCACCGACCTGCGGCCCACGGGGAACCAGCCGCCCCTGGAGCCATTCGAGAACCGGCATGAGGAACGCGGCATCGGGCCGCTGCTTGAGGATGTGAGCCGCCGCTTCGGGCGGGGCACCATCGGGCTGGGGCACGCGGGCATCAGGTCCGGGCTGGACTGGACCATGAAACGTGACATGCGCTCGCCCCGCTATACGACGCACTGGGACGAGCTGCCCTTGGTCAAGGCGGCGTGAGGGGTCAGGCGCCTGAAGAGCTCAAGGCGGCCTGGGGCTGCAAGGCGGCCTGGGGCCGACGGTTCCCGCCGCCGGACGCTGGGCCGGCGGCGGGGACGCGGGGTTGCTAGACGCGGGACCTGCCACGGACGAAGTGGAAGATCAGGACCACCACTGCGACAACCAACAGAATGTGGATCAGGCCGCCGCCAATGTTCGCGAGCAATCCGAGAAGCCAGAGAACGGCGATGATGATGGCAATCCAAAGCAACATGAGAGTCTCCTTGATTAGTTTTACAAAATCCCCATGCCGTGCACGTACCCACAATGCGGCACGCGAATCACGGCCCGCACCTGCTGATGGCTTCCACGGCCGCCGTTGCGTCCCGACTGCGGACAGGGCCCCCTCCGCCGGACCTCCGAACAGCGTCCCCGCACGACGATTTTTGACGCCGCACTACGCCGCGTTGAGCGTTCGCGTCGCCGCATGAACGCCCGCTACGGGGTTGATTGTGGGGCCGCTGGGCGCTCCGTAATCTCGTCTCAGCACCCACCCCAGCAAAGGATTTCCCCATGGCAAACCAGCAGGACAAGAGTCCGGAAGACCAGCACGGCTCCACCCGCATCGTCGCCGGGCAGCCCGCCAAGCCCACACGCCCGCTCGGCCTGAAGATCGGAATCGCGGCAGCCGTCCTGGCCCTCATCGGTGGGGGCGCCGCCGTCGCGTCCGCCGTGAACAGCGGGACACCGGCAGCCTCGCAGGAGGCTGCCCCGTCAGGCAACCCCGCGGCCGAACTGAAGCTCGGCTACTTTGGAAACGTCACGCATGCCCCGGCCCTCGTGGGCGTCAGCAAAGGCTTCATCAAGGACGAACTCGGCAGCACCAGGCTCAGCACCCAGGTGTTCAACGCCGGCCCGGCAGCCATCGAAGCCCTGAACGCAGGGGCCATCGACGCCACCTACATCGGCCCGAACCCGGCCATCAACTCCTTCGTGAAGAGCCAGGGCCAGTCGATCAACATCATCGCCGGCGCCGCAGCCGGCGGGGCGCAGCTGGTGGTCAAGCCGGACATCACCTCCGCCGCGGACCTCAAAGGCAAGACCCTCGCCTCCCCGCAGCTGGGCGGCACCCAGGACGTGGCCCTGCGCGCCTGGCTCTCCTCCCAGGGGTACAAGACCGGGGTGGACGGCAGCGGTGACGTGGCCATCAACCCCACGGAGAACGCCCAGACCCTCAAGCTGTTCCAGGACGGAAAGCTCGACGGTGCGTGGTTGCCTGAGCCGTGGGCGTCACGCCTGGTGCTGAATGCCGGCGCGAAGGTGCTGGTGGACGAAAAGGACCTGTGGGACGGTTCGCTGTCCGGCAAGCCGGGCGAGTTCCCCACCACCATCCTGATCGTGAACCAGAAGTTCGCGGCAGACCACCCGGACACCGTCAAGGCACTCCTGAAGGGCCACGCGAAGTCGGTCGAATGGCTCAACAGCGCTTCTGCCGGCGACAAGGCCACCGTCATCAATGCAGCCCTCAAGGAAGCAGCCGGCGCCGAACTGAAGGCGGATGTCATTGACCGCTCCCTGAAGAACATCGTTTTCACCGTTGACCCGCTGGCCGGAACCTACCAGAAGCTCCTGGCCGACGGCGTGACCGCAGGCACCACCAAGCAGGCCGACATCAACGGCATCTTCGACCTGCGCGCCCTCAACAGCGTCTCGAACGGAAAGACCCCGGCCGCAGGGCTCGGCAAGGAGTAAAGCCTCATCGATTGCTCCGTAAACGCCCTTTTGACCCCTCATAACGGCATCTACGGAGCAATCGATGTGGCCTCGGGCCTCCACTTCGGCCCCGGAGCGGCCTGCATCCGGGGCCGCCTTTCTTGCTCAAATCCTGCGCCTTTCCCGCGGCAAGGCCGGGCAGCCCGCCCCTAGGCTGGAAGGGTTGGCCGGCGGGCGGCAGGAATCAGGGGGTGCCGGTGCACGGCTTCGGGAATGACGATAAGTCTCATCAGGACATGCCCGGCGGGTTCGCGCCGCCAAACGTCCGGCGCTCCCCCAGTGGACGTATCCCGCAATGGGCCATCGATGAAGCGTACGGAAGGGCGGAGGCTCCTTCGCCCTGGCGCAGTGCTGAAGCCCCTCAACGGCGCCGGAAGAAGTTCCGCAGCAGGGCGGGAAGAGAAGGCTTCCGGTCGAACCGGACCGCTCCGTCGCGGACGGTCCGGTTGCGGACAGTCCTTGGGATCGCCCTGGTGGTCTGCCTGTACTTCACGCCGACGCTCTTCGACCGCGTGGTTCTTCCCGCCGCAGCCCCCTACCTGCCGGGGGCGAAAATGCCGCCGCCGGGGCATGAGGCAGCCTCCGCACCCCTGGGCACGCCACCCGCAAGCACGGGCTCCGCTGCCTTTGTGCTGCAGGAGTCGCCGAAAGAGGGCCAGCGGCTGGTCGCGTACGATCCGTGCCGCCCGGGCCATTACGTTGTCCGGCCGGATAACGCGCTGCCGGGTGGCAATGTCCTGGTCCGGGAGGCAGTGGCAGCAGTCTCCCAGGCCTCCGGGCTGCAGTTTGTCTATGACGGACCCACCACGGAAGCGCCGTCGGATGACCGGTCTGCTTTCCAGCCGGACCGCTACGGAAAGCGGTGGGTACCGGTACTCATCGCCTGGTCAACGCCCATGGAAACGCCGGGCCTTGCCGGGAATGTTGCGGGCCTTGGCGGGAGCGGTTACGTGGAGGCCGCCGGGCAGCCGCTGGTCCTCGAAGCCGGCCAGGTGCGCCTTGATGCCCCTGACCTTGCCGGCATCATCGCCAGCCGCCCGGACGGCGCGGCGGAGGTGCGCGCCATCATCATGCACGAACTGGCACACGTGCTGGGCCTGGACCACGTGAATGATCCGACGCAACTGATGTATGCGGAAAACATGGGCGTCAGGACCTTCGCTGCGGGTGACCTCGCCGGACTGGCCCTGCTGGGCAGCGGTCCCTGCGTCCCGCAGCTCTAGGCCCTTCTAACCCTCCGTGGCCTCTGCCCCGTGGAGCTCCTCCCGGGTCGGCGGGTTGGCGCCCGGGCGCGACACGGTGACTGCTGCGGCGCGGGCGGCATGTGCCAGGAGTTCGGAGAGTCCCTCGACGGGAAGGTCGCGCAGGTCCTGCCGGTTCTGGGCGCCGTCCAGCTCCCGGTCCACCAGGCCGGACAGCAGCGCCGCCATGAAGGAATCCCCGGCCCCCACGGTATCCGCCACTTCCACCCTGGGCGCAGGAATAGCGGCTTCGCCGGCACGGCACACACCCCACGGCCCGTCCGCACCGCGGGTGACCACCACCATCGCGGGACCTTCTTCCCCGCCGAGCGCCAGCCACTTGCGGGCCGAATCCAGCACATCCTGTCCCGGATAAAGCCAGGCCAGGTCCTCGTCGGACGCTTTGACCACGTCGGACAACGTGACGAACTTTTCGGCCTGGCGCCGGGCAAAGTCCACGTCCGTGATGATGCTGGGCCGGCAGTTGGGATCGAAACTGATGGTGGCGGACGGGTGGGCGTATTCGACGGCGGCCAGCACTTCTGTGGCCCCGGGTGCCAGCATGGTGGCAATGGAGCCGGTGTGCAGCAGGGTGGTTCCCTGCAGCATGAAGCCAAGCCGGTCTGCCAGGTGCGGCAGCTCCCAGGCGAGGTCGAAGGTGTAGGTGGCGGCGCCGTCGTCGTCAATCAGTGCGGTGGCCACGCTGGTGGGCAGCTCGTCCGGGGGCACCGGCAGCATGACGGAGCTGGCGCGCAGGTGCGCAGCCACCGAGTCGCCATAAGCGTCCCGGCCGTAACGGCCAATGAACTGCACCGGGTGGTCCAGCCGGGCCAGGCCCACGGCGACATTCAGGGGGCTTCCGCCCACGTGGGCTTCGATTCCGGAAGCGCGCTGGACAACGTCAACAAGGCCTTCGCCGATCACTGTGAGCATGGTCATACTCTGCCAGAAACCGGCCGGCGTCAGCAGTTCGTGTCAGCCGAGCAGCTTTCCAACCAGTTCCCGGCACGTCACATAGGCCTCCGCGGCGGGATCGATGAGCGCGAAGTGGTCTCCCGGCACCGTGACCAGCCGTGCCGGGACGGCTCCGGAACGGCTGGCCTCAACGTACGTTGTGGACATGCACAGGGGAACGTCGTTGTCTTCCGTCGTGTGGACGGCGTAGACCGGAACGTCCAGCGGCAGCACGGCCATCGGGTCGGCCACGCGGTGGCGTCCGGGGAAGTCCGACGACGGTCCGCCCAGCAGGTTGCCCACGGCGCCGTTGCTGAGGCCCAGCCTTTCGGCTTCGGCCAGGTTCAGCACGCCGGACTGGCTGACCACCCCGGTGAGGCGGACGCCGTCGTTCGTGTTATTTACTTGGCAGGCCTCCGCCGTCCCAAGCCCGTCCAGCCGGTCCCTGCCCGCCGCCCACACCGCCAAGTGGCCGCCGGCCGAATGTCCCAGCGCCACCACTTTGCCCAGGTCCAACGAGTAGGGCCCTGCGAGCGCGGCAAGCTTGTCGATGCCCGCAAGGATGTCCTGGAAGGTGCCCGGCCAGCCCCCGCCGTTGCCCGCCCGGCGGTACTCCAGGTTCCAGGCGGCCATGCCGTGCTCCGCCAGGTCCTTCGCCAGCGGCTCCCCCAGTTCGGCGCCGTAGGTGGAGCGCCAGTAGCCGCCGTGGATCACCACCACCACGCCCCGGTGCTTGCTGCCGGCCGGAAGATCCGGCAGGAAAAGCTCGCCCCACTGGCTGGGGTCCTGGCCGTACTGGTATCTATGCTGCTGCACCTTGCCGACACTACAGGCGCCCGCCGGCGGGTGAGTGTCACACTGGCCCACTTTTGCCCCGGCATCCGCGGTAACTCCGCGGGCTTCCGCGGCCCGGGCCCCGAAAACTGGGCCAGCGCGGGCATTGCGGCTGTTTCCGTTTAGCCGGCGGCCCTTGTGGGCACGGTTCCTGGCATGGAAGAGGCTGAAGTAACCACCCAGGATTCGACTGTTGAAGAGTGGACAAGCGCACTGGCGGAGTCCACGGGTTCGCCGGGCGGGGGCGCGGGGACCGGCCTGATGCTGGCGGTGGCGGCATCGCTGACGTCGATGGTCGCCGGCTACAGCGGCAATGGGGAGGACGACGGCGGGGAGCCGGCCGGGATACGGGCGCGGGCCCGAGTGCTGCGCCGGGAAGCCCTGAAGCTGGCTGATGACGACGCGTCCGCCTCCAAAGCCTTCGGCGCCGCCTTCCGGCTGGAACCGGGCCCGGAACGGGACGAGGCAATCCGCCGCGCGTCGCTGGAAGCCGCAGCATCCTCTGCTGTCCTTGGCGAGCGGGCCATCCAGGCAATCGACGACCTCGCCTGGCTGGCCACCAACGGCAACCGGGCACTGGTCGCAGATGTCGTGGTCGCGTTCGGCGCCCTCCGTGCGGCAGTGGCCGGCGCCCGCACCAATGTCAGTTTCGACCTCGGATCCCTCCGCTCCGCCGGGGCCACCCTGGAACAGGTCCGTCAGCAGCAGCCGGACCTGTGGGCCGCCGTCGAGAAACTCAGTGAAGCCATGGACCGCATCGACACCCTGACCGCGGACATTGACCACCGGGCCGCCCCGACCGACGCGGCCTGAGCAGGGCAAACATGTGACCGCCTGGTGTTCGTGGCGTTCCCCAGGTGGTTGGACTCTGCTGCACGGCTGTGCTTATGGTGGGCAGCATTGTTTGCAGGTAACTCTGGGGGGAGGCGTACTAGGTGAAGTCAAGACTGGCTGCCTGGACGTTCCTGCGCCCCCTTCTGCTCGCGGTGGCGGCAGCCGCATCGTGGATCCTTTTGTCCGCCGCGGGTGCATCCGCTGATACCTCCGCTCCCGGGGACCCGCTTCCCGGAGCCGCCCGGTCCGCGCTGGCATCGGCTGCCGGCACCCTCACTCACCGGGCCGGGGACGTCCTGGAACCAGTGGAATCCGGACCGGCAAGCGCCCCGGCGACCCCGTCACCTTGCAGATCCCGGCGGCCGGCTCAGCCGCCGTCCAGGGCGGTCTGCCCACTGCCCCGGACGGTGTGTCCTTCTACCCCGGATCCTTTCCTGACTAGTTGAGGCCCCTCTGCGCCCCAACGCGGAATGAGCAAATCCCGGGCTAAGCAGTAGGCCCGATCCAACTTTCAGGAGAACTTCCAAATGATGCACCGCACTATCCGTGGATGCCTGCTCAGCGCCGTGATCGCAGGCGGCCTTCTGGCCTCCAACGGCGTAGCCGCCCATGCCGCCGGCACCACGCCGGCAACGCCGGTCACGATTCCCGCCACCCACACCGCCGCCCCCTTCCTGGGCGGCACGGTTTCTTCCGTGCCCCAGCCCTCCGGCCGCACCGCCCACACCGTCCACACCGCCGCAGCCGCCAGAGACGCCGGGGGCGCCGCACCGGCAAAGGCCAGCGCCTCCGGGTCCACGCCCCCGGCCGACACCGGCATCAACACCGGGCTGCTGGTGGTGGGTGTGCTCTTTCTGGTCTTCGGAGGCCTGCTGGCGCTGATCCTGGGCCGGAAGCGCGGCTGAGCCGAACCCACCTTTGACCTCCACTAGGCTCCGGTACGGGGCCGGCTTGGATGAGTCCGCACAGAAGGCGGCCCGGCGTAAGCCGGGCCGCTTTCCGCTGTCGTGGTGAACCCTTTCTGTCAATTGGCGTTCGAACCGAAGGGTTGACACCCTCCGACTTATGTCTAATGCTTAAACGAAAGTTTGTGCAGTGGCGCACACTCGATCGGAGCATTCAATGAACGACCCGAAATTTCATCCCCAGCGAGGGCCCGTTTCCCGCAGGAGCCTCCTTTTGGCCGGACTGGGAACGGCCATGTCGGCCCCTTTCCTCGCATCCTGTGCAGGTTTTGATACCAGCGGCGCAGCAGCCGGCCAGGGAACCGTGGGATTCCTCTCCACCCAGTTCACACCCGTGGAGGAAAAGCAGCGGTACGAGGCAGTCCTCAAGAAATTTGCGAAAGTCCCCACCGCTTACAACTCAGTAGACCCCGGCGTGTTCGCCTCCACGGTCACCTCCCAGGCGAGCGCCGGCAACGTGAAGACCTCGCTCCTGGGCGGACTTCACGGTGAGCTCGCTCCGCTGGCCGACTCCCTGGAGGATGTCGACGGCCTCCTCAGGGATTTATCCGGGCGCGGCTTCACGAAGGAGATGCTCGAGCTGACCAAGGTGGGCGGTTCCACCTCGCGGTATGTCCCCTGGATGCAGGCAACCTACGTGGTGGCCGTGAACAAGAAGGCCCTGGAGTGGCTGCCCCCGGGCGTGGATGTCAACGACCTTACGTACGAGGGCTACCTCGCATGGGCCAAGGCGGCTAAACAGGGAGCGGGCCGGCCCGTCTTCGGGATGCCCGCCGGACCCAAAGGCCTGCACCACCGCTTCTACCAGGGTTTCCTGCTGCCCAGCTTCACCGGCGGGCAGATCACCACGTTCCGGAACCAGGATGCCGCAGCCGGCTGGGACTACATGCAGGAGCTGTGGTCCGCGATGGCACCGGCATCCACCAACTATGACTACATGCAGGAACCCCTGGCGCGGGGCGAGGTCCTGGTCGCTTGGGACCACGTGGCCCGCCTGGTCCATGCCCCTGCTGACAAGCCCGACGACTGGCTCATGGTCCCCGCACCACGAGGGCCCAAGGGCCGCGGCTACATGCTGATCATCGCCGGGATGGCCCTGCCAAAAAATGGCAAGGACCGCGACCTCGCCGAAAAGGCCATCCGCGCCCTGACCGAACCCGCGTCCCAGATCGAGACCCTGCGCAGCAACGCCTTCTTCCCGGTGGTCCAAACGGAGCTTCCCTCCGACTTGACCGGCGCTATTGCGCTCGAAGCTGCCGCAGTCCGCCGGCAGCAGCGGTCTGCCGGCGCCCTCCTGGCCCTTCCCCCGGTGGGCCTCGGCGCCAAAGAGGGCGAAGTGTCGCAGATTTTCAAGAACTGTTTCCAGCAGATCTGCCTGGAAACCCGGCCCATCCAGCAGGTCCTCGATACGCAGGCGACGCAGTTGAACACCATCCTGAAGGGCTTGAATGTTCCCTGCTGGGCGCCCGATCCGGTTTCCACGAAGTGCGAGGTAGCGTAATGGCCGTAGAGGCACCCCCCACCCCCGCGGCAACGGTTGCGCCGCCACGCCGGCGCAGGATACCGCCGGCCGTCCTGCTGATAGCCCCCTCGGTGATATTCATGGCGCTGCTGCTGGGATGGCCCGTCATCCAGGGCGTCCTGCAGGCCTTCAGGAATGACCAGGGTTTCACCTTTGAGTTCGTCAACCGCATGGTGCAGGACCCATACTTCTGGCCGGCGGTACGCAACACGCTGTTGCTGATCGTGGTCATGATCCCGCTGCAGTTCACCCTCGCCATCGCCATGGCCCTGATGCTGCGGAGCAACCCCCGGCTTCACAAAGTCCACTTCTTTGTCTGGGCCATACCGCTGGCGCTCAGCGACTTGGCGGCCGGCCTGGTCTGGCTCGCAATCTTCAACGACCGCGGATACCTGAACTCGGTCCTTTCCTGGTTCGGACTGCAGGGCACCTCCTGGCTGGCGTACGACAACCAGACCAGCATGTTCATCTGCGTCCTGATCGCCGAACTTTGGCGCGCAACCTCCCTGGTGCTCATCATCGTGGTGGCGGGGCTGCAGGGCATCCCCAAGGACTACGACGAGGCCGCGCAGGTCTTCGGCGCCACATTCGGGCAGCGCCTGCGGCACGTCACATTGCCGCTGCTGAAGCCGAGCCTCCAGGTGGCACTGATACTGCGGACCATCCTTGCGTTCCAGACCTTCGCGGTGGCGCAGGCGCTCACGGGCCAGAACTTTCCCCTGGTGGTGGGTGAAACCTACCGCTGGTACACCGGGCTGCAGAACCCCAACGTCGCTGCGGCGCTGGCACTCGTCATCCTCGTCGTGTCCATGCTGACATCGATCTTCTACCTGCGGGCCCTCCGCGACAAGAACCAGGGAGGGCTCCGATGAGCACCACTGTGGATACCACCCCCATCGCCCGGAGAAGGCGGAACCGGGTCCTGCTGCAGACCGCATGCATCGCCGTCTCGCTTTTCATGCTGATTCCCATCTACCTGATCTCGCTTGCGGCGCTTTCCACCCGGGAATCGTTCAACGAGTTTCCGTTGTCGCTCCTTCCCACAAACCTTTCCGTGGACACGCTCAACGCTTTCCTCGGCTCCACGGGAATCTTCGGAGCCCTGGGCAACTCGCTGATTGTTGGCGCCGGCACGCTCCTGCTGTCGGCACTGATCGGAGTCCCTGCAGGGTACGCGCTGGCCAGGTTCACTTTCCCCGGCAAGGACCCCTACCAGCTGTTCCTGCTGTTCACACGCGCCCTGCCCATCGTGGTGCTGTCCGTCCCCCTGGCCCGGCTCTTCCTCACGGTGGACATCTACGACACAACCTACGCCGTCATCCTGCTCCACACGGCCTTGGCGCTGCCCACCACCATCCTGATCTCGGCCAGCGTGTTCCTCAGCGTCCCCGTTGATGTTGAGGAAGCTGCCCGCCTGTTTGGTTGCTCACCGCTGGGGGCGTTCGGCAGGGTGGTGCTGCCCATGGCACTGCCGGGCCTCGCCGCGGCGTCGATCTTCACGTTCGTCATGTCCTGGAATGAAGTGCTGGGCGCGTCAATCCTCACTCTCGACCACCGCACCCTGCCCGCGCAGGTCCTCAGCTCGCTGTCAGACTCACCGCTGGCCTACAGGTTCGCCGGGGGCTTTGCCCTGGTCATCCCGTCCATCATCTTCATCGCCCTGATGCGCCGGTACCTCACCAACATGTGGGGCTCAACCATCCGCTAGGCCCCTCCCCGCTCACCACCATTTTTTTGAAGGAGCCGATCGTGGCTGACATCCAAATCTCCAACCTCGTCAAGACCTATCCGGGCGGATCCGAACGCGCGACGGATGACGTGTCCCTGTCCATCCCCGACGGTGAATTCACCGTCCTCCTTGGCCCTTCCGGCTGCGGAAAGACCACCCTGCTCCGGATGATCGCCGGACTTGAACTGCCGGACTCCGGCTCCATCTCCATCGGCGGCCGCGACGTCACCTACCTGCCGCCCAACAAACGCAACCTGTCCATGGTGTTCCAGTCCTACGCCGTGTTCCCGCACCGGAAGGTCCGGTACAACATCGGATTCGGGCTGCGGATGGCGAAAGTTCCTGCCGACGAGATCGAACGGAAGGTCCAGTGGGCAGCAGATCTCCTCCAACTGGGCCCCTACCTGGACCGCCTGCCGGCCAACCTCTCGGGTGGCCAGCGGCAGCGGGTCGCCGTGGCGCGTGCAATCGTCATGGACGCCGACGTCCTGCTGATGGATGAACCGCTGTCCAACCTCGATGCCCTGCTGCGCCTGACCTTCCGGTCCGAGCTCAAGAAGATCGTCCAGGACCTCGGGACCACCACGGTCTACGTCACGCACGACCAAAGCGAGGCACTTTCCCTCGGAGACCAGGTTGCGGTGATGCGGAAGGGCCGGATCGCGCAGCTGGGTGACCCGCTGGACGTCTACGACGCACCCGCCGACCGGTTCGTGGGCGGCTTCATCGGTTCGCCGCCGATGAACTTCCTGGACGCAGCAGTTAGCCACGACGGCGGCACGCTGGTCCTGGGTGAACAGCGGCTCATGGCCCCGTCCATCCTGCGTTCCTTCGCGGGCAAGGACGTCCTCCTTGGGGTCCGCGCCGAAAACGTGACGGTAAGCAGCACCCGGTCTTCCGGCGATGTGGCCGCTACGGTCCTGGTGGTGGAGCCGATGGGATCCACCATCCTGCTCACCGTTGAGGTCGACGGACACACCCTCAAGGTGCAGGCACCCCCCACCTTCAAGACGGCACCCCACCAGACCATCTGGCTGGGCTTCGCCCCGAACACCATGCGCGTCTATGACCGCGAAACGTCAATGGCACTGGAGGCCTCATGAACCCGACCCATTCCCTGTCCATGGAAGAACTGCGCTCAGCCGCCATTGAAGTGTTGAAGGTCAATGACCTGGGCACCATGACCAGTGCCGCCCCCCACCTGTACCCCCATATGTGGAGCTGGGACGCGGCGTTTGTTGCCATCGGCCTGGCCCGGACCAGCGTTCCCCGTGCCGTCACGGAGCTGCGCAGCCTCCTCAAGGCGCAGTGGTCCACGGGGATGATTCCGCACATCGTCTTCAGTGACAACCACACCGGCTACTTCCCAGGCTTCGACCGGTGGGGAACGGCGGACGCCGCGGCGCTGCCGGAAGGCATCAAAAGCAGCGGCATCTGCCAACCGCCGGTCCACGCCATCGCCCTGCGCCACATCGTGGACCGCGGACGGGAGAACGGCAGCGCGGACCAGGAGGTGGCCGAGGCGTTCCTGGCCGAATCTTTTGACGGCTGGCTGGCGTGGCACCGGTGGCTGGCCACCGTCCGGGACCCCGACGGCGTGGGACTTGTTGAAATCCACCACGGCTGGGAGTCGGGGTTCGATAACTCCCCCCGCTGGGACGGCCCCTACTCGCGGATCGTGCCGGGAACCGTGCCGCCCTTCACCCGCCGCGACGTCCTGCACGTCGCGGACGCCAGCGAACGGCCCGACGACGCCGAATACACCAAGTACCTGTGGCTGGTGCAGCAAATGGCGGAGGTCAGGTTCGATGATGCCGCCGTGCAGGACGCCGTGGATTTCCGTGTCCGCGACGTCTTCTTTTCCGCCATCATGGCGGCCTCCAGCGACGTACTCGCAGGACTTGCTGCGGAAATCGGCCGGGACCAGGACGCCGAAGAACTCAGAAGCATGGCCACCCGCTTCCGTGAGGGCGTTGCCTCAACCGTGGACCCGGCCACAGGGCTGGCACGCGATTACGATGTGCTGGCCCGGGAGTGGATCGGCACCGAAACTGTCTCGGGCTTCGCTCCCCTCGTCGCCGGCGGCGACCCCGCCCTTCTCGCAGCCCAGCGGGAGCTCCTGCTCGGACCGCGGTGGATGGGGTTCCCGGGCCTTCGGTTCGCCCTGCCGCCCTCCACCTCTCCGGCCAGTGAGGCCTTCCGGCCGCGGACGTACTGGCGCGGACCGGTGTGGCCTTTCCTCAACCTGCTGCTTGGCTGGGCCTGTGCCCGCGACGGCGAGACCGCCCTGGTCGACGCGCTCAGGTCGGCGTCCCTTGAACAGCTTTCCGACCTGCAGTTCGGCGAGTACTACGAGCCGTTCACCGGCGAACCCCTGGGAAGCCTCGCACAGGCCTGGACCGCGGCTGCGGCGCTTGAGTGGGTGGGGCCGGCCCAGGAGAACCGTCCGGGGAAGTAGGCTGGGAAACCGGGAAAGGGGGCCGGAGTGACGGTTGAAAGAGTGCCTGCGGGACTGGTTGGGGCGACGTCGCACGGACACCTGCTGGAGCTGATCCGCGCCGCGGATGGGCTGTCGCGGCAGCAGCTCCTTTCCACCACCGGGATGTCGCGTGCCACCCTGTATGAACGGCTGGATACCCTGACTCGGCGGGGCTACATTTACGAAGCCGAACCGCTGGGGTCCACCGGGGGCCGCCCGTCGCGGAAAATCCGGTTCGAAGACCGGGGCAGGGTGGTCCTCGCCATCACCTTGGGCCAGACCCACGGAACGGTAAGCATCGCCGACACCACTGGCCGGCAGCTGCGCTCCTTTACGAAGACCCTCGATGTCAGCGCTCCCGCCGAGTCCGTGCTGGGTCCGTTGATCCGGGAAGGGCAGGAGCTGCTGGCCCAGGGAAAGAATGAGACCCTGCTCGGCATCGGTGTCAGCCTTCCGGCCCCCGTGGAGGCTGGCACCGGGCACGTCCGGCACCCCACCACCCTCCCCGGCTGGGCAGACGACTCCGTGGTGCAAGCGGTCACCGCATCCTGGGACCTGCCCCTCGTCGTCGAAAATGATGCCAGGGCGGCCGGCCTGGGCGAGCGCAGGAGCGATGCCGAAACCGTGGTGTACGTGAAAGTGGGCACCGGCATTGGCTGCGGCATTGTGGTGGAAGGCTCCATCCTGCGGGGCGCCCACGGTGCGGCGGGGGACATCGGGCATATCCGCATGACCCCGGACGGCCCGCTCTGCCGGTGCGGCCGCCGCGGCTGCCTCGCCGCCTACAGTTCCGGCAGGGCACTCAGCGAAAAGCTCAGCGGCCGGGGCTTCAGGAATATGGCTGACATCCGCGCCGCCGCCGGGGCCGGCGACCCGGCCGTGCTCGGCGCCGTTGAGTCGGCAGCGGAGGTGCTGGGCAGCGCCCTGGCCGCCACCGTCACAACGCTCAACCCGGACCGGCTGGTCCTGGGCGGTGACCTGGGTTCCCTGGACTTTTTCGCAGCGCAGGTGGGAGAGCGCGTTCTCGCCGATGTGGTGGACCGCATCGGCGAGGGCCTGGTGGTGGAGACAGGGCATCCGGAGGACCAGGCTGCCTGTTCGGGGCTCGCTACCCTGGTCATGCGGAAGATCTTTGCTCCGGGCGCCGTAGACCAGGTCTTCTCCGAAGAGGCGGTCCGCGTGGCATCCGGCAGCACCAGGCGGTAGCGGCAGGGCGACGACGAGCGAAAGAAGGGCCGGACATGGCACGCATCTTCATCACCGGATCCACCGACGGACTTGGCCTCGCGGCGGCGGACACGCTGTTGCGGGACGGCCATGAGGTGATCGTGCACGCGCGGTCCCTGAAGCGGATCCCCGCAGTCCAGCACCTGCTGGATCGCGGGGCGCAGAGTGTTGTCGGGGACCTGGCCATCCTGGCGGACGTCCGGAAAATCGCGGAGGACGTCAACGGAATCGGCGGCATCGACGTTGTCATCCACAATGCCGGCGTCCTGAGCGGCGCGGCGCTGCTTCCGGTGAACGTGGTGGCACCGTACGTGCTCACCGCCCTCATTCCCGGCCCCCGCCGGCTCATCTACCTGAGCAGCGGGATGCACCGCGGCGGCGACACCGGCCTGGACGGCATGGACTGGGCAGGACGCACGACGACGGCCTCCTACTCCACCACCAAGCTGCACGTCACTGCGCTGTCGGCAGCCGTGGCCAGGCTGGTGCCGGGCGTCGCCAGCAACGCGGTGGATCCCGGCTGGGTGCCGACCCGGATGGGCGGGCGGTCTGCCCCGGACAGCCTGGAACTGGGCCACCGCACCCAGGAGTGGCTGGCCACCAGTGATGATCCGGCCGCCCTGGCCGGCGGGGGCTACTGGTACCACCAGCACCTGCAGGCCCCGCACCCGGCCGCCGTTGATCCGCGGTTCCAGGACGCCCTGCTGTCCCGGCTCGCGGAGCACACCGGCCTCACCCTTCCGGAATCGATTGCTCCGTAAACGCCGTTTTGGGGCGCGAAAACGACAAGTACGGAGCAATCGACGGGGGTTTAGGCGGTACTTAGGCGGCGTTCGACGTCGGCCGCTTCCGGATACGCCGCCTGCGTCCCCTTGCGGGTGGTGGCCAGCGCCGCGGCAACGGAGGCGAATGCGGCGGCTTCCGCGAGCGCATCGCCCGCCGCCAGCCGGACCGCAACGGCACCGGTGAAAGCGTCCCCGGCCCCGGTGGTGTCCACGGCGCCCACCGTGGTGGGCTGGACACGGGTCACCCGGGCGCCGGGTGCAGCGAGCGAGTCCAGCACCACGGACCCCTGCGAACCCAGTGTCACCAGCACCTGCTGGATCCCGTGGCCTGCGAACCGTTCGCGCACCGCGTCCCAGTCCGAGCCAACAGCGTCGGCCCCTGGAATGTCAGAAGCCAGGAACAGCGCGGCCTCGTGCGCGTTGACCAGCAGGACGTCTGCCAACCCGGCCAAAGCAGCCGGGATCTCCGCATACGGCGACAGGTTCAGCAACACTGTTGCGCCGGCGCCGTGCCCTGCCTGCGCGGCGGCCAGCACCGTCTCCATGCTGACTTCCAGGCAGAGGCTCACCACGGCGGCGCCCTCCAGGACGTCCGCGGCTCCGGCCACGTCCGCCGGGGACAGGGTGCCGTTGGCGCCGGCCGAGATGATGATGTTGTTCTCGCCTCGGGCGTCCACGGCGATTACGGCGACGCCGGTGGGCTCGCTGGAGGTGCGCACGTGGCTGACGTCCACGCCTGCGCCAGCCACCGAGGCCTCAAGCATGTTGCCGTTGGCGTCCTCCCCCACGGCGCCGACCAGGCTGACGTGCCCGCCCAGCCGGGCCGCGGCCACGGCCTGGTTGGCGCTCTTGCCACCGGGATTCACGGCGAAACCGTTGCCCTGGACCGTCTCACCGGGCTGCGGAAGCCGCTCGCAGTAGATGGTGAGGTCGGCGTTCAGGGAGCCGACGACGACGATCCGGCCTGAAGCGGCAGCGGCAGCACTCATGCGGCCACCTCGGCCTCAACCGGCTTGGGGATCAGCAGCGACGCCGCGAACGCTGCCACGGTCAGCGCCAGGCCGACCACCACGACGGTCAGGTACGACGCCGTCGCGTCGCCGAGTGCGGACGTCGCCACCAGGACGGCAGGCAGGATGAGGAAGCTCAGGCCCGCGCCCAGGTTGAAGGCGCCGGCGTTCATGCCGGGGAGGAAGCCGGGGTTGCCGGCGGGCGAGAGGACGACGCCGAGTCCGTTGAGCATGATGTTGACCGTACCGGCGTACATGATGCCCAGCAAGACCGTGCCGGCAATCATCATGGGCAGGCTGTGCAGGCCCAGGAACGCGATGACGGCGAGCGCGGCGATGCTGCCCAGCAGCCCGATCCGCAGCACCTTGGTGTACCCAAGGACCGGGGCGAGGCGTCCGCTGAGCGGGCCCACCAGCCAGCCCAGCAGGGCGTAGGGGGTGAGGATGATCAGCGACATTTCGGTGGGACCCACCCCGAAGCCGGGGTCCGCGGCCTGGACGTAGGCGGGCACGATGCCGTTGATCACCGCGAAGATGCCGGTCATGGTCAGGGTGGTGGTGAGCAGCGGGGCCCAGGTGGCGCGCTGGCGCAGGTGCACCGTTTCCACCATGGGCTGGGCGGCGCGCTGTTCGGTGCGCCAGAACGCGAAGAACGCGACGGCGGATACCAGGACCAGCGCCAGGCTCAGCAGCATCGTGCCGGAGGAGAAGCCAGCCACCAGCTTGGAGCCTTCGTTCAGGGCGGTCAGCAGTGCGCCGACGGCCACCACGATGAAGAACACGCCGCGCCAGTCCATCCGGGTGCCGGCGCCGGGCTTGCTCTCGGTGGCGAGGACCATGATGAGGGCGGTGGCCGCGAGGGCCAGGACCACCATCAGCCAGAAGATGCTGCGGAACCCGAAGTGCTCGGCGAAGTAGCCGCCCACGAAGGAGTCCACGCCGGCCACCCCGCCGTTGACTGCGGTGATGAGGCCCATGAGGGTGCCGTACTTGCGCGGGTTGCTGACGGCGGAGCGCAGCATGATCAGGCAGAGCGGGACGGTGGGGCCGCTGACGCCCTGGATGATGCGGCCCACGAACAGCCAGGTGATGTCCGGGGCCAGTGCGGCGATGACGGAGCCCACGGCCATGAGCAGCATCATGCCCACCAGGACCTTCTTGCGGCCGATGATGTCGCTCAGGCGCGGCAGGAACAGGGAGAACAGGGCGGCGGCGGTGAAGAACCAGGTCTGCGAGAGCCCGATCAGGGCCTGGTCCGCCTTGAGTTCCTGGCCCATGGTCACCAGGGCGGGGCTGAGCATGGAGGCGTTGAGCTGGAACGCCACGCAGGCGGCCAGCAGGGCGGTCATGAGGGCGGCGATGTTGCCGCGGCCGGTCTTGGTTTCAGTCATGGTTGCGGTGGCCATCTACTTGACGCCTCCGGCGGTGAGCTGGGCACTTTCCGGGCGTACGACGCCGGCCGGCTCGCCGATGCGGACCAGCGCGTCGGTGACCAGGTCCCAGAACCGTGCGTGGTCCAGGTCCACGGCCACGCTGGTGTGGCAGTCGGCGGGGGCCGGGGCGCGGAAGTCCGCGACGGTCATGCCCAGGGTCAGCGTGCCCTGGAGTTCGATGTTCACGGGGACCTTGCGGGTGCTGACGATGCTGGGGTCGATGACGTACGCGACGGCGCAGGGATCGTGGACCGGCGGGTAGTCGAAGCCCTGCGCGTCCTTGTAGGTGTGGGCAAAGAAGTCCATCAGTTCGGTGACGAACTTGGCGGGCCCGGTGCCGATGGCGGCGATTTTCCCCACCACCTCCGGGGTGGCCAGCGCCTGGTGGGTGAGGTCCAGGCCCACCATGACCACGGGCCATTTTTCGTTGAAGACGATGTGGGCGGCCTCGGGGTCGATGATGATGTTGAACTCGGCCACGGCGCTCCAGTTGCCCACGTGGCAGCCGCCGCCCATGAGGACCACTTCCTTGACGCGTTCCACGATGCGCGGTTCCTTGCGGGCGGCCAGGGCGATGTTGGTCAGGCCGGCGGTGGGGACCAGGGTGACGGTGCCGGGTTCGTGGGCCATGACGGTGTCGATGATGAGGTCGACGGCGTGGCGGGGGTCCAGTTCGATGGTGGACTGGGGCAGGGCGGGGCCGTCCATGCCGGACTCGCCGTGGATGTCCGGTGCGGTTTCGATGCTGCGGACCAGCGGGCGGGGGCAGCCGGCGGCGAAGGGGACGCCGGTGATGCCGGCGATGGTGCCGACGGCCAGGGCGTTGCGGGTGACTTTTTCGAGGGTCTGGTTGCCTACCACCGTGGTGACGGCCAGCAGTTCGATGTTGGGGTTGCCGTGTGCCAGCAGCAGGGCCACGGCGTCATCGTGGCCGGGGTCGCAGTCCAGGATGATCTTCCGGGGTTCTGTTGAACCCGTCCGGTGCTGGCTCGCTTGGGGATTTGGTTCCACGATGGTGCTCCACGTCATTGGGGCCTGCCTTGCGGGCAGGGGTCTTGAGTATTCCGGGAGTGATCATGGCAGGGTTATGTGGCTAACGTCAAACGCTTAACGCTGTCTCCGCATTGCCGCACGTCAAACGCTTGATGCCTTGGCGCGCATGGAAGTTCTCCTCTCTCACCATGCGCGTCTTTCCAAGGCGGGACCGGCGCCCGGCCGTGCCCACTACGATCAAAGTATGGATTCCGGGGAACAGGTGCAGCAGCAACGGCCACGGCCGCGGCGAGTGACGGCGGCGATGGTCGCTGCGCGGGCCGGCGTTTCGGTGGCCACGGTGTCGCTGGTGGCCAATGGCAAGACCGCCGGGCGCGTGGCCGAGGACAACATTTCCCGGGTGCGGGAGGCCATTGCGGAGCTGGGGTACGTGGTGGACGGGATCGGCAGTTCCCTGGCCAAGGGCGTCAGCTCGATTGTGATCCTGGTGGCGCCGGACATCTCCAACCCGTTCTTCGCCAAGGTGATCGCCGGGGTGCGGGAGTCGCTGGGCCCGCAGTACCAGCTGCTGCTGTCCGTCACGGAGGCCGGCGAATTTCCGGAGGCCGACGACGTCCGGCGCCTGATGTCCCTGCGGCCGGCAGGGCTGCTGGTGGATGCACCCAACGCCGGGTTCCTCGAAGACCTCGCGTCGCCGTCGCCCCTTGTCCTGCTTGATGCGCCGGGACTGGAGTCCTACGCGCCCTCCGTGAACCTGGATGTGGCCAGCGGGGCACGCCAGCTGGCGGCGCACCTGGCCGGCGCCGGGCACAGGGAAGCTGCCTACGTGGACAGCGTGACCGGCACCGAGACGTTCGCGGTCCGGCGCGCGGCGTTCCTGGAGGAGGCCGCCTCGCGCGGCATCACCGTGAGCCCGGAGCGCATTATCAGCACCACCATCGACGTCGGTGCCGCGGCGGGCGCGTTCGCCGAAGCGTGGCCGGACTGGCAGCGCGCGGGAGTAACCGCCGTCGCCTGCGCCACCGACACCCACGCGTACGGGGTGCTGCAGGAAGCGCGCGTGGCAGGGATCCGGATCCCGGAGGAGCTGGCCGTGGCCGGGTTCGACGACCTGCCCTATTCGGCCACCAGCAATCCGGGCCTGACCAGTGTGCACCTGCCTGCCACTGCCCTGGGCCAGAAGGCCGGGGAGCAGCTGCGCGGACTCATGGAGGGGAAGTCGCCGGGGTCCGGCGGCGTCACC
Organism: Arthrobacter sp. NicSoilC5; assembly: GCF_019977395.1. Lineage (NCBI taxonomy): Bacteria > Bacillati > Actinomycetota > Actinomycetes > Micrococcales > Micrococcaceae > Arthrobacter > Arthrobacter sp. NicSoilC5. The sequence goes on along the minus strand of NZ_AP024660.1, from coordinate 3,105,267 downwards.
CTGGAGACCTCGCTGGTGGTGCGCGGCTCCACGTCGGCCGCCGCAACGTAGGCTTCCTGTCGGACCCCGGCCGTAAGCTGGGACCATGCCGAGTAACTGGGAAAGTCTGGACGCACCGCTGCGTGAGTCGGTGCAGCACAACGTGGAGATCTATGAGCGCGTCCGGCCTGCCCTGAAGCTGGTTACCCGTGATGTCCTGCTTGTTTTGCGGGACATGCTGAAGGACAGCGAGGTTAACCCGCTGTTCGTTACCGGCCGCACCAAGACTGTGGAATCCTTCAAGGAAAAGATCTCGCGCACCGAGGAGCCGCTGGAACCGGGCGGGCGGAGGCTCCTGAAGTTTCCGGACCCGTTCCGCACGCTCAATGACATGGTGGGCATCCGGGTGATCACCAAGCTGCCGGCGGAGAATGCCGCGGTGGCCAATGTCATCAAGCGCCAGCGGCAGCTTTTCGACTGCCGCGGCGACCGGGAAAAGGACATCGGCTCCATCGAGTCCGGCACCTACGGGTATTCCAGCCGGCACCTGATCCTGCGCACCATCCAGAATGAAGCCGTCAAGGAGTACCAGCAGGTCTTCAACCCGGACCTGCAGCCCAACGGCAGCTACTTTTTCGAGTGCCAGATCCGCACCATTTTCGCGCACGCGTGGAGCGAGATTGAGCACGATATCCGGTTCAAGGCCGAGGACCCCCGCGCCTGGACGCCGCACTTCGACCGGCAGTTCACGGCCACGGCGGCCATGCTGGAAACCGTGGAAACTGCTTTCTCGGACCTTCACGAAAGCTACGAGGAAGTCCGCGGCTACTGGGACATGGACGGCGAGGGTGCGGCCCCGCTGACGCCCAACCGGATCCGGGACGTCTGGCGGACCCTGCTCCCGCACGTGGACCGCAAGGTGGACGATGACTGGGGCTGGGCTGCCGAGCTTCTCGCCGCGCATGGGCTCAACCAGACCATGCAACTGGCCGGACTGCTCAGCGCCAACCAGATCACGGAAGTCCGCAAGGCCCTGGACCACCGCTACTCCCCCGGCCCGGACCGGCTCCTGGATGACCTCCTCCTCTGGCAGTACGGCACCAAGCACATCGACCTCACCGCAGAAGATCCCGACGCCGTCCCGCACCCGCGGCGCGACAGCCTCCTGCGGCGGCTGCGGCAGATTGAGCGGTACAGGATGACGAAGAAGTAGGGGCGGTTGGTAGAACCTGTGCGGCTGGTTCTGTCCGGCTTCGGTGCCGTGGGCCGCGCCTTCGTCGATGCTGTCCTGGAGCAGGGTCCCCTGTTGCAGCTTGCTGCCATCCGCGGTCACAGGACCGAAGTCTTCCTTGCGGCGGGTTCCGCTGTGCCGGCCCGTTCGTCATGGGACCAAATCGGGCCCATTGAGGAAACACTGTCCCGGACCGCCGCCACTGTCCTGGTCCAGGCCCTGCCATCCGCACCGGACGCTCACGCCCGTGCCCGGGAGGAAGCGGTTGCTGCCCTCCGGAGTGGGGTGGATGTAGTGACAGCAACCAAAAGCCACATCCTCAGCCACTGGCGGGACCTTGAGCGTGCCGCCGTCGATGGCGGGAGCCGCATCCGTATCTCGGGGGCCACCGGCGCCGCGCTTCCCACGGCGGACATGGCCCGCGTCGCGCTTCGGGGCATGGGCTGCAGCGCCGTCCGGGCCTGCCCCAACGGCACATCCACGTTCATTCTCGATGAGCTGTCCCGCGGTGCCGGGCTGGAGTCCGCGGTCCGGGAAGCGCAGCGCCGCGGCATCGCGGAGGCAGACCCTTCCGCGGACCTGTCCGGGAAGGATGCGGCCACAAAGGTGCGGCTTATCGCCGGGCTCCTCTGGAACTGGGACGTGTCCACCATGGCGGTGGAGGCGGAGCCCATCGACTCCTCCACGGCCGCCAGGGCACTGGAGGCCTCCGGGCAAGGCTTGCGTTTACGCGCCGTGGCGTCCGCCTCCCTGGAGCGGCCCATGATGGTCACGGTCCGCTTGGAAGCCGTGGCACCGGGGGACCCGCTTTTCGCCATTGCTGGACCGGAAAAGGCCATGGTCTTCAGGTGCCCGGACGCCGGGGACATCACCGCCCAGGGCGGCCGCTCCAGCCCGAAGGGGGCGGCACTGGCGATGCTGAAGGACGTACTCAACCTGTCCGGGTCAAACACCTCCGGGTTCCGGTAAACCAGCAGGTCACAGGGGAATCACGTCCAAAGCCGCGGGAGCGACAATTTCTCCGGTGTATCCCGCTTTTTCGGCCGCCGGCAGCACCATGGCCAGCCACACCTCCGGAGGCTGAACGGTGGGGGTGTAATGGCTCAGGACGAGCTTTCCCGCCCCTGCAGTTGCGGCTATGGCCGGCAGTTCAAGGACGCTGGAATGCGCTTCGAACAAGTGCTTGGTCAATTCGGCGGCCTGCGGCCCGGGAAGACCGGCAGCGATTCTCTCAACCGCGGAGTTGTCCTGTGTCTCGTGGACCAGAACGTCGCAGTCCTTGGCGAGGGCAATCAGGTTTGCGTCATGGGCGGCAGTGTCGCCGGAAAAGACCACCACCTTGCCCGTGCGTTTAATGGTGAACCGGTACGCATAGGAGTCCGCCACTTCCGGGCCGTGGAACACCCTGGTTGCGGCCACCACCACGTTCTCATCCTCCATGACGGGAGTGATGGTGCCATCCGCAGGCAGTTCGATGTCGTGGCCTTCGACCGCCGGAAACGGGCCAAAACCGCCACCCGCCTGGTACAGGGAGATGTCGTCCTCGAAGCCGGCCAGGAGGTTCCTTGCCTTGGCTTTGGTCCCGGGCGGTCCCCACAGGTCAAGGAACGACAGCGGCGGGCGGGCCGTCCATCCGTGCAGCAGCAGCGCCGGCAGCCCTGAAGTGTGGTCGAAGTGATGGTGGGTAATAAAGACGCTCCGGACCGGGCCGAAGCCGAGCCCCGAGTGGACCAGCTGCCGTGCACTGTCCAGCCCACAGTCCACCAGGTAGACAGCATTGTTGACTACAAGCGCGAGGGCCGGCTGGGCCTCGCCGGGCGCGATGACAGGTCCGCCGTTGACCCCCAGCATGACAAGCCTGTCTTCATGGTCCTTCGAATCCAAAACGTGCTCCCTAAGACGTTGTGACAGTGACCTCGCGGACCCACCTGACTGCAGGCAAACCCGACGACTTCCAAGAATCAGCCAGGAAGCGTCGGGGGAGCAGGCTAATGTCATTCGTTGAAAAACTAATCGCAGTAAAAGAACCATGTGTCGCCAGGTGTTCAATATTTCGAACATCACCCAGTATGCTGTACGCATGACTTCCACCAAGACCGTGGCCATCGCTGTCCCGCTCGAAGCAGAGCTTGTGGACCAGATCCGCGCCGTTGACCCCGCCGTCACTGTCCTTTACGAGCCCGGCCTCCTGCCGCCGGAGCGCTTCCCGGCCGACCACGCAGGGGATCCGGCCTTCCAACGGACGGCTGAACAGGAAGAGCGCTACTGGGCAATGCTCAACAGTGCCGACGTGCTGTACGGCTTTCCCAACGAGAGTCCTGACGGCCTGGCGCGCATCGCCCGGGAAAACCCAAGGCTGGAGTGGGTCCACGCGATGGCGGCCGGGGCGGGCGGAGCGGTCAAGGCGTCGGGCCTGAGCCAGGACGTCCTGCAGAAGTTCAAGATCACCACCTCCGCCGGGGTCCACGCCCTGCCCCTCGCAGAGTTCGCAGCGATGGGAATCCTCAACGGCTTCAAGCGCAGCGCCGAACTTGCCCAGGACCAGGCTGCAAAGGCCTGGCCCAGCCTCCGGGTCCCCACCCGGCTGGTCAATGGATCCAACCTGGTCATCAGCGGCCTCGGCGAAATCGGACTGGAAACCGCCCGGATCGCACGGGCACTGGGGATGAAGGTCAGCGGCACCAAGCGGACCGTGGAGCCCATCGACGGAATCGACCAGGTGGTGGACAACGCCGGGCTTCCCGCCCTCCTGGCCACGGCAGACGCCGTCGTCAACACCCTGCCCGGCACCGCCTACACGGAAAAGCTGTTCAACCGGGACCTGTTCGCCGCCATGAAGCCCGGGACCACCTTCGTCAACGTGGGCCGCGGAACCGTGGTGGACGAGGAGGCGCTGCTGGAGGCCCTGGACAACGGCCAGGTGGGCTACGCCTGCCTTGACGTCTTCGCCGTGGAACCACTGCCCCAGGACAGCCCCCTGTGGAACCATCCCAAGGTCATGGTCTCGCCGCACACCTCAGCCCTCAGCGCCGCCGAGAACCGCCTCATCACCGAACGGTTCTGCAGCAACCTCCGGACGTTCCTCGACGGCGGCGACCTCCCCCACCTCGTGGACACGGTCCACTTCTACTAGGACAGGCAGAGAAGTGCGCATCGCCAGAATCCAAACAGCAGCAGGCCCGCAGCACGCCGTTGAAAGCGACGGCACCTGGCACCACATCATCGACCCCTTCGAGGAAACCCTCCGTTACACCGGCGGCGCCACCACCCACAGCGAGGCAACATTCCTCGCCCCGGTGACGCCCGCCGTCGTCCTGGGCATTGGCCACAACCGGACCCTGAATGACCACCCCCTGCCCATCCAGGCGTGGCACAAGTCCGTCCACACCGTCGCCGGACCCGGCGACACCATCACCGCGGCCCGCGGCCAGGGCACGGTCAATGCCGAGGGTGAACTCGCCGTCGTGATCGGCAGGACAGCCGCCAACCTGACCGTGGAGAACGCCCTGGACCATGTCCTGGGCTACACCTGCGTCAACGACGTCACCAACGTGGACCAGAACGCGGTGGATGAGCGGAACTTCCAGGGCAAGGCCGGCGTCAACTACACACCCCTGGGCCCCTGGATAGAAACCGGGCTCCCAGATCCCGAAAAGGTGGCCATCGACGTGTACGTCAACGGGACAGCCAAGGCCAGCTCCGGGACCTTCAACCTCCCCTCCACGGTGGTGGACTGCCTCGTTTACGTCACTTCATGGCTGACCCTGGAACCCGGCGACGTGGTGATGACCGGAGCGCCCGCCACAGTGGTACCCGTCGAGCCCGGGGACCGGGTGGAGATCGCAGTGGAGGGCATCGGGACCCTGGGCAGCCCGGTGGCCTGACGGCGCCGTGAACCGCCGCGGCCCTTATGATGGATTGCGTTCAGTTGACTGAACGGAACCGCAGTCTGCCCTGGCGACCTAAGGAGAATCATGGCCGATTCCCACATCCCCGCTTCATCCGACAAAGCGGGAGCCACCTCGCCGGCGCCGGCCGTCACCCGGGCAGCAGCCGTCCTGGATGCCCTTGCCGCCTCGGCCACCGGCCGCCTCACCCTGAGTGACCTCTCGCGCGAAGTGGGAATCCCCAAGTCCTCCACCTCCAACCTCCTGCTGGCGCTGGAGGAGGCCCGCCTGATCAGCCGGCAGGGCTCGGAGTTCACGCTGGGCCGCAAGCTGGTGGAACTGGGCGCCGCGTATCTCGGCCGGATGGATGAGGTACAGGAGTTCTACCGCTACTGCGAGCAGGCCTCCGTCCTGTCCCGCGAAACGGTGCGGATCGCCATGCTGGATGGCACCAACGTCATTTACCTGGCCCGGTATGAGGGCCACCCCGCCGTGCGGCTCACGTCCAACATCGGCGACAAGATGCCGGTGTCCCTGTGCGCCGTGGGCAAGGCCCTGATCGCGCGCCTGCGTGACCATGACCTGGAGGAAATGTTCCCGGATGACGCCGAACTGCCGGTGCTCACCCCCAAATCCCTGCACACCGGCGCGGAACTGAAGGCGCAGCTGAAGGAGATCCGCGAGCAGGGATTTGCCTTCGAGGACGAGGAATCCACCACCGGCGTGGTGTGCCTCGCCGTCTCCGTCCCCACCCGCGGCGCCCACGGTCCCAGCCTGGGCCTGTCCGTGACAGCCCTCAAGGCCACCTACACGCCGGAGCAGGGCTCCCAAATGGTCAAGGAACTGCAGGAACTGGCCCACTCCCTGGGCAACCCGATGGGCTAGTCCCGGGCCGGCCCAGCGGCTTTCCGTAACTCAAAACCAAAAACTGTTGCCAGTTGTTCAGCTTGCTGTATTGTGTTCAGCATAGTGATCGACACAACAGGTGTTGCCGCTATCCCACCAGGCCAACGGGGGCCTGGAGTGCATTAGAGGGAGTTTTCGTGACAACTCGTACTAACTCACCGCAGGCCACCACGGACGGCGCCGTCGTCGATCCGGACCAGCTGCGAAGGGCAACACTTGCCAGCTCCGTAGGGTCCGCCCTGGAGTACTACGACTTCTACATCTACGGCCTGGCCTCGGCCCTGATCTTCGGACCACTGTTCTTCGCCCCGCTCGGCGAGAGCGGAGCCGTTATCGCCTCCTTCGCCACCTACGGCGTCGGCTTCGCGGCACGGCCCTTCGGCGGGGTGGTCTTCGGCCACATCGGCGACCGCTTCGGCCGCAAGATGGTGCTCATCCTGACCATCGGCCTGATGGGCCTCTCCAGCTGCGCCATCGGCCTCCTGCCCACCTTCGACCAGGCGGGAATGCTGGGGGCGGTGCTCCTGGTGACGCTGCGCATCCTCCAGGGCCTGGGCGCCGGCGCCGAGCAGGCAGGCGCCACCACCCTCATCTCCGAGGTGGCCCCGCGCCGTCGTCGTGGTTTCTTCGCTTCGCTGCCGTTCGTGGGCATCCAGCTGGGAACCCTCCTGGGTGCGGGCACCTTTGCCCTGATGGCCCTGGCGGACAAGCAGGTCCTACAGGGCTGGCTCTGGCGCGTTCCGTTCCTGGCCAGCATCATCCTGATCGCGATTGCCGTCTTCATCCGCCTCCGGCTCAAGGAGACCCCGGTCTTCCAGGAACTGGAGAAGCACAAGGCCGTGGTCAAGAACCCGGTGGGCCAGATCTGGAAGCACTCCAAGAAGAACGTACTGGTGGGCATTGGCCTCCGCATGGGCGAGAACGGCAACTCGTCCATCTACTCCGCGCTGCTGGTGTCCTTCATCAGCATGCCGGCCGGCGTCTTCCCCGGCGACAAGTTCATCGGCCCCACCGGCCTGCTGATCGCCGCGGGCTTCGCAGCGGTGCTGGTTGTTGCCTTCGGCGCCCTGTCCGACCGCTTTGGCCGGGTTCCCGTGTACCGCTACGGCGCGCTCTTCCAGGCCGTCATCGCCCTGCCGGCGTTCTACCTGGTGACGCTCGGCAACGTGGCCCTGGTCTGGGTGGTCATGGTGGTGGGCATCGCCCTGGGCGTGCAGTCCATGCTTGGCCCGCAGTGCGCCCTGCTCCCGGAACTCTTCGGCTCGCAGCACCGCTTCACCGGCGTGGCCCTGAGCCGTGAACTTTCGGCCGTGCTCGCCGGCGGCTTCGCCCCGATGATCGGCGTCGCGCTGCTGGCGGCCACCAACCACTCCTGGCTGGTACCCGCGCTCTACTCCCTGGTCCTGGCGGCTATCTCGTTCGCCACCACCTTCTTCACCCCGGAAACCAACGGCCGCGACCTGGTGCTCGTGGAGGACGCCAAGTGACCATCGGCAACGCCGCCCCGACGGACCCTGCGCCCAAAAGTGCGGGGTTCGTCGGGCTGGGGCTGATGGGAGCGCCGATGGCCGCCAACCTGCTCAAGGCAGGGTGGCAGGTCACGGGCTGGAACCGCTCCCCCGGCGCCGTCCGCGACCTCGAGGCGCTGGGCGGGAACGCCGCCAGCCACGTTGCGGACCTTCGGGACGAGCCCGTCATCATCTTCATGCTCCCCGACCTCCCCTTCATTGAAGAGGCTGCGGCGGGGCTCCTGGAGGCGTGGCGGGCGGCGCCGCCCGCACCGGGAACACTCGTTGTGGTGATGAGCAGCGTGTCGCCGGTTGCGGTGCGGGCCTTCGGGCTCGCCGTTGCGGATGCCAGCGGCGGAAGTGCCTCGGTGCTTGATGCCCCGGTCAGCGGCGGCACGGTCGGCGCGCAGCGGGGAACCCTCGCCATCATGGCCGGCGGTTCCCCGGAAGACTTCAGCCGGGCCCTCCCGGCTTTGGAGGCAATGGGGACCTCCGTCCGCCGACTGGGTGACCTGGGTGCCGGCTCGCTGGCCAAGGGGTGCAACCAACTGATCGTGGGAACCACGACGGCGGCACTCGCCGAGGCTGCCGAGCTTGCGGAACGCTCCGGGCTGGATGTGGAAGCCCTCTTTGAGGTCCTGTCCGGCGGCCTCGCCGCCAGCAGGGTGCTGGAGGTGGTGGGCCCCCGGCTCGCGGCAAAGGATTACACGCCGACAGGGCCGGCGAAGTTCATGCACAAGGACCTGTCCTTCGTACTGGAAAGCGCCGCCACTGCCCGCACCGCCGCACCGATGGCCTCCGCCGGCGTCGACCTGTACGCGGAACTGGTGGCGCAGGGCCTTGGCGATCTGGACCTGGCCGCGGTGCGGCAGGCGATCGCCACCCTGGGCCGGCATTGAGCTGCGGGACCCCGGAATGCCGGGGTCCCGCCGTCGTTAGTGGCCCCAAAAGTGGGCCATTCCGGCACCGGTCCACGGGTTCGAAAGCGGGACGGCCGTTTAAACCCTGCTATATTCTGGTGTTTTCAGGCCTGGGCGCAGGGGAGCCGGGCCACAGCACGTCGAACGGCCTTTTATTGAAACCAAGCAGCAGGCACCCAGATTCCGCGCAGGGTAACGTCCAGCACACCGATTTCCTTAACTGCCCCACCGGATTCGTTGAGTACTACTTCGCGGACGGCGTCTTCCGCTGGTCGGACGGGCTGTACCGCATCTACGGGTACGAACGGGGCGAGGTGGTCCCGACCATGGAGATGGTGCTTCCCCACGTCGAGCCCGAAGACCGGCCAAGGGTGCAGGCCTACTGGGACCATGTGTCCACCCAGGGCGGACCGTCATCCATGTACCTGTCCATCCGGGACCGCAAGGACCACCAGCACAAGCTGCTCTACTCCGCCGACTACATCATGGACGGAGACACCCCGATCGGCGTCTGGGGCGTGGTGGTGGACCTCACGACGTCAATCCACACGGACCGGCACCAGCTCGCCACCGAGGCGGTGGCGGCGTCGGCGCTCAACCGGGCGGTCATTGAACAGGCCAAGGGCGTCCTGATGGGCCGCACCGGTGTCACCGCCGATCAGGCCTACGAGCTCATCAGCCAGCTGAGCCAGGACACAAACCGCAAGGTCTACGCTGTGGCCCAGGACATCGTGGACCGTGCCACCGTCCGCGCCGGCGAGCCGGACGCGCAAAGCCATCCCCTGCTGTAACCGCAGGGAAGAACAGGCCTTCTACGCCGAAGTGGAGGCCAGCGACTCCCGCAGTGCCGCGTCCGCGTCACGCAGGACTTTCGCAGCTACCTGAAGGCCCTCGATCCGGCCGAGTGAAACGTCCTCGTGCTCGATGTTGACCAGCATCTCCGGGTCCACTTCGTGCAGGGCGCGCAGGAACTCCGTCCAGTAGGCGGTGTCATGGCCGCGGCCCAGGGCCACGAAGTCCCAGGCGGAGTGCCGTGGCCATTCGTTGGCCCATTCGTCACCGCCCAGGTTGGTACGGTTCTCGTCCGGGGACAGCCGGCGGAAGCTGTTGTCCAAGACCCCGTACAGTGCGGCATTTTCCTTGTTGATGCGGACGTCCTTGGCGGCAGCCTGGAATACCAGGGGGCCCAGTTCGCGGACCACTGCCACCGGGTCCATCTGCTGCCAGAAGAGGTGGCTGGCATCCAGCTCAACGCCCACGTGGGTGGCCCCCGTGAGATCGATCAGCTTCCGGACATCGGCGGTGTTGAACACCAGGTTCTGCGGGTGCAGTTCAAGGGCCACCTTGACCTCGAGCTCGCGCGCCAGCTGGTCGATCTCTTTCCAGAACTCCGCCGCAATCTCCCACTGGTAATCCAGGACGTCCAGCGCGGCCGAGTTCCAAGCGTTGACGATCCAGTTGGGAACGGTCGCCCCGGGCTCGCCGCCGGGCAGGCCGGACATGGTGACCACGCGGGCCTGGCCCAGCCGGTGCGCCAGCCTGATGGAGCGGCGGATGTCCCCGGCATGCTTCTCCCCGATCTCCGGATTGGGGTGCAACGGGTTGCCGTTGCAGTTCAGCCCCGCAATGGAAACGCCGGTCCCTTCAAATAGCGCCAGGTAGTCATCACGCGCCGCGTCACTTTCCAGGATCTGGTCAAAGGTGGGAACGTGCACCGGGGGAAGGAAGCCGCCGGTATTGATCTCGATTCCCGTCAGGCCCAGGTTGGCGATGACCGTCAGCGCCTCGGGCAGTGGACGGTCATGCAGGATCGCGTTGTAGACACCAAGCCTCATGGGGTTCTCTCCTTTGAAAAGCCACTCCTGATAATGGAGCGCTCTAACACGATATGAGAGAAGGTTTGTCCTGTCAATAGGTCTTTTGCGCGGGAGCCTTAAGGCGCCTGCGGCGCGGGCCGCCCTCGTTGGCCTAGACGGCCAGCCGGGGCCCGTCCGACAGGACGGGCGCGGAACCGACCACGGGCAGGGCGTCCGTGAACGCCTCGACAACGGCCAGCTGGCCGGTGGAGTCCGGAACGCCCGGGTACTGGACATGCGCGGCTTCAACCGGCTCGGCGGCCGCTTCCTCCGAACGCATGCGCACCAGCGCCACAGCAGAGATCAGGAACCAGGCAACATTGGTGACCACTGACGGCCAGGCGCCATGCAGGGTTCCATTGATGATGAAGGCAACGGAGCCAAAGAGGTTGGCGGTCTGGAAGCCCTTGCCGGCCTTCAGCCACCCCATGGAAACAGACAGGTATGCACTGAGAATCGCAACAGCGCCTGCCCAGCCGGCAATTTCCCACAGCAGTTCCATGGCGTCCTTCCAAGGTGGTGCCTGCGCAGTATCAGGGCAGGGCTCAAGAGGTGGTTCAGGGTTGGGTTTCGCCGGATGCCGTTCCGTGGAACCTGCATCATCCAGCTCTGCGTTGACTCGAGCCCTGTTCGGGCGAGGACCTCTTACGCTGGCCGGCGGCATAATCATATCCCGCGCGCGGACGCCCAAATTACGGCCGATACGTGATACTCCCCACGTCTGGACAAGGCCCGCGCGGCGTAGCACGATCGAAGCTGTGACCAGCAGTCCCGCACCCGATCCCTACCTCCGTGAACTCACCCAGCTGAGGCGCGTCAAAGACCGGATGGACCGCGAATATGCCCAGCCGCTGGACGTCGAATCCCTTGCCCGGGATGTCCATATGTCGGCCGGCCATTTCAGCCGCCGCTTCAAGCTTGCCTACGGCGAATCCCCGTACAGCTACCTCATGACCCGCAGGATCGAACGGGCCATGGCGTTGCTCCGCAAAGGCGACCTCAGCGTCACCGAGGTGTGCTTCGCCGTCGGCTGTTCCTCGCTGGGCACCTTCAGCACCCGCTTCAGCGAACTGGTGGGAATGCCGCCGAGTGTCTACAAGCAGGAAGCAGCGGAGTCGACGGCGGGGATTCCGGCCTGCGTAGCGAAACAGGTCACCAGACCGGTCAGGAATCGAGAAGCGCCGGCCCGGGAGCCGTCACTAGCATGACTGGCATGGACATCAACATTTCTTCCACCTTCCTTCCCGCCACCGATCCGGACGCGTCCCTGGCCTTTTACCGCGACGCGCTCGGCTTCGAAATCCGCAACGACGTGGGCCGCGGCACCATGCGGTGGATCACCGTTGGCCCCGCCGGCCAGAAGGACGTTTCCATCGTCCTGCACCCGCCGGCCGTGGACCCGGGCATCACCGAGGACGAGCGCCGCACCATCACCGAGATGATGGCCAAAGGCACCTACGCCACCATCGTCCTCTCCTCCCCCGACGTGGACGCCGCGTTCGCCAAGGTGGAGGCAACCGGGGCCGACGTGGTCCAGGAACCCATCGACCAGCCGTACGGCATCCGGGACTGCGCCTTCCGCGACCCGGCCGGCAACACGGTCCGCATCAACCAGCAGCCTTAGGCATATCAACAGACACGTAGATAACGGACGACGCCGGAACGGGGCTGCCAGCGCAGCTCCGCTTCGGCGCCGCTCCAGGAAGAGGGGGACACCTTGAGCACGGAAGCAGACATGGAAACCAGGCAGGCGGCGCACGTAGCCGACAGCCACGACCTGATCCGGGTCCAAGGCGCCCGGGAGAACAACCTGAAGGACGTGAGCCTGGAGCTGCCCAAGCGCCGGCTGACCGCGTTTACGGGTGTTTCCGGCTCCGGCAAGAGCTCGCTGGTGTTCGCCACCATCGCCGCCGAGTCGCAGCGGATGATCAACGAAACCTACAGCGCGTTCGTGCAGGGGTTCATGCCCAGCCTGGCCCGGCCCGACGTGGACCGGCTGGAAGGCCTGACCACAGCCATCATCGTGGACCAGGAGCGCATGGGCGCCAACCCGCGCTCCACCGTGGGCACCGCCACCGACGCCAACGCCATGCTCCGGATCCTGTTCAGCAGGCTGGGCAAGCCCTACGTCGGCCCGCCCACCGCCTTCTCCTTCAACGTGCCCACCCGCAAGGCCAGCGGCATCATGAGCACCGAGAAGGGCGGCCGGGTGGAAAAGAACGTGGTCCGCCAGGTCACCTACCTGGGCGGCATGTGCCCGCGCTGCGAGGGCATGGGGAACATCAGCGACATCGACCGGACCGCCCTCTACGACGACTCGAAGTCCCTTTCCGAAGGCGCGCTCACTGTTCCCGGCTACTCCATGGATGGCTGGTACGGCCGCCTGTTCGAGGGCATGGGCCTGCCCATGGACAAGCCGATCGCCAAGTTCACGGCGAAGCAGCTGGACACGATGCTGTACGCCGAGCCCACCAAGATCAAGGTGGAAGGCGTCAACCTCACGTTCGAAGGGGTCATCCCCAAGATCCAGAAGTCCATGCTCTCCAAGGACGTGGAGGCCATGCAGCCGCATGTGAAGCGGTTTGTGGAGCGCGCCGTCACGTTCGCCACCTGCCCGGACTGCGGCGGAACGCGGCTCACGCCGGAGGTGCTCAACTCGCGCATCAACGGCAAGAACATCGCGGACCTGTGCACCATGCAGATCAGCGACCTGGCGCAGTGGATCCGCGGGCTGGACGAGCCCTCGGTCCGGCCGTTGCTCGCCGGGCTCCGGGACCTGCTGGACTCGTTTGCCGAGATCGGCCTGGGCTACCTCTCACTGGACCGCCCGGCCGGCACCCTCTCCGGCGGCGAGGCACAGCGGACCAAGATGATCCGCCACCTGGGCTCCTCCCTCACGGATGTCACCTACGTTTTCGACGAACCCAGCATCGGCCTGCACCCACACGACATCGAGCGGATGAACACGCTCCTGCTGCAGCTGCGGGACAAAGGCAACACCGTCCTGGTGGTGGAGCACAAACCGGAGATGATCGCCATCGCCGATCACGTCGTCGACCTCGGTCCCAAGGCCGGCACCGGCGGAGGCGAGATTGTCTACGAGGGCGACGTGGACGGGCTGCGTTCCAGCGGCACCATCACAGGGCGCCACCTGGACGACCGCGCCCGCCTCAAGGAGTCCTTCCGGGACGCCACGGGCGCCTTGGAGGTCCGGGGCGCGTCGACGAACAACCTGCAGGACGTCGACGTCGATGTGCCACTGGGCGTGCTCTGCGTGGTGACGGGCGTGGCCGGGTCCGGCAAGAGCTCCCTGATCCACGGCTCGCTGGCAAAGCGCGAAGGCGTGGTCGTCATCGACCAGGGTGCCATCAAGGGCTCACGGCGGAGCAATCCGGCCACCTACACGGGGCTGCTGGAGCCCATCCGGAAGGCATTCGCCAAGGCCAACGGCGTGAAGCCGGCGCTGTTCAGCTCGAACTCCGAGGGCGCGTGCCCCACCTGCAACGGCGCCGGGGTGATCTTCACCGAACTGGGCGTCATGGCCACGGTGGAGTCCACCTGCGAGGACTGCGAGGGCCGCCGCTTCCAGCCCGCCGTCCTCGAATACACCCTGGGCGGCCAGAACATCGCGGACGTCCTGGACATGTCCGTGGACGCGGCACTGGCATACTTTGCCGGGGGCGAGGCCAAAACTCCCGCCGCGCACAAGGTCCTGGAACGCCTGGCGGACGTGGGCCTGGGATACATTTCACTGGGCCAGCCGCTGACCACGCTGTCCGGCGGCGAGCGCCAGCGGCTCAAGCTGGCCACCCAGATGGCCGAGTCCGGGGACGTCTACATCCTGGATGAGCCCACGGTGGGGCTGCACCTGGCGGACGTGGAACAGCTGCTGGGGCTGCTGGACCGGCTGGTGGATTCCGGGAAGTCCGTGATCGTCATTGAGCACCACCAGGCAGTGATGGCGCACGGTGACTGGATCGTCGATATCGGTCCGGGAGCAGGGCACGACGGCGGCAGGATCGTCTTCGAGGGCACCCCGGCTGACCTGGTGGCCGGCCGGGCCACGCTCACCGGCCAGCATCTGGCCGCGTACGTCGGTGCGTAAAGCGGGCGGCTGGGCCTACTTAGGACGCTGCGTCAGCGGCTTCCCGGCAGCTGGCCCAGGAAGCTGACGGTGGCGGCGCCAATCTGCTGCTGCGCGGCGCTGCGGCTGATGCCGGGCTCGCCGTCGCCGGGTTGATCACCGTAGTCGCCGAAGAACGCGTGCACTCCGCCCTGGACGGCGGCGAACTCAGTATCCGGAGGCAGGAGTTCCCGGGAGGCCTGGATCTTGTCCGGCGTGCTGAGACCGTCCTTGGTCCCGGAGACGGACAGGACGGAAAGGCCGGTCCGTCCCCGCAGCGATTCCACCGGGTAGGAGGCGTACAGCACCAGGCCGGTGATGTCGGTGTTCGCCAGGGCGAATGACGATGCGGACACCCCGCCCAGGGAGTGGCCGCCCACCGCCCACGTAGCGATGTCCGGGTTGTCCTCGATGGCGCTGCGGGCCTGGTTGCCGTCCAGCAGGCTGAGCCCGAGCGGTTCCTTCAGGATGACCACCCGGTACCCGGCACCGACCGCGGGAGCCAGGACGTCCTGGTAGGCCCGGGCATCAACGCGTGCTCCCGGGTAGAAGACGAGCCCCTTGGTGGTTCTGGCTGCGTCGGGCGCCATGGTGATGGCGGTGTCCGTTTCGGTGACGGTGAGGTCCGACGCAGGCCCGGCCTCCGCCGTCGGGCCCGGCTGATAGGCGAAGGGGTTGAGCCAGGCGAGCCCGGCGGCGAGGGCCAGGACGGCCAGCCTGCCGGCCCACGCGCCGATGGCCCGGACGCGGGAGCGGGGCCGGGGCACATCGCGGCGGAGCCAGAGCAGGGCTGCCCAGGCTGCACCGGCGGCTGCCGCGGCCAGCAGGATGCACGGCAGCAGCGGGTGGCCGCCCAGGACGGCGGGGTTGCCTGCCAGCATCCACAGCGCAACTCCGGTCAGGGCGGCGGCGCACCCTGCCGATGCCCAGAACAGGGCCGTCCGTTTCCTGGGCGGCGCACTGGCTTGGCCGGCCGGTGAAGTCTTCATGGTTCCTGATCCTTCCATCCGGCGGCAGGATTTCAATGCCGGGCTGGCCTACGCTGGCCGTATGCCCGAAATGTTCCGGTACGACGTCGAGATCCTGCACCTGCTGGTATCCCCCGCGCATGCTTACTTTGGCCGAGCCCGGGACGGCGCCGCCGACGTTCCCACCACTGATGCTCCGCAGGCTGAGGTGGTGGCCGGCAAGGGCATCGTGGGCGACCGGTTCTTCGGCAAGGCCGCGCACATGGATGCTGCGGTGACCCTGTTCGCCGTCGAGTCCCTCGAGGCCATCGCCGCAGAGTTGGGCTCGGCGCCGTTCGATCCGCTGCTGACCCGCCGGAACGTGGTGCTGCGCGGGGCCCAGCTGGCCCCACTGTTGGGGCAGGACTTCGTGCTGGAATCCGGCGGCTCCTCGGTGGCCCTGCACGGCGGGCGGCACGCCCAGCCGTGCGCATGGATGAACGAAATGCTCGCCCCCGGCGCCCATCCGGCCATGCGTGGCCGCGGGGGCATCCGCTGCCGGGCCGTCTCCAGCGGCTTCCTGCACCGGGGTCCTGCCGTGCTGGTCAGCCCTGTGCCGCTGGACCCTGCCCGGGCAGGCGAGGCCAGCGTCCTGCGGCCGTCCCGGCTGCCCTAGCAGGCCCTGCCCTAGGACGCCCCGGCAGGACGTAAGACGGACGACGGCGTCACGCACGGCACGCTTTCGGCCCACCCGGGGCGGGGAAGCCCCGGAAACCCGGGATCCCGCCGTCGTGCGCTGCCTGAAAGCCTGCCCGGCGTGACGCTATCCCGCCTTCAGCTCACATGATGGCGGTGGCGTTGGCCGGGGATCCGGTGCCGCCGGTAATGTTCAGCGGCTTGATGCTGATGAACGCGTCCCACCTGCCCGAGCTGCGCATGTGCCGAGCCAGCGGGCCGAGCCGCCACAGCTCGCCCAGGGGCATGCCGAGCTTGGCCAGGAGCTGCTGGTGCATCATGCCGTGGTCGTTGACCGCGGACTCCCGGTAGGGGCTTCCCGGGACCGCGGGGAGGCACTCGAAGGCAAAGTTGTCGGCGGCGATCACGGCAAACCGGCTGTCCCACGCCCAGGCCACGAACTCCTGCGACTGCGCCACGCCTGTTGCCTTCCGGCTTTCACGGAGCCGCTGTTTCGCCTCCGGGTCCAGGGCGAGGAACCATTCGCACCACCCGGTGTGGAGCATCAGAATGTCGCCGGGACAGGTGGCCAGGGACTGGGACTCCATGGCCGCGTGGATCAGGTCGAAGCCCAGCGGTTCCCCGGCTGCGTGGTCGATGGGCTGGCCCATGCCGTTCCGGAAGCCCTCGAGGTCCACCAGCACGCCCCGGCCGGCGATGGGGTGCTCGGCCCATTCCTGGACCCCCAGGTCCGGGGTGCCTTCAGTGACCCGGTGGTCCGGGACGCCGTTGTAGAACCCCACGTCATCGGCCCGGCGGTGCCGGAGCCCGTCAATCTGCGTCGACCCCTGGAGGTAATAGCCGTCAAGGTAGTCATCGCGGTGGGCGGGATGGGAGGAGTAGATGGTGTGCCGGGGTGCTCCGCGCTTGAGCGACATCCCCGGATCAAAGGCGTCGGCGGGATAGTCCAGGCCGAACACGGTACCGGTGCGGATGCTGTTCCTGGCTTCCAGGACGGCCGCGGGGGTGATGAAGGACGGTGTACCCCTGTCGGGCTCCGGAAAGAGGCCCCAGGATGTTCCCGCCAGGTCGCCCTCCCTCGCCAGGAGTTCCGCGTAAGTGGGAAACGTTCCGTGGGCAGTCATCGGGTGGTGGCTTCCTGTTTCTGCCCGGCCTCTTTCCCGGGCCGCCCGTAGCTGAGCAGGAAGCCGGCCACCGCGCACACCGATGCGGCTATGCAGAGGGGCGGTTTGATGACGTTGTTGAAGAACTGGAGCCAGCCGTTTTGCCCGGCCACGAGGCCCGCGGCCTGCCCGGCAACGAACAGGACGCCGCCGATGAGGAGGACTGCGAGGGTGAGGGTGAAGACGGTTCCGGTGATCCTGCGCGGTGTGTTCATGGTGGTTCCTTAGATCGGCAGGACGCCGAGGATGATCAGCACGCCGATGACCAGCAGGGGCAGCGCATAGTGGGTGAGCAGGCGGGCGAAGGTCTTGAGGGGGTTGACGTCCGCGATGCCGCAGGCAACATAGAGCGGCGCGCCCCCGGGCGGGACCGCCGCCTCGCAGGAGGAGAACACCAGGACAGCCACGGCAGCGGTGGTGGCCGGAACACCGGCCGCAACGAGGGCTGCGACACCGACCGTTCCGACGGCGGCCATGGTGGCTGTCGCGGACAGCGGGGCCGCGACCGCGATGACAATCAGCCCGATCAGGATGGCGAGCAGCCAGAGGGGAAGGTTCATCCCGTTCAGCAGGGCGGTCATTTGCTTGGGAAGGCCCGTGGCGGCGAGGGCATTGGCTCCGGCGAAGGCGAAGAGCACCGTAACGCCCACGATGCCGAACCGCGGGGCCGAACCGTGCAGCAGGTTTCCCCAGTCGCGGCCGGTGCGGGGCAGTTTCTTCCGGCCCAGCAGGGCACCCGTAATGAGGAGGACCACCGGGATCCACACGATCACGCTGACGGACTTGCTGACATCCCCACCGGTCCAGTCGGAGAGCGCCGAGGTGAGGAACCCTGAGGTGATCACCAACGGGACGGCGACGACGACGAACAGCAGGAGCGTGGCCCACCCCTGGCCGAACGCAGCCCGTACAGGCAGGCGGTGGGCGGCATCGAGCGGTGCCATTCCGCTTTTCCTGATGAGCATCCAGGTGACGATGAGCCGGTGCAGGAAGCACCACAGGCCGCCGAACAGCAGGGGAAGGACCAGGGCGTTGATATCCAGCAGGGGCCCCACCGTAGCGGAGCCTACGAGGACGAACATGGAGGCGCTGAACGGGAAGGTGATGCCCATCCCGGCGTTCCCGGCCACGAGGGTTGCGGCAGCAGGCTTGTCCAGCTTGGATTTTTCCATCCAGGGAATGGTCACCGAGCCCACCGTTGCGGCGATGGCTGCCTGGTTGTGGACCACTCCGCCCAGGCCTGCCGAGGCCACGGTGGAGACCCACGCCGGACCGCCCTTCACCCCGCCGATCAGCGAGTTCAGCAGGTCGATCAACCGGTCCAGGACGCCGCCCTTATCCAGCAGGTAGCCCATGAAGACGAACGCCATGGTGGCGTAGACAATCTCGTCGGTCGCTGCCGAGTAGAACGCTGACCAACCCACCTGTGCCGCGGCGGCCCCGGTAAACGGCAGGACCACCAGGAAGCCCAGGATCATGGCCTCCCCCACGCTGCGCTTGATTGCAGTCGTCCAAAGCAGGATCACGGCAAGGTAGGCGCCCAGTGCCCAGATGCCGATCATGCTGCTGCTCCTAATAACGGAATGCTTGTTGCTGTTGAAATCACGTATTTCCCGTTCCTGATTGTGCCCTGCTGCGCGGTCAGCGCAAGGCCGGTTCCGCGTTCTGGGCCATCCGGGCGAGGGCTGCGGCGGAGGCGGTGGTCATCTCGGCCGGGACACCGAGGTCCGAGAGGTAGCTGGCGGTGTCCTGCATTTCCTTGGAGCGGCGGACGGCGTGCTTGGCGCTTCCGGTGAGGAACCTGTCGATGACAGCCTGGCCGTCCCCTGCCAGTTGGTTCGCGATCTGGCCGCGGATCCAGTCCTCCAGGCCGGCTGCCTTGCCGGCCGTGACCGCTTCCACCACCACGGACGCCAGGCCCTTCATGAGGACGCTGCGCAGCAGTTTGTGGGCCATCGCAGCCCCAGGCTCGCCGTCGGCGATTTCCACCTGCACGCCGAGGGGACGCAGCAGGCCGGCAACAGCCTGGGCGCCGGGGCCGCTCACCATCAGCGGCGTCTTTTCCCCCAGCGCGGAGACGGGGCCAAGGATGGCGACGTCGGCAAAGCCGGCCTTGCTGGGCAGCTGTCCGAGTTCCTGCATGACGCCCGGGGAGGAGGATGTGAAGTCGGCGTAGACGCTGCCGTCACCCAGGACCGGCAGGCATTCCTGCGCCACGTTGCGGGCAGCTGCCGCTCCGGTCATCACCAGGACGATGTCTGCCCCGGCACATGCTTCGGCCGCCGTGGCCATCCGAGTGACGCCTTCCGGGGTGGTGGGGGCCACGGGGTCGAACCCGGTGACCTGGTGGCCCGCAGCTGCGAGCGCTGCGGCATAGGTGGCTCCGGCTTCGCCGAGGCCAATGACGGTGCACGCTGTCATGGTTTTGCTCTGTTCCTTCTGGTGACGTTCTGGTGGGGGTGCGGTTCAGTTGCGGGCGGCGACGATGGCCTGGCGGCGGCCGGTTTCATCCGCGAACACCGCTTCGGCGGCTTCGGCGACGGCGGCGGCCTGCTCCCGGGGGACAACCACCACGCCGTCGGAGTCACCCACAATGACATCGCCGGGCAGGACGGGGACGCCGCCGAAGGCTACGGCGGTTCCCAGCCTGAACGGGCCGTCCTTGTAGGGGCCGGCGGGCGAAGTAGCCCGGGCGAAGACGGGCATGCCGATCTCACCCAGCGCCTCGGCGTCGCGCGCTGCTCCGTCCAGCGCGAAGCCCGCGACGCCGAGGTTGATGGCGCGCTCCCCGATCAGTTCACCCAGGAGGGCGCGGGATTCATCGGCGCCGCCGGCGACCACAATGACATCTCCCGGACTGGCCTGCTGCAGGGCGGCATGGATGCCCTTGTTGTCGCCGGGACGGGTCCACACGGTGAACGCCGGTCCGGCGAGCTTCGCACCGGGCCACACGGCCTGGATGGCGGAGTCCGCCACGCCGAGCCGGTCCATGGCGTCACCGATATTGGCAGCGGGCAGCTTGGCGAGCCGGTCCACGATGCCCTGGTCGGGGCGGGCGAAGTCGGCGCTGGTGTCGATGGCTGGAGTTGTCATGGTCGGTTCCTTTAGGGGTGGAGGGGTCAGTCTTTTTTCTGGACCAGCGGGAGGACCTTCTTGAAGTCGTCTTCCTGGCCTGCCCAGAACTTCTGGTAGTCGGTGCCGTTGAGGTAGCTGGTCTGCAGGCCCAGGTCCTTCATCTTCTGCACCACGGCCGGGTCCTCGATGGCCTTCTCGATGGCGGCTTCGAGCTTCTTGGCCACGTCAGCCGGGAGCCCGGCGGGCGCGGAGTATCCGCGGGCGGTGCCGGCGGTCAGGTCGTAGCCGGATTCCTTGAACGTGGGGATGTCCGGCAGCGAGGGGGCGCGGTCCCCGGACATGACGCCCAGCACCCGTGCCTTGCCCTGCTTGCTGAGGTCGTTCACGTCGCTGACGTTGGCCACCAGGACGTCCACGTGCTTGCCCAGGAATGCGGTGGTGGCCTGGGAGGCGCCCTCGGAGAAGTGGACCGGCGCGAACTCCGAGCCGGTGCTTTCCTGGATCTGGGCCAGGGCGAAGTGTTCGCCGGTCTGGATCCCGGTGGTGCTGGCGGTGAGTGACTTCGGCTTGGCCTTGACCGCTTCCAGCAGCTCTTTCAGGGTCTGGTACGGGCTGTCCGGCTGGACGGCGATGACGGTGGGGTCGATGACCTGCCGGCCCAGCGGCTGGAAGCTGTCCCTGGTGTACTTCGCGCCGCGGGCCGGGTCCAGGGGTGAGACCACCACCGAGGGGGATCCGGTGGCGCCGATGGTGTAGCCGTCCGGCTTGGCGCCGGTCAGGGCCGTGTAACCGATCTGGCCGCCGGCACCGGGCTTGTTGATGACCTCGACGTTGGTGCCGAGCTCCTTTTCGAGGACCGGCTGGATGAGCCTGGCGGCGGTGTCCACGGCGCCGCCCGACGAGAAGGCGACAATCAGGTCGATTGACTTGCCCTTCTTGGGGAAGTCGCCGGCGGCTGCGGCGGAGTTGCCGGCTCCGGCGTTGGCGCCGCAGCCGGTGAGGGCGAGCAGGGACGCAGCTGCGACTGCTGCAATGATCTTCTTGCGTGACATGGTTCTTCTCCTTTGAAGCGGTGCGGGAAATGCGGGTAGTGGCGGGGAATCAGGCTTCCGGGTCCTCCATGAGGGCCCTGGGTTTGCGGAGCTTGAGCAGGGGGCTGCAGATGATGAGCAGGCCAAGGCCGATCAGCACGGCGGAGATGGGACGGCTGGTGAAGACGGTGAAGTCGCCCTGGGATATTTCCAGCGATTCGCGCAGCGAGCGTTCCATCAGCGGCCCGAGGACCAGGGTGAGCACCATCGGGGCCAGCGGAATGTCGAGGTTCCGCAGTGCCAGGCCCAGGAGGCCGAAGCCGATCATGACGTAGACATCGAAGACGCTGAAGTTGATGGTGTACGCCCCGATGACCATGAACACGAGGATCACTGCGGTCAGGATCGGGGTGGGCACGCGGAGGATGGAGGTCCACAGCCCCACGAGCGGGACGTTCAGCAGCAGCAGGAGGACGTTTCCGATGAAGAGGCTGGCGATGATGGCCCAGGCGATCTCCGAGTGTTCCGTGAACAGGCTGGGTCCCGGGGTGAGGCCCTGCTGCAGGAACGCGCCCATCAGCACGGCGATGGTGGGCGAGGCGGGGATTCCCAGGGTGAACAGCGGGATGAGGGCAGCGTTGGCGTGGGCATTGTTGGCGGTCTCCGGACCGGCCACGCCTTCGACGGCGCCCTTGCCGAGTTGGTGGCGGAACCGCGAGAACCTCTTTTCCGTGGCGTAGGAAAGGAGGGAGGACACGGAGCCGGTCATGCCGGGAATGAGGCCCAGGCCGAAGCCGACGCCGGTGCCGCGCGCCATGGCGGGTGCACTGCGGCGCCATTCCGTCCTGGACGGGAACAGCTGCCGAAAACCGGGGGCGTGCACCATGGGGGTGGGCTCGTTCCGGCGGAAGGAGAGGATTTCGGAGAGTCCGAAGACGCCGACGATGACGGCAACGAAGCTGACCCCGTCCATCAGGTTGTCGATGCCGAAGGTGAAGCGCGGTGCTCCGGCCACGGGATCGATGCCCACCATGGAGATCAGCAGGCCCAGGGCGCCGGAGATCAGGGCCTTGACCATGGACTTTCCGGCCAGGGCGACCAGCAGCGAGATGCCCACCACCATGAGCGCGAAGAACTCGGGCGGCCCCACCAGCAGGCCCATCTCGCCGAGCGGTTTCGCGGCGGCGACCAGGCCAACGGTGGCGATCGTACCGCCGATGAAGGACCCGACGGCGGCCAGCGTCAGTGCCGCACCCGCCCTTCCCATTTTTGTCATGGCATAGCCGTCGATGGTGGTGATGGCCGAGGAGGCTTCGCCGGGAGTGTTCAGCAGGACGCTGGTGATGGTTCCGCCGTACTGGGTGCCGTAGAAGATGGCACACAGCATGATGATGGACCCGGCCGGGTCGAGGTTGAGCGTCAGCGGGATCAGCAGGGCCACGCCTGCGACGGGTCCGACGCCGGGCAGGACGCCGATGATGGTGCCGAGCAGGCAGCCGAGGAAGGCAAACAGCAGGTTTTGCCAGGTCATGGCGGTGGCAAAGCCGCCGAGCAGTTCGTTGAGGGTTTCCATGCCTAGAGTCCGATCAGGTTCAGCGGAGTAAATGCCGAGACGGGAAGGGCCACGTTCAGGCCGTAGTTGAAGGCGTAGAAAGCGCCGACGCTTCCCGCCAGGGCGATGATCAGTGAGGGCACCCATGCCCGGCGTCCCCGGATTTTCAGGTGGTAGAGCAGGAACGCGAACATGCTCAGCTGGAAGCCCAGCAGGTCCATCACGGACGCCAGGATGACCAGGCTGGCCACGACGGAGATGACCACTCCCTTGTCCACGCCCTCACCCCTGACGCTCGGCCGGCGGAGTTCCTGCAGGAGCCAGACGGCCGACATTGCCACCAGGAGAGCCCCCATAGCGAAGGGGAACATTCCGGCGCCAGGGCCCAGCGACGTCCACAACCCCAGGGTGGCCGAGCTGACCAGGACATAGATGCCGACGGCGGCGAAGGCGCCGATCCCCGCCAGCACACCGGGCGCGATCCGGACGGTGCTCCCTGCTTTTGTCGTGACTGACTCCGTTGTCATGAGTTTCCTTTTCACAGCGCGTCATTGCGTTTCATAGAATGAAACTATATTGCGTACTGAGAAATAGTGACAGGAGACACAGGTACTGTCAAGCGCAAGAAACTTACATAGAATGAAAGAATGGCAACGACGACTTCCACCACGGCCGGCACGGCAGAAGAGGGCCCCAAGTCCTCGAACATGCGCTCCCTCTCGAGGGCCATGGAGGTCTTCGCCGAACTGCAGCGGGCCGAACGGCCGCAGCGGCTCAGTGACCTGGCGCGGAACTGCGGCATGAGCCTGCCCACCACGCTGAGGATCCTCCGGGTGCTGCAGGATTTCGGGATGGTGAGCCAGACGGACAAGTCCTACCGGATCGGCCCGGCCGTCCTGCCCGCCGCACGGAGCTTCCTGGAGAACGATCCCCTGGTGGTCGCCGCGCGCCCCGTCCTGCAGCAAGTGGCATCTCAGACCGGGCTGACGGCGTCGCTGTATTCGCGGCTTGGGTTCGAGCGGATCCTGGTGGCGCGCGTGGACGGCGAGGCACCGCTGCGCTACGACCTGCCGCTGGGCAAACGACTGCCCCTGACGCTCGGCGCCGCAGGAAAGATCCTGCTCGCATCGGCGTCCGATGACGAACTTCAGCAGGCGGTGGCGACGGCCGTTGCGGCCGGCCAGGAAGACGCGGAGCTGACAGCGATGGAACTGCGTGCGCGGCTCCCGGAACCCGGAACCGACTATGCGTTCTCCGCCGATGAGCGTGCCACCGGCGTCCTGTCGGTGGCCATGGCCGTGCCCAACCGGACGGGCCGGCCCACCGAATCGATCTCGCTCACCAGCCCGGTGGAAGCAGCCAGCGAGGCTACCCTGAAAGCCGGGGTTCCGGAACTGCGCCGTGCGGCCGGCCGGCTCTCCGAGCTGCTGGAGGGCTCCGTCTACTGACCCTCGCGGTCCGCCGCGAAAAGGCGGACGACGGCGTCACGCATGGCACGCTTTCGGCCCACCTGGGACGGGGAATCCCCGGAAACCCGGGGACCCGCCGTCGTGCGCTGCCTGAAAGCCTGCCCGGCGTGACGCTGGGCAGCAGCTGTCAGTCCAGCTGCACCCCGCGAAGCAGCAGGAGCGTCCCTCCCACCACGACGGCTGACGCCAGGAACACGCCGCCCGCACCCAGCCCGGCGGCTACGACGCCGATGGCGCTGGGCAGGACCACCTGTCCCACCCGGTTGCCGGCGAGCCGCAGGGCCAGTGCACGCCCCCGCTGCCCGGCCGGCGCCTGCGCCGAAAGCCAGGACATGGTCAGCGGCTGGCCGATGCCCAGGCCCAGCCCCAGCACGGCCATAACACCAAAGAGCAACCACGCCGGCATGGGAATGGCCGCAGCCGCCAAAGCCGCGGTGGACAGGGCCAGGCTCACCACCAGCAGCCGCATCCGGCCGATCCTCCGGGACACCCGGCCCAGCAGGAGCCGTGACACCATGGAGAAGACGGCGCGGACGGTCAGCATGGCGCCCACGGTTGCCGCTGTGAGTCCACGGTCGGCGCCGAGGGCCGGCAGGTAGACCATGGTCAGGTCCACCACGGCCAGGACGGTGGCGCTGGTGGCGAGGGCGCGGGCCACGCCGGGTGACTTCAGCAGGGATACCGCACTGCCCGTAACGGCGGAAACGGCCTTCTTCCTCCCGGCGCTGACGTGGGCCGGGACAACAAAGGTGGTGGCGAACAGCACCAGGCTCATGACGACCGAAAGAAGGAAGATCGCCTGGGTGTCGGGACGGATGGATGCGCCGCCCACCAGGGAAATCGCCAGCGGCCCCAGGGCCTGCCCCAGGGACGCGGCAAACGTCAGGTATCCGAACGCGGAGTCCATCCGGGACGAGGCGGCATTGTTGGCCACCACCGCCTGCTGCCCCACGACGCACGCCAGTTGCCCGGCCCCCAGCAGCGCGGTTCCGATGACCAGGGCCACGATCGAGGAGCCCCACAGCAGCAGGAAGGCAGAGCAGGAGAGGACGACGGAGGACCCGATCGCCATGAGCCTGCGCTCACCCAGGCGGTCCACCAGGCCGCCCGTGGGCACGGCAAGCAGCAGCGGAAAGACGGCGTAGCTGGCGGCGAGCAGGCCCAGGGCGAAGCCGGGGACATCGAGCTCGAGCGCACGGTAGGTGGCTGCAGGGCGGACCAGGAAGGTGACGGCCTGGATGAGTGCGGAATGGACCAGCAGGGCCGTGGACGTGCGCCGCCCGAGTTCACCGATCATGCGCTGGTTGTGGCGCCGGAGATGGCCCGCACCGCGGCGTCCCGGGCGCCCATCACGTGCTCGAAAGCGATGGCGGCAGCCTTGTCCGGATCGCCGCCGGCCACTGCATCCACCAGGGTCCGGTGCTGGGCCAGGGCCTGGTCCCGGCGCTCCTGGGTACTGTTGGTGAAGTGCCGGTACCGCTCCATATGGCTCGAGATCTGGCCGTGGAAGCGACGGGCCCAGGAGTTTCCGGCGATCGCGGCGATTTTTGAGTGCAGCGCCATGCCCTGCTGCATGGCGTCATCGGCGAACGTCACCATGGCGGCGTTGCGTTCAAGGATGCCGTGCAGGGCTTCGATGTCAGCAGGAGTCGCTTTCAGGCAGGCGTTGCGTGCCATCAGTGACTCCATTGCCGCGCGGACCTCGTACAGTTCTGAGATGGCGGCTTCGTCCAGTGACGGGACCAGCACCCCGCCCGTGGGCTGCTGTTCCAGCAGGCTTTCCGAGATGAGGCGCCGGATGGCCTCACGCAGCGGCGTGCGGCTCACCTGCAGCGCCGATGCCATCGCCGGTTCGTAGATGCGCTCCCCCGGTTTCAGCTCAAGGCTCAGGATCCGGCGCTTGAGTTCCTGGTAGACAAAGTGTGCGCCGGTGTTCCGGGCCGGTGTTTCGGGCATGTGCCACCTCCACTCGCCATCATACTTGTATACATCTATACAAAAGAACCGCGCGGAGCCCGCCCCCGCCGGGGCCACGGGCCGGCACACGAAGAAGGGAGGGGCAGCACGCGCCGCCCCTCCCTCTTCGTCGTTGAACGGCGGACCTAAGCGCGGCCCGCGGCGCGTCCGGTCTTTTGCGCCTCCAGGTCCTCCAGGGACGTACCCCTGGTGTCGGAGGACATCAGGGTGGCCACCGCGGAGACCAGGCAGATGCCGAGCGTAGTCAGGCCGATGGTCAGCGGGATGTTCGCCGAGCCGGGAGGGGCGATCGCGGTGAAAATGCTCGGGAAGAACGACGCGATCATGAGCCCGATGTTCTGCGAGACAGCGAAGCCGGTCACCCGGATCCGCATGGGGAACTGCTCCTGGAAGAACGTGGCGAATGTGGCGTTCCACATCTGGAAGAAGATGCCCTGCACGATCACCACGCAGACGAAGACCAGTGGCAGGCTCCCCTGCTCGATCGCCCAGAGGTATCCGGTCACCAGGACGCCGCCGGTGACGCCGCCGGCCGCCATCAGCATCCGCCGGCCGATCCTGTCCGAGAGCGCGCCGAACACCGGAATGGTGGCCACGGCCGCGATATTGGCCACCAGCGTCACCCACAGGAACTCGCTGCTGGAGAACCCGTTGCCGTAGCCCTTCTGGGTGGCAAAGGAGACGCCGAAGATCAGGGTGGCCATGCCGATGACATTGGTGAAGGTCATGAGGATGCAGCGGAGCAGTGCGCCCGGCCGGGTGCGCAGGAGCTCGGCGAGTGGAAAGCGCTGCGCGGCCCCGGCGGTCCCGGGCTGCGCGGCGTAGGCGGGAGGCTCGGTCACGCGGCGGCGGATGAGGTAGCCGGCAAAGATGACGACGGCGCTGAGCAGGAACGGGATGCGCCAGCCCCAGGAGCCGAACTGGTCAGCCGGAAGGAGGGCGGCGAGCGGCAGCAGGACGGCGGTGGCCAGGATCGACCCCACCTGGGTGCCCTGGAGGCTGAAGCTGGCGAAGAAGCCGCGCCGGGCATCCGGCGAGTGTTCGACGATCATCGCGCTGGCGCCGCCCAGTTCGCCGGCCACCGCGAAGCCCTGGATCAGGCGGAGGATCACCAGGAGGGCGGGGGCGAGGAGGCCCACCTGCCCGTACGTGGGCAGGAGCCCGACGGCAAAGGTGGCAAAGCCCATGAGCAGCATGGCGAAGACGAGCACCTTCTTGCGTCCGTGCCGGTCCCCGTAAGCACCGAGGACGACGGCGCCTACCGGGCGGGAGACGTATCCCACCGCATAGGTTGCAAGGGAGGCAATGATCCCAACGGTCGGGTTTTCCGCGGGAAAGAAGATGGTCGGGAAGATCAGCGTGGCAGCCAGCGAGTACAGCGCGAAGTCGTAGTACTCAAGGGCACTTCCGATCCAGCCGCTCATTGCGGCCTTCTTCGGATCCCGCAGACCCGCGCCGGCAGCTGGACTGGAAGGGGCTACGCGGGTTGGGGTGGTGCTCATGTGCTTGTCCTTCGTCTTCATTGGCAAGGAACCGAAACCCCTGGAAACAGTTGGGGCGGTGTCTGCGCAGAAACCCACGGGGGACGGGCTTGGGCGGCAGCTCTTGAATCGATTCATCCAATATAGAAGGTGACGTGCATTACGTCAATGGGCAAGCGCTATCCAGCCTGCTCTGGGAGCCCCGGCTGCTACCTGCTGGCGTAGTACGCCGCAGCCATGTCCTGCTTGGCGCGGCCCTGTTCTGCCACCCGGTCCAGCCGGGCGGCGAACGCTTCGGCGCCGTCGAGCTTGAGGCCCTGCTCAGCGGCGGCATCGACGATCAGGTGTGCATCCTTGCAGCCAGTGTCCACGGCGAAGGACGCAGGCTCGAGTCCCTCATCCAGGATGAGCCCCATCTTGGTCCGTAGGTAGGGAAGGTCCAGTCCGCCGCCGTCGATTACGTTGAGGAACTGCTGCGGATCGACCCCGAGCGCCTGGGCAAGGGCAACCACCTCGCCGGCGGCGTTGGAGGCGGCAATGACCCAGCTGTTCACCACAAGTTTGAGCCGCG
Source organism: Arthrobacter sp. NicSoilC5 (assembly GCF_019977395.1). Lineage (NCBI taxonomy): Bacteria > Bacillati > Actinomycetota > Actinomycetes > Micrococcales > Micrococcaceae > Arthrobacter > Arthrobacter sp. NicSoilC5. Next base: position 3,076,895 of record NZ_AP024660.1, on the reverse strand, counting down.
CGGCGGACCCTTCAGCGGGGTCCTGCCCGTCCAGATGGTTCGGGCGCCAATGGCATCCAGCACCGGTGCCACCCGCCGGCGCACAGCGTCAGGCCCGGCGGCCAGCACCAGGAGCTGGCCGGCTTCAGCGGGCGCGCGGGTGCCTGACACGGGCGCTTCCACCAGGTCCAGGCTGAGCTCGGCGGCCAGTTTGGCCACAGCGGGCGCGTCCTGCACACCCACGGTGGTGGACTGGATCCAGGCCGTGCCTGGCCGGAAGCCCGGGGCTGCAGCCCGGACCACTTCTTCCACCGCGGCGGCGTCATAGAGCATGGTCAGGACCACGTCGGCCGCTTCCACGGCGTCGGCGGGACTGGCGGCACGCCGGGCGCCGTCAGCAGCCAGGGGTTCCGTTTTGGTCGCATCCCGGTTCCACACGGAAACCTCGTGACCGGCCCGCAGGAGGTTCCGGGCCATGGCCGCTCCCATGATTCCCGTCCCGAGCACTGCGACTTTGAGCTTGGTATCCATCGAGTCATTCTCCTGGCTGCGTTGATGTCCGGCGTCTACCTACTCAACGTCTCCATGATTCCCCGACTTATTCAAGCGGAGGCATTCCAGAGCGCACGCTCCAGTGGAATGTCTGCGCCCCGGCCTAGACTCGTACCCATGAGCGACAGCAACCAGGAAACGATCGGCAGCCCGGAACCCGAACCTAACGCAGGGCTCAACAGGGACCCGGAAGACTGGGTGACCGGGGACGAGCCCATGACGGCAGCCCAGCGCAGCTACCTCGATACCCTTGCACGCGAGGCGGGGGAGGAACTTCCCGCTGACCTGAGCAAGGCGGAGGCGTCAAAGCACATCGACCGGCTGCAGCAGCGCAGCAACCGCGTGGGCGGCGGCGGGGACAGCAGCGCCGGCAGCTAGACGCGGCAAGCGGGCGACGCCGGCACTGACGGCGGCGCCAAAGGCGCCGCCGTCAGGGGCAGGGTAAGTTCGACGACCGGCTTTGTGCCAGGGGGCCGGCTGTGTCAGCCGCCGGCTGAAGGGGCCTACCAGGCCTGGTGTTCGCGGGTGAGGCCGAAGGGGACGGCGTCGCTGAGGTCCACCGTGAACTTGTCGGCGCCATGGCGGGTCACCAGGATGCCGTGGCGGCGGCCGATCAGTGCATGGGCCTTAGCAGCTGCGACCGCGGCGTCCAGCTCGGTGTCCATGCTGTGGCGGTCGGAGACGGTGAGGGTCAGGGGGAAGTTCATGGATGTTGCCTGTGTCTTTCAGGGGATGGGTGGGCATACCCCGCCCAGCGCTCCCCCTGGCTGCATAGGCGGTTGGCGCTTTCGCGCCTCAACCCATGGTGCCTGAGCAAAAATGTGCCAGCAACTTTAGATAAATGACGCAGGTCAGCGCCTTGGGCGCCACCCTTTGTCCTGACAATTACTGGCCGCAGGGCGCTGTCAATTAGAGTTGAAAGGGAGTGGGAGCCGTTTTCCGGGGCTTCCATCTGCCTCCGAAACCCGCCCCGCGGCCCACCCGAGCCATTATTGCGCGACCGCTGACTGTGCAACGACCTGACAAGGATTCCGCCATTTCCACCGACGCTCTCTTCGGCAATCTGACCAGGATCCGCAATGTCATCCTCCCCGCGCCCGTGCGGAGCGGCCTGAACTCCGGGCGCGGACTGCTGGGCGGCTTCATCGTGGTCCATTTGGTCTTCCTGGTCTTCGCAGCTTCGCTCTCCCTGCGCGGCGAGGCGTTCAGCGACACCTTCATCTACCGCGACTGGGCCATGGCCGGCTTCAACGACGCCAACCTCCGGGGCGGCCCCAGCCCCTGGGTTTATCCCATCCTGGCCCTGATCCCCATGGCTATTGCGGGCCTCGCAGGCCCTGGACCGTTCTTCTTCCTCTGGGTCCTCATGACAACCGTCCTCAATGGCTGGGCGCTGCTGAAACTCACCGGGCGCGGCCGCAACGCCAACGCCATCCCCGCGGGCTGGTGGTGGCTGGCCTTCACGTTCCTCATGGGCTGGCTCGGCTTCGCCCGCGTTGACGGCCTCACCGCCCCGCTGGTCCTCGTGGCCCTGGCATACGGCGTCCAGCGCCCGTTCATCGCCTCGGTCCTGCTGGCCATCGGCACCTGGGTGAAGGTCTGGCCGGCGGCCATCATGCTGGCCCTGTTCGCCGTCGTGAAGAACCGCCTGCTGGTGGTGCTGGCAGGAATCGCGACGACGGCGGGCGTCGTTGCGCTGGCGGCAGCCCTAGGCAGCGTCCCCAAGCTCCTGAACTTCCTCACCCAGCAGGGCGACCGCGGCATGCAGCTCGAGGCCACCTTCACCACCCCGTGGCTCTGGCTTTCCGTTCTGAACGTGGGCGGCTCCCGGATGTACATGAACACGGACATCAACTCCATGCAGGTGGACGGCCCCGGCACCGCCACCATGTCCGTGCTGATGCAGCCGCTCCTGGTCCTGGCCGCCCTGCTGGTGGCAGGCCTGGCCTTCTGGGCGCTCCACAACGGCAAGCAGCACAAGGTGGCCGGCGGCGTGGACCGGACCGAGCTGCTTCTGGCCGGCGCCCTCGCCCTGGCCGCCGCCTTCGTGGTGTTCAACAAGGTGGGCTCGCCCCAGTTCATGGTGTGGCTGGGCCCCGCCGTCGCCGTCGGCCTGGCGCACAGCTGGCGCGAATGGCGCGTCCCGGCACTGATGCTGATCGCCATCGCCGTGGCCACCTACTTCATCTACCCCCTCTTCTACGACGCCCTCAGCCACAACAACCCGTGGATGGCACTGGTGCTGACCATCCGCAACATCCTGCTGGTGGTCCTGTTCCTGTGGAGCGTCCGGCGCCTGTACTCACTGGGCAAGAAGACCGCCGCACCCGCCCCCGCGCTCAAGGAGACCTGAGATTTCCACAAGGTTCTTTGACCGTTTGGTGACGGTCCGCAGCAAAGTCCTGCCAGCCAAGGTGGTGGACTGGTTCGCCCGTCCGTCCAGCGTGTGGTGGGGCTTCGCCGTCGTCCACTTGTACTTCCTGGGCTGGATGGCGTCCTTCTTCCTGAACGGCGATACGTTCAGCGACACCGAGCAGTACCGGCAGTGGGCCATGGACGGGTACAACCCGGCGGACCTGACCGGGAAGATCAGCCCCTGGGTCTACCCCGTGCTGGCGCAAATCCCCATTTTCCTGGCGAATATCGCCGGGCCGGGCCTCTACCTGCTGGTCTGGTTCCTGATCATCACGGCACTCAACGCCGTCGGCCTGCTCTATCTGACCCGCGGCCCGCGGAAGATGACGGGCGTGGCTCCGGCGTGGTGGTGGCTGTTCTTCACCGTCTTCATGGGCTACCTGAGCTTCGCCCGGGTGGAAGGCATCACCGCACCGATCGTGCTGATCGCGCTGCTCTACGCGGCTGACCGGCCCGTGGTGGCGGGCGTCCTGCTCAGCGTGGCCACCTGGATCAAGGTGTGGCCTGCAGCCGTGCTGGTACCCATCGTCATCGCCAGCCACAAGCGCATCCAGGTGGTGCTCGCCGGTGCCGCTGTGACCGCCGTCGTTGGACTGGGGACCTGGCTGACCGGCGGGCTGCCGCACATCATGGACTTCCTGCTCAACCAGGGCGAGCGCGGCATGCAGCTCGAGGCCACCTTCTCCACACCGTGGGTCTGGCTGAGCGTCTTCCACATCGCCGGTTCCAAGATGGCGGACAACACGGCCATCAACTCCACCGAGGTCTACGGCCCCGGAGCCAGTACTGCAGCGTTCCTGATGCAGCCGCTGCTGGTCCTCGCCGCCGTGACCGCCGCCATCCTGCTGGTGCGTGCCATGCGGCGGGGCGCCGAGCGCGAGGAACTGTTCCTTGAGGGCTCCCTCATGATGGTCACCGCGTTCATCGTCTTCAACAAGGTGGGCTCGCCGCAGTTCATCATCTGGCTGGCCCCGGTGATCATCGCCGGCCTGGCCCACGACTGGGAGCGCTGGAAGGTGCCAGCGGCCCTGCTGATGGGCATCGCCATGACAACGTTCGTGATCTACCCGCTGTTCTACACGCCCCTGATCCACGCCCACCCGGTCATGGCGGCCATCCTCACCACCCGCAACGTGCTCCTGGTGGTGCTGCTGTGGTGGTCGGTGAAGCGCACGGCGGAACTGGGCCGCAAGACCTCCACGCGGGTGCCGGCGGAAGCCTAGCTTTTTATGTGGCCGGCCGCCCGGCTAGCGGCTTTCGGACCGGTCGACGGCGGCTGGGGCCTGGGGTGCGCGGGTGCGGCGTGCCGCCCGCCGTCCCACGGCCCACTGCCACCCGCGCCGGGCCAGGTCGAGGGGCTTTCCCTCGATGAGCAGTTTCCGGGTGTGGACGTCCAGCACCAGCAGGTAGAACGTGAAGGCCAGGGCGGTGAAGAACGCCAGGGAGGACGCGTCGATGGGAAGTTCCACGAAGGACCAGACCGAGAGCTGGTCCTGGGCGCCGAACACCACGAAGAACGTCACGCCCACGTACAGCGAGCGGATCTGCCAGTCGTCCCGGATGCCGGTGACCGCGAGGAACGGCAGGAACCAGAGGATGTACCAGGGCTGGATGATGGGTGAGAGCATCACTACGGCGGTGAACGCCAGGGCCATCCGGCGCACCGCCCGGGAGTAGTCGCCGCGGAACATCAGCAGCAGGACCAGGGCGATGGCGGCCCACTTCATGGCCGTCCTCAGCCAGGTGGCCAGTGTTCCGCCGGGCAGGCCCAGGGCGTTGGCGAGCATCTCCACCTGCTGGCCCAGGAAGCCCGACGGCGAGTAGCCCGTGTAGCCCGGGGTGGGGTCCATAATGGCCCAGGTCCAGCCGATGCCCAGGTTGTAGGGGATGCCGCTGAGGGCCAGCACGCCAAAGCTGATGGCCGCCGTCGCGCCCCACATCAGGAACTTGCGCGGCCAGGAAGCGGAAGGGCCCGCCCACATGACCCCGATGAACGGCAGCAGCAGCACGGTGATGGGCTTGATGCCGATGGAGGCGGTGACCAGGAGGATGCCCGGCAGGTAGCGGCGGGTGGCGGCCAGGTAGACACCGGCGACGGCGAGCCCCACCATGAGTGCGTCGTTGTGGGCACTGGCGATGAAGCTGATGAGGAACAACGGGTTGGCCACGGAGATCCAGAGGGCCCGCGCACCGTTGATGCCGTGCAGTTCGGCCAGCTTGGGGACGTAGATGACGCAGAGCAGGACGCCGACGCCGGCCAGGAGCCTGAAGAGCAGGACTGACGCGTCGGGCTGGGCGCCGGTCAGCCCCACGACGGCGCGCGCCAGCCACAGGAAGTACGGCCCGTAGGGGGTCCGGTTCTCGGCCCAGGCGGGGTCGGCGCCCAGCGAAAACCAGTTGTTGAGGGTGGAAATGCCCACCTCATACGGGTTCTGGCCCTCCTGGACCAGGCGTCCCTGGCCGGTATAGGCGTAGACGTCGCGGGAAAAGACCGGGACGCAGAACAGCAGCGGCAGGGACCAGGCGGAGATGGCCACCACCACGGACCGCAGCGAGGACTGCCCCCAGTCCCCCAGCCGCTGGCCCAGCCTCAGCCAGGAGCGCATCAGGAGCATGGCGCCGGCCGTCAGCAGCACGGTGGACACGGCAACACCCCACCCCTCGGTGCGGAGCGCGATGACCACCGGCTGGCGGATCATGGGCGAGCCGTTGGCGATCCAGCCCGTGCCGATGGAGCCGACAAACATCATGAGGGCGCCGATGAAACCTTCGATGGTGGCGAGGTAGGCGCGGCCCCTGGCGGGCACGGAGGGGTCGACCGGTTTGCCCGGCCGGCTCTCCGACGTCTCAAGGTGTGACCCGCCTGCCGTCATGATTGTGTGGTCCCCTACTTTGTTACGGCACTGGTTGCACCGGCTCTCTGGGCCGCCCTGCAACCCGGTCATTTTATCAGCCGTGCTTACTGCTGCCCCGGGGCCATGGCCGGGCGGCAAGGCACAGTTTGGCAACAGCGGCGGGTCCCCTACCGAGCGCGCAGCAGCGCCAGGAACTCGTCGGCCATGCCGAGTTGTTCCTCCAACTTCGCACGGCGCCGCGCTGCTTCTTCAATGAAACCGTTCAACTCAGTCCTGATGGCCGTAACATCCTCGCCCGGCTCGGCCGCCTCCAAAGCGTCAATGACCTTCAGGAGCCCGGCCATGGCTTCGAGCGTGAACCCCAGCGGTTTCATCCTGCGGATCAGCAGCAGGCGCGTGAAATCGCGCTCGGTGTAGAGGCGGAATCCGCCGTCGGTGCGGCCGGACGGTTTGAGCAGGCCCACCTCGTCGTAGTGGCGGATGGTGCGCAGGGACATCTGCGAACGGTCCGCGAGTTCGCCGATATGCATTGTGGCCACCACTTCTTCGGCGGTCATCTCTTTCACCATCACGTCACCCATCCGGCTCAACCCTCACGTTAGGGTAGTGTTGCATGCGCAGCCGGCAGTCACCGGCACTTTTCTCTCCACCCCAATTGTCTTCCATGGCAGGGCTGGACCCTTGCGCACCGTGGCGCGCCCAACGTTGCCCACCCGCTCTTTCCTGAGAGCCAAGTCCCTGGAGCCGCTCCTTGGCCGTCGCCGACCGCCCCCGCCCCACCCGGCAGCCGAATACCGTCATGGCCGCGCTGCGCTCTCCGCGGCAGCTGACCCGCGAAGTCCTCGCCGGCATGGTCACCACCCTCGCGCTCGTCCCGGAGGTCATTTCGTTCTCGATCGTGGCCGGGGTGGATCCGATGGTCAGCCTCGTCGCCTCCATCGTGCTTGCCTTGGCGATGTCCATCCTTGGCGGACGGCCCGGCGTCGTAACGGCGGCTGCGGGCTCCGTGGCCCTGGTCATCGCACCGCTGGTGCACGAGCACGGTGTCCAGTACGTCCTGCCCACGGTGCTGCTTGCAGGGGTAATCCAGGTGGTCTTTGGCCTGGCCGGGCTTGCCCGCCTGATGCGGTTCATCCCGCGATCAGTGATGATCGGGTTCGTCAACGCCCTGGGTGTGCTGATTTTCATGGCGCAGGTGCCCCATGTCCTCAACGTCCCCTGGCTCGCCTACGTCCTGTTTGCCCTGACGCTGGCCATTATTTTCGTCCTCCCCCGCTTCACCAAGGTGGTCCCGTCACCGCTGGTGGCCATCGTCGTCGTCACGGCGATCGCCATCCTTGCGGGCCTTGCTGTTCCCAACGTCGCCGACGAGGGGCCCCTGACCGGCCAGATGCCGGGATTCACCCCGTTCCTGGTTCCGCTTGATGTTGAGACCTTCAAGCTGGTCCTGCCCACGGCGCTGAGCGTGGCGTTCGTCGGCCTCATGGAAACCCTCCTCACGGCGAAACTGGTCGATGACATCACCGAGACGCCCTCGCACAAGGGCCGCGAGTCCTGGGGCCTGGGCGTCTCGAACATCCTCGCCGGGTTCTACGGCGGCATCGCCGGCTGCGCCATGATCGGCCAGACCGTCCTCAATGTGAAGACCGGCCAGGCGCGGACCCGCATCTCAACGGTTGTGGCCGGGGTGTTCCTGCTGGCCCTGGTGACGGGGCTGAGCCCGATCATGGGGCAGATCCCCATGGTGGCCCTGGCCGCGGTGATGATGGTCGTGGCCGTCACCACGGTGGACTGGCACAGCGTCAGGCCGTCCACCCTCAAGCGGATGCCACTGCCGGAGACGATCGTCATGGGAGTCACGGTGGCCGTCGTGGTCTTCACGGGCAACCTGGCCTACGGAGTGCTGGTGGGCGTCATCCTGGCGATGGTGCTGTTCGCCCGCCGGGTGGCCCACGTCATCACCGTCGAGCGGAACCTGGCGGACGACGGCGGAAGCGTGCGTTACGAGGTGGTGGGGCCGCTGTTCTTCGGCAGCAGCAATGACCTCGTGGAGCATTTCGCGTACGCCGACGATCCCGCCTCGGTGACCATCGATCTTAGCCGCGCCCAGATCTGGGACGCATCAACGGTGGCCGCCCTGGACTCCATCGAAACCAAGTACGGGCACCACGGCGCCGAGGTCGCCATTGAAGGCCTCGATGAGCGCAGCACCGGCTTCCACCGCCGCCTTACGGGGCATTTGGGCGCCTGACCTTCGGCGCGCGTCCAGGAGCGGGGCCGCACGTCTGCGGTCCCGCTCCTTCGCGCATGACCTAGGAGAACCGCCCCGGCCGGAACGTCGCCAGCATGGGGTGCTTCCGGCCCGTCAGGATTTCACCGGCAAGAAGTTCGCCGGCGATAAGGCCCAGGGTGGCACCGGAGTGCGTGAAGGCAACGAAGCAGCCCGGCACCTGGCCGAGTTCGCCCAGGACGGGTTCGCCGTCACCGGGGATCGGCTTGTAGCCCATCTTCCAGGAGGCCGGCTTGAGTTCCGGATTGCTGGCAACCAGCCTGGAGGCTTCATCAGCCAGTTCCTGCACCACTTCTTCCGGGACGGTGAAGGAACCGTCCGCGTGCTCGGTGATGTGTTCCTCGTACCAGTCGTGGTCCAGCGCGAACGTGCCGCCGGGGTTGGGCCGGAGCGCGGCGCGCGGGGTGTTCATCACGGCGGTGACGTCGTGCTGCACCTGTTTGGTCACCACCAGCATGGACACCGGCGAACCATTGGGGATGTGCACGCCCAGGGGCTGGACGACGGCGGGCGTCGCTGCCCCGCACGCCACCAGGACGGCGTCGGCCGGGTAGGTCCCACCGGACGAGGTCTCCACGCCGGTGGTGCGGCCGCCCTCCACCATGACGGAGGCCTTGCCGGCATTGAGGACCAGTTCGCCGCCACGGGAGTGGAACTCCTCCATCAGGAAGTCGATCAGGTCCGGAAGGCTGACCCAGCCTTCGCCGGGGTTGAAGATGGCGTTGTCCGGTACGGCACTGGAATCGATACCGGGGGTGGCTGTTGCAATCTCTTCCGGAGCCAGCAGTTTGGAGTCGTAACCGATGGACTTCTCGTAAGCGTGCCGCGCCTCGGTCGTTTCAGCCTGCCCGTCCGCGTTCCACATGAGTCCGCCTCCGAACTGGAGCCACTCCCGCTTGGGGTCCGAGGCGAAGAGCGTGCGGTAGCGGTCCACGCCGGCAACCCGCAGTTGGTGGTACGGGGTGGACCGTTCGCCCGCTGAGTTGAGCCAGGACAGGGAACGGCCGCTGGCTTCGCTGGCCAGGCCGCGCTCGGTCAGCAGGATCACGGAGACGCCTTCGCGGAGCAGGTGCACGGCGGTGGAAACGCCCAGGATTCCGCCGCCGATAATGGCGACGCGCTTGGTGGCTGTGGCAGAGGACATTGGTGTCCCTTTCTTTGGAATTCGTGGTTCTGGGTTGGACGCGAACGGTGCGTCATGGAGAAGAGTTGGGGGGAGCCTCAGGCCAGGGCGTGGATCCCCTCGATGACTTTCAGTACTTCGAGGGGGCCGGCGGGGTCGACGGGCAGCGGCCCCTCCCCGTGCAGGGCTGCGGCCAGTTGCACGTAAAACTGCGGGTAGGCGCCGCGTTCGGCAGGAACGGGGGACGTTGCACCATCGATGCCCAGGAGCCCCCAAGACTCCTGGGGGTCGAGGCCATATGCCGGATCCGACGGCGGCATACCCGCTGCGAGCGCAGGTTCCTGGCCGTCAAGACCCCACTTGGTGTACCCGGCCGCGGAGCCGAGGACGTGGAAGCGGGCGCCCGCCTGGGCGGCCATGCCGTTCATCCACAGCCGGGAGCGTACTCCGGAGGCATGCAGCAGTGACACGAAGGCCTCAGTGTCGGCAGCGTCCGGATGTTTCCCGCGGTTGGCCGTCTCGCCGTAGCTCCGTTCCACCGGGCCAAACAACTGGATGGCCTGGTCGATCAGGTGGGCTCCCAGGTCGTGCAGGATGCCGCCGCCCTCGGCAAGGGACACGGTGTCCCGCCAGTTCCCAAACCCTCCCGGCCGCCACCACTCGAACCGTGATTCGAAGCTGCTGACCTGCCCCAGCGCTCCCGAGGCCAGGATCTTCCGGAGGGTAAGGAAGTCTGCATCCCACCGGCGGTTCTGGAACACCGTAAGCCGCACCCCGCCGTCGTCCGCCCTGCTGAGCAGTTCCCCACCCAGGGCGGACGTGGGCACGAACGGCTTGTCCACCACCACGTGCAGGCCATGAGCGATGGCCGTCGCGGCCAGTCCGAAGTGGGTGTGCGGCGGGGTGCCCAGGATGACCAGGTCCAGGTCCGCGGACAGGGCGAAAAGCTCTTCTGGAGTTCCAACGATCCGTGCCCGTGGGTAGAGGCGTGCCGCCTCGGCCGCGCGCCCGGGCCGGGCCGTCAGGATCACGTCGAGCGAGAAATCCGGGTTGGCCGCGATCAGCGGCGCGTGGAAGACCTTTCCGGAGATCCCAAAGCCGACGACGGCGGTCCGGATGGGTGCAGCGGGAACCGTACCCATCAGAGCACCTCGGAGAGGAAGCGCTGGAGGCGTTCGCTGCGGGGGTCGTCGAAGAGTTGGGTGGGAGTGCCTGCTTCAACCACTTCACCTTCGTCCATGAAGACCACCTGGTCGGCGACTTTGCGGGCGAAGCCCATTTCGTGGGTGACCACCAGCATGGTCATGCCGCGGCGGCCCAGGCCCGCCATGAGGTTCAGGACGCCCTTGACCAGCTCAGGATCCAGGGCGCTGGTTGCTTCGTCGAAGAGCATGACTTCGGGTTCCATGGCCAGGGCGCGGGCAATGGCGACGCGCTGCTGCTGGCCGCCGGAGAGATCGCGGGGGCGGTGGTCGGCGCGTTCGGCGAGGCCTACTTCGGCCAGGCGTTGGCGGGCGCGATCCATGGCCTGGGCCTTGGGCATGCCCTTGACGGCCCAGAGGGCCAGGGCAACGTTTTCTTCCGCAGTGTGGTCCGGGAAGAGGTTGAAGTGCTGGAAGACCATGCCGATGCGGGTGCGCAGGGTGTCCGGGTTGGTGCCCAGGGTGCTGTCGCCGGCGAGCAGCACGTCGCCGCTTTTGGGTTCGTGGAGGCGGTTGATGCCCCGCAGCAGGGTGGATTTGCCGGAGCCGGAGGGGCCGATGATGCAGGTGGTGGTTCCGGGGGCGACCGTGAGGCTGACGTTGCGCAGGACGTCGATGTCGCCGTAAGCCATGGTGACGTTGTGCAGTTCCAGGCTGGAGCCGTGGAAGGTCGGGGCCCCTATGCGGCCTGCTGTGGTGGTGTTTTGTGTGGGGGTGTTCATGTGTTGCTCCCGGTGGTAAGCGGCGAGGCCGCGTCGAGTTCCTTGACTTCCTTCAGCCCGCTGGTGGGTGGCGCGGCCCGGCGGCGTCCGGTGCGGAACTTGTTGTCGAAGTGGTTTACCAGGTGCGTCAGCGGGACGGTGATGACCAGGTAGAACAGGCCTGCCGCGACCAGGGGTGAGAGGTTGCCGGAGAGCACGGCGGCGTCCTGGCCCACGCGGAAGAGTTCGCGTTCGGTGACCAGCAGGCCCAGGAAGTACACCAGGGAGGAGTCCTTGACGATCGCGATGAACTGGTTCACCAGGGCCGGAAGCACCCGGCGTACGCCCTGGGGCACCACCACCAGGGCCATGGACTTGGCGTAGCTCATCCCCAGGGCGCGGCAGGCCTCGCCCTGGCCCTTGTCCACGCTGAGGATGCCGGCGCGGAAGATCTCGCCGATGTAGGCGCTGGCGATCAGGCTCAGTGCGATGATGCCCAGCGGGTAAGGGGACGGCCCGAAGATCGATTGGCTGAGCCGGGCGAAGCCCTGGCCGATCAGCAGGATGGTCAGGATGGCCGGCAGGCCCCGGAAAAGGTCGGTGTAGATCCGGGCCGGAACCCGCAGCCATTTCGAGGGTGAGATGCCCATGACGGCCACCACCATCCCCAGCACCGTGCCAAGGACGGTGGCGGCGATGGAGATGATCAGCGTGTTCAGCAGGCCGACCGCCAACAGTTGGGGCAGGACCTCGGCCATAGCGCCGAAGTCGAAGAAAGTACGGATGATGGTGTTGAACCAGTCCATGGTTGCTCTCAGACGTAGATTGGGTGGAGGTGCCGGGGCGGGCCGCGGCCAGCGGGGCCCGCCCCGGCAGTGAAGCCGGAGGGCTGGTGCGCGGGCTACTTGCTGGGCGCGGGTGAGGCGGAGGCGGCCTGTTCGGCCTTGGGCAGGTACTGCTTGGGCATCGGGGAGCCCGGGAACCATTTCTGGTAGAGCTTCTTCCAGGTGCCGTCCTCCATGGCGGCGGCCAAGCCCTTGTTCAGGGCTTCCTTGAAGGCGGTCTTGCCCTTGGCGACGGCGAACCCGGCCGGAGCGTCGAAGGACGGGATGTCCGCGGCGCTGACCAGGCCGTGCTGGTCCTCGTAGGCCTTCGCTGCCTCGTAATCCAGGAAGTGGGCGTCCGCGCTGCCGCTGTTCACGGCCGCGATGGCGGTGTTGTTGTCCGGGAAGCGGACCAGGCTGGCCGAGGTGAAGTTCTTGACGGCGTACGCTTCCTGCAGGGTTCCCTGGACCACACCCAGGCGCTTGCCGGCCAGGCCCTCAGCGCTTGTGATGCCCGACGTCTTGGTGGTGATCACCGTCAGGTAACCGGCCAGGTAGCCGTCCGAGAAGTCCACGGTTTCCTTCCGCTTGTCCGTGATGCCGATCGCGGCCACACCGGCGTCGAACTGCCCGTTGGCCACTGCGGCCAGGAGGCCGGAAAAGTCCTGTCCGGTGAAGACCACGTTGTCCACACCGGCCCGGTGGGCCACATCCTTGAACAGTTCGACGTCGAAGCCGGTGAAATTACCGGACGCGTCGGCGAAGGTGTACGGCTTGGAGTCGCCCAGGCTGGCCACGCGGATGGTGCCCGGCTGGATCAGGCCGTAAGGGTTGTTCTCAGTGGTGGAAGCGGCGGAGGTGGAGCTGCAGCCGGAGAGCGCCAGGACCGCAGCCAGTGCTGCGGCGGCGATTCCGGCCGGGCGGAGGTTCTTTTTCTTCACAGCGTTGTCCAATCGTTGGGAGGGAGGCGGTGCTGTCAGGGCCGCCGAAGAAAGTCGCCGATGCTCTTGTTGAGTCCGGTCTCACACCCTAAGATTGAGACCGGACTCACATCGATGGATAGAAATGTAGCGGAAGTCACAGGGGGCGTCAACAGCCTCTTCGAAAGGTGAAGATGAGCGCTGAAGGAGCACGGCGGCGGGACGTCACCGTTGCAGACGTCGCAAAGGCAGCCCAGGTCTCCAAGGCCCAGGCAGCCCGCGCGTTGGGCAATTACGGCGCCGTCAGCGACGACGTCCGCGAGCGCGTCCAGGCCGCGGCGGAGGCCCTTTCCTACCGGCCCAATGAGCTTGCGCGCAGCATGAACACGGGCAAATCGCACACCATCGGCGTGGTGGTGGGTGACATCGAGAACCCCCACTTCGGACTGGCGACCCGGGGCATCACGGACACGGCAAAGAAGGCCGGCTACAACGTCATCCTGGTCAATACGGACGAGGACCGCGAGGCGGAAGTGGACGCAGTGCGGGTGCTGCTGGACAAGCGCGTGGACGGGCTGATCGTCGCTCCTGCGTCCTCGGTGGACACCGGACACCTCCAGGAGGTGCACCGGTCAGGCCGGCCCATGGTCTTCATCGACCGCACTGCCGGGGACATGCCGGTTGAGACCATGGCCGTGGACATGGCACGGATTTCGCGCGAGGCTACGCGGTACCTGCTGGATGCGGGCCACCGCCGGATCGCCTTCATTTCCACGTTGAGGACTAATGCCCCGTACACCCCCGGAATGACGCTGGAGTCCTCACAGATTGCCGACCGTATCGAAGGCATGCGGGAGGCCTTCCTGGAATACGGGCTGGCTTTTCCGGAGGACTTGGTCCGGTTGAACGCGGGCGATGAAGACTCCATCCGCAGCATTACCCGGGAAGTGCTCAGGGGTCCGGACCGGGCCACGGCCGCGGTGGCGTCCGACGGCCTCATCGCCCTCAGCGTGGTGGAAGCGATCCAGGAACTGGGCCTGTCCATTCCAGCGGATGTTTCATTCCTGATGTACGACGACTTTGCGTGGACCAGGCTGACAACCCCGCCCCTCACGGTCATCGCCCAGCCCGTCTACAACATGGGAGTGGCGGCAGCGAAGGCGTTGATCCGGCAAATGGAGGGGCTCCCGCCTGCCGCTCCCGCACAATTCACGGCAACCCTGGTGCGGCGCGGGTCAGTGGGGCCGTGCCCGGCCACCACCGGGAAACCTGGCCGCGAACAGCTGGCGGGAAAGCCAGCCTGACGCCCCGGGCCTACTGGGCGGCGTCGAATCCCGCCAGCAGGCGCCGGGTAGCCGTCTCCATGTGGGAGCTCATGGTTGCCGTCACGGCACCGGCATCCCGGGCGGCCAGCGCTTCGTAGATTTTGGTGTGCTCCTTCAGCGCGGCAGCAGCATGCCCTTCGTCCGTGAGGGCCCGGTCCACCCAGATCCGCAGCAACGAGCGGATGCTTTGCAGGAGTTCCTGGAGCACCTGGTTCCCGGAAGCCGCGGCGATTTCGCGGTGGAACGAGGCGTCGGCCTCAACGAAGGCCGTAAGGTCGTCAAGCGTGCGTTCCATCGTGTCCAGGTTTGAGCGCATCCGCTCCAGCGCCTCGTCGGTGATGCGCCCTGCGGCCAGTTGGGCGGCCTGCACCTCGAGTCCGCTGCGCAGTTCCACGAGTTCGCGCGTGCGTGGGGCGCCCAGCATCATGCCCCAGCTCAGGGTGCGGGGCAGAAGCTCCGAGACGCCGTCCCGAAGATAAGTGCCGGATCCCGGCCGGACCACCACGATGCCAAGGATTTCCAGCGCAGCGAGGGCCTCCCGCACCGCTGACCGGCCAACGCCAAGGGAGGCGGCCAGCGTGCGCTCGGCAGGGAGCCTGGTTCCCGGGGCAATATCACCGCTGGTGAAAAAGGCCAGCAGGCGCTCGGCCACTTCCGACACCACTGAACCCTGCCCCAGAGAGCCCAGGGCGGCACTGATCTTGGCCGTCGCGGCGGCGGATTCTACGGACACCACCCAAGCGTAACAACTGGTTGACCACGCCGGACGGCCCCAGAGGACCACCTACGGGATTGTCATCGGACGGGAACCAGTCAACCGGTTGACCAATTCTTGTTTCAGTCCTATGGTGGAACTCACAGCTTCAGCCGCCGCGGAACCCCAAGCCCGCGTGCACATGAGACAGCCCCACGCCTCCAGTGACGGATGCGGCCGGGACACCAACATCTAGGAGTCAACGTGGACACCACACAATCGGTGGTCGAAAAATCCGCAATCAGGAAAGTGGCGATCAGGCTTGTCCCGTTCGTCGCGCTGATGTTCTTCATCAACTATCTCGACCGCACCGCCATCTCTTTCGCCGGCCCCAACGGCATGAACAAGGACCTGGCCCTGAACGCCGCCCAGTTCGGCTTCGCCTCCGGCGTCTTCTTCATCGGCTACATCCTGCTGGAGGTCCCCTCCAACCTGGCGCTCCACAAGTTCGGAGCCCGCCGCTGGCTGGCCCGCATCATGGTCAGCTGGGGCATCGTCTCCCTGCTGTTCACCTGGGTGGCCAACGTTGAGCAGCTCTACATCCTGCGCTTCATCCTGGGCGTGGCCGAAGCCGGATTCTTCCCCGGCGCCATCCTCTTCCTGAGCCTCTGGGTTCCCGCCAGGCACCGCAGCAAGATCCTGGCCCTGTTCTACCTGGCCCAGCCGCTGACCACCGTCATCGGCGCCCCGCTGGCCGGCATCCTCATCCAGCAGCACGGCCTCTTCGGGCTCGAAGGCTGGCGCGTGATGTTCCTCGGCGTTGCCATCCCCGCCATCCTCATCGGCATCGTTTCCTGGTTCTACCTGGCCGACTCCCCCGCCAAGGCCAAGTGGCTCAGCGCCGAGGAAAAGACCTGGCTGACCGGCGCGCTGGAGAAGGAAAAGAACGAAACCGCCGCGGGCAACAAGCACGTCAGCGTACGCACCGTCTTCGGCAACGGCCGCGTCTGGATGCTCTCCCTGATCTACTTCGGCTTCATCTACGGCCTTTACGCCCTCGGCTTCTTCCTGCCGACCATCATCTCCGGCTTCGAAGGCGTCTACGGCACCAAGTTCGACGTCTTCCAAAAGGGCCTGATCACCGCCATCCCGTACCTGCCGGCAGCCATCGCCCTGTACTTCTGGTCCAAGGACGCCACCAAGCGCGGCGTCAAGACCTGGCACATCGCAGTACCGGCCCTGGTGGGTGGACTGAGCATCCCGCTGGCACTCTTTGCGGGAAGCCCGGCAGCCACCATCGCCGTCATCACCATCACGGCCATGGCCATTTTCGCCGCGCTGCCCAACTTCTGGACGGTCCCCACGCAGTTCCTGACCGGTGCGGCAGCGGCAGCCGGCATCGCCCTGATCAACACCGTGGGCAACCTGGCAGGCTTCAGCGCCGGCTACATCACCGGCTGGCTCAAGGACTGGACAGGCGACTACACCGTGCCGATGTTCGTGGTGGGCGGCTTCATGCTCCTGTCCGCCGTCCTGATGGTGGCGTTGAGCCGTTCCGGCCGCGTCACGGAGGGCATCCGGTCCGAGGCCCTGGATCCGGCCGGCGCCGGCCAGCACGCCGAGCCCTGAGCGGCAACGCACCGTAAAACCCGGGGGCGCCTTCCTTGCCCGAAGGCGCCCCCACACCAACCACTGCCCACAGACCCTTCCCCAGCTAGGCCCAGGAGCTTTTCCCATGACCCGCCTGTTCAACGAACCGTCAGCCTTCGCTGACGAAATGATCGAAGGCTTCGTCGCCTCACACGGACGCTGGGTGAGGCGTGTTTCCGGAGGCGTTGTCCGCAACACCAAGAGCACCCCGGACACGGTGGCACTGGTTATTGGCGGCGGCTCCGGCCACTACCCGGCCTTCGCCGGACTCGTGGGCCAGGGCCTGGCTCACGGCGCCGCCATGGGCAACCTTTTCGCATCGCCGTCGGCCCAGCAGGTTTACAACGTGGCCAGGGCCGCCCACAACGGCACCGGCGTGCTGCTTGGTTACGGAAACTACGCCGGTGACGTCCTCCACTTCACCCAGGCCAAGGAAAAGCTCCGCAGGGAAGGCATCGACTGCCGCAGCATCGCCGTCACGGACGACGTTTCCTCTGCCCCGATCGAAGAGCACACCAAGCGCCGCGGCATCGCCGGAGACCTCACCGTCTTCAAGGTAGCGGCCGCTGCCGCGGAGGCCGGCTACGGCATGGATGCGGTGATGGAGATCGCCGAACGCGCCAACCACCGCACCCGCTCCTTCGGCGTCGCCTTCACCGGCTGCACCCTCCCAGGCGCCGAAACACCGCTGTTCTCCGTTCCCGAGGGCCGGATGGCGGTGGGCATGGGCATCCACGGTGAGCCGGGCATTGGAGAAACAGACATTCCGACGGCGGATGAGCTCGCCGAACTGCTCGTTGGCAAGCTCCTCACCGAAGTGCCCGACGGCATTGAGGCCGCCAGCGCCCGCCTAGTCCCCATCCTCAACGGCCTGGGCAGCGTCAAATACGAAGAGCTCTTCGTGGTGTACCGGCGCGTGGCCCAGCTGCTGGCTGAGGCAGGCCTGGAGGCGGTGGACCCGCAGGTGGGCGAGCTGGTCACCAGCTTCGACATGGCCGGCACCTCCCTGACCCTCTTCTGGCTCGACGACGAGTTGGAGGCCCTCTGGAACGCCCCCGCCGACGCCCCGGCTTTCCGCCGCGGCGCCGTCACCGCCGAAGCGCTGGAGGAGACGGCAGGCGAGACGGCCGACGTCGAACTTTCGGTCCCGGAGGCAACCGCTGAATCCCAGGCCGGTGCGTGCCGTGTCCTCGCGGCGCTTGGCGCCGCCAAGGATGTGGTGGACGCCAACGCCGCCGAACTGGGCCGGATCGATGCGATCGCCGGAGACGGCGACCACGGCATCGGCATGGAGCGCGGCGTCCGCGCGGCCGTGCAAGCCGCGGCAGACGCCGTCGGCCGCGGTGCCGGCGCTGCCACCACCCTGTACTTCGCCGCCGATGCCTGGGCCGACAAGGCCGGCGGCACATCCGGCGCCTTGTGGGGCATGGCCCTGCGTGCGGTAGGCGATGCCGTGGGTGACAGCAAAGCGCCCGACGCCGGTGCTGTCGCCGCCGGCGTGGCAGGCGCCGCCGCCGCGATCATGGACTTTGGCAAGGCCAAGGTGGGCGACAAGACCTTGGTGGACGTGCTGGTTCCGTTCCGGGATGCCCTGACCGCCGGCGTGGAGGGCGGAAAGTCCCTGGCCGATGCCTGGGACGTTGCAGCCACCACTGCCCAGCAGGCTGCCGAGGACACCGCCAACCTGCTGCCCCTGATGGGCCGGGCCCGGCCCCACGCCGAGAAGAGCCTGGGCACCCCTGACGCCGGCGCCGTGTCCATGGCCCTGATCGTCCGTGCCATCCACAACACCCTCAGCCAGAACACCACCATCAAGGAGAACGCATGAGCGCCAAACTGCGCCTGGTCATTGGAGCCGACGACGCCGGTTTCGACTACAAGGAAGCCCTGAAGGCCGACCTGGAAGCCTCCGAACTGGTCGAATCCGTGACCGACGTCGGGGTGGACGCCAGTAGCCACACCCCCTACCCGTCAGTTGCCATCGCCGCCGCCGAACTCATCGCCGCGGGCAAGGCCGACCGGGCCCTGCTGGTCTGCGGCACCGGGCTGGGTGTCGCGATCGCCGCGAACAAGGTCCCCGGCGTCCGTGCCGTCACAGCGCACGACAGCTTCTCGGTTGAACGCGCCATCCTGAGCAACAACGCCCAGGTCCTCACCTTCGGCCAGCGTGTCGTCGGCCTGGAGCTCGCCCGCCGGCTGGCGAAGGAATGGCTCACCTACACGTTCGACGAAAGCTCCGCCTCGGCGGAGAAGGTCGCCCTGATTAAGGACTACGAGGGTGTCACTTCCTGCTAAGAACCCCCAAGCCATCATCGGCGTCAGCCTGAAGATGTACTTCGGCTACGCCCGCTCGGTGGACTACTGCCGCGACGTCGCATCCATCGCCTTCGCCCATCCGGCAGTGCAAAGCGGCGACATCGAGCTCTTCGTCCTGCCCGTCCTGCCGGCACTGCCGGAGGCCGCAAGGATCCTGGGCCCCGCCGGTGCCGCCGCCGGCGCCCAGGACATCTTCTGGGAAGACGAAGGCGCCTACACCGGCGAGGTGGGCGGCAGGACCATCGCCGAACTCGGCGGCCGGTACGCCGAGGTGGGCCATGCGGAACGCCGCCGGATCTTCGGCGAGGACGACCGGACCATCGGGCTGAAGACCGCAGCCGCCTACCGCAACGGGCTGACCCCCGTCCTGTGCGTCGGTGAACTGCAGCAGGGGTCCGTGGAGGAGGCCGTCGCCCAGTGCACGGCGGAGATCGACGCCGCACTGAACCGCGCGTCGTCCCTGGCGCCCGCCGGCCGGACCATCGTCGCCTACGAGCCTCAATGGGCCATCGGCGCCCCGGAACCGGCCACACCGGAGTACATCAGCGCCGTCACCACCGGACTGGACGCGCACCTGCGCAGCCTCCCGGGCCAGGACACCAGCCGCGTGATCTACGGCGGCAGTGCCGGACCGGGCCTGATCACCCAGCTGGATCCCGCCGTCGCCGGTTTGTTCCTGGGCCGCTTCGCCCACGACCCGAAGGCGCTGAAGACCATCCTGGACGAAACCGCGGCGCGGCTGGAAACAGCGGAGGTGGCGGCATGACCTCACGAATCGGCCTCAGCAGCTACGCCTTCTTCTGGCAGCTCTCGGACCAGGTCTCCACGCCACTGAGCATCCATGACGCCCTGGAACGGACGGCGGAACTGGGCGTTGACCTCTTCCAGGTCTGCGACTACGCACCGCTGGAAGCCATGACCGACGCCCAACTCCAGGCCGTGCGGGATACCGCGGACCGGCTGGGCATCGGCCTTGAGCTGGGCACCAAGGGGATCCGGCCGGAGCACCTTCGGAAGTTCCTGCACATCGCGGAAATCCTAGGATCCCCGCTGCTGCGGACCATGTTCAACACCCCAGGCCACACCCCCACCACGGAGGAAGCGGTGGCCATCTTCAAGGAGGTCCTGCCCGAGTTCGAGGCGGCAGGGGTGAAGATCGCCGTGGAAACCTACGAACAGGTCCCCACCTCCCGGGTCCTGGACGTGATCCACGGCGTGAACAGCCCGCACCTGGGGATCTGCAGCGACCCCGCCAACACCGTCGCGGCGCTGGAGATGCCGCGTGAGGTGATTGACGCCGTCGCACCCCATGTCCTGAACATGCACGTCAAGGACTTTGCCTTCAGCCGCAAGGACGGCTGGGTGGGATTCACCTACTCCGGCGCCCCACTCGGCGAAGGCCTGCTCGACTACGGGTACATGGCCGGGAAGATCCGGCCGCACGAACGAAACATCAACCAAATCGTCGAACACTGGCTGCCCTGGCAGGACACCGAGGCGGAAACCATCCGGCTCGAAAACCAGTGGACCCGGCAAAGCATCGAATACCTAAGGAGCAAGTGAAATGTCAGCAGAAACTTTGACCGTCGCCGTCATCGGAGCCGGGGGCAAGATGGGGCTGCGGGTTTCCCGGAACCTCCAGAAGTCCGGCCACACCGTCTTCTACAGCGAGAACTCCCCCGCCGGCCAGGAGCGCGTCCGCGCCGAGCGCCGCGAGATCACCGCCACGGACGACGCCGTCAAGGGCGCCGACGTGGTGATCCTCGCCGTCCCGGACACCGTCCTGGGCATCGTGTCAGAAGGCGTGGTCCCGCAGATGAAAGCCGGATCCATCCTCCTCACCCTGGACCCCGCCGCCGCCTACGCCGGCCTGCTGGCCAAGCGCGACGACGTCGTGCAGGCGGTAGCGCACCCGTGCCACCCGTCCGTGTTCCTGGAGCGCACCACCAAGGAAGAATGGGCCGACACCTTCGGCGGCCAGGGCGCCCCGCAGAACGTGGTGGCCGCCATCGACGAAGACGCCCCGGAGGCCACCAAGGCAGCTGCGGAGGCGACCATCCGCACCATCTACGCCCCCGTCATCGACGTCCACTGGGTCACCGTCAAGCAGCTCGCCATCCTCGAACCCACCCTCGTGGAAACGGTGGCCTGCATGATCGGCACCCTGCTCAACGAGGCACTGCACGAGACCGTTCACACCGCCGGCGTCCCCGAGGAAGCCGCCAAGGCCATGCTGTTCGGCCACGTCCAGATCGCGCTGACCAACGCCCTGCGCGGGTCCAACCCGTTCTCCGAGGCCTGCGAAATCGCCATCCAGTACGGCAAGGACACCATCATCAAGGACGACTGGAAGAAGATCTTCGACGACTCCGAACTCGACGGCGTCATTGCCAAGATGCTGAAGCTGGAAGCGGTCAAGCGCTAGGCTTCACACCCCAGCGGCGGCTGCCACCCGGTCCTCTTCGGACGGGGTGGCAGCCGCCGCTTTGTGTTCCACGCGTTGCCCCGCCCCGCACTCAGGCCGCGGGAGGGGCGGTGGACTCGCGGACAATCACGTGGGTGGCCAGCTCCACCCGGCGGGAATCGAGGACTTCACCGCGCGCCTGGCGCAGCAGCGACCTCAGGGCAGCCCGTCCCATCTCCTCAAGGGGCTGCGCCACCGACGTGAGCGCCGGCACGGATTCCTCGCCCTGGATGGTGCCATCGAAACCGACGAGGCTGATGTCCCCGGGAACCTTCAAGCCGCAATGCGCCGCCTCGCTGAGCACGCCCAAGGCGATGCTGTCGCTTCCGGCAAAGATGGCCGTGGGGCGCTTCTCGAGGCCAAGCAGCGCCTTCATCCCGGACACCCCGCTGTCCCGGCGGAACCTGCCGCCCGGAATGATGTACTGCGGATCCACGGAGATGCCATAGGCTGCAAGGGCGGCCATGTAGCCGTGGAGCCGCGCCTGGTTGCACTCGGCCCGCTCAATACCGCCGATGTAGGCAATGCGCCGGTGGCCCAGTTCCAGCAGGTGTTCGGTGGCGGCCTTGCCGCCCGCCCAGTTGGTGGCCCCTACGCTGACCACGTCCGCGGGTGGCGGGTTGAGCGGATCGATCACCACCACCGGGATCCGGCGCCGCCGGAAAGCGTGCATCTGCGCCTCGCTGAATGCCGAGGTCACCACGATCATTCCCGCCCTGCCTTCGTCGACCATCCGCTGCGCGCGGCGCTCCGCGGTCTGCACCGTCGGAGTCGACGGTGCGGTGACGCTCACCAGGACCTCGACATCCTCGGAAGCGGCGAACTGCAGAATCCCGTCCAGGACCTCGGTGGTGTAGGCGGAGGTCAGGACGTCCACCACCACCTCGATCACCGTGCTGGTCCTCGTCA